>NZ_JBQSYW010000008.1:0-160467 GCF_052379725.1 Brachybacterium sp. 107 | reverse complement strand
GCGGGGCTCAGAAGTCCCAGTCGTCGTCCTCGGTCTCGACGGCCTTGCCCATGACGTAGCTGGAGCCCGAGCCGGAGAAGAAGTCGTGGTTCTCATCCGCGTTCGGGGAGAGCGCGGCGAGGATCGCCGGGTTGACCTCGGTCTGATCCTGCGGGAACAGACCTTCGAAGCCGAGGTTCATGAGCGCCTTGTTCGCGTTGTAGCGCAGGAAGGTCTTGACCTCCTCGGTCCAGCCCACCGGGTCGTAGAGATCCTCGGTGTACTCCTCCTCGTTCTCGTACAGCTCGAACATCAGGGACATCGTGTAGTCCTTGAGCTCCTGGCGGCGCTCCGGAGAGGCCTTCTCCATCGCCTTCTGGAACTTGTACCCGATGTAGTAGCCGTGGACCGCCTCGTCACGGATGATCAGGCGGATGATGTCGGCGGTGTTGGTGAGCTCGCCGTGGGCGGAGTAGTGCATGGGCAGGTAGAAGCCCGAGTAGAACAGGAACGACTCCAGCAGCGTGGAGGCGACCTTGCGCTTCTCCGGGTCATCGCCCGCGTAGTAGCCCATGACGATCTGAGCCTTCTTCTGCAGCGGCTCGTTGAACTCGCTCCAGCGGAACGCCTCGTCGATCTGCTTCGTGTTCGACAGCGTCGAGAAGATCTGGGAGTACGACTTCGCGTGCACCGACTCCATGAACGCGATGTTGGTGTACACCGCCTCCTCGTGGGGGGTGATCGCGTCGGGGATCAGCGAGACCGCGCCGACGGTGCCCTGCACCGTGTCCAGCAGGGTGAGCCCCGTGAACACGCGCATGGTCAGGTTCTTCTCGGTCTCGGGGAGCCGGTTCCAGGACTGGATGTCGTTGGACAGCGGGACCTTCTCCGGCAGCCAGAAGTTGCCGGTCAGGCGGTCCCACACCTCCTGGTCCTTCGGGTCCGGAATCCGGTTCCAGTTGATCGCCTGGACCGTCGTCTTCAGGTGGTCGTTCACCGCAGCCTCACTGTCGCAAAGAATCGGGGGTGTAGCTCCCCGCCAGGGGGTCTAGTTCCCCGCCAGTCTAGGCAGTACGGGCGCTCGGCCGGGCCATCCCCGCTCCTCCGGGACGGGTGTCTCTGGACACCACGTCCGCGCCATGGCCACGACCTGCATCGCGGTCCCAGGAACGGCGGTGCGGAGTGCGGAGATCCGCCCCCAGGACCTCGTCCCGGCGCGTCGTGTCGCGCGGCCCGTCGAACCGCATCGCACCATCCCCGACGCCCTGACCGCTGCGATCGCTCCGATCGCTCCGAGCGCTCCCGCCCGTCCCTGACATCCGTCACGCCGATCCATGACAGGCACCCGACTTTGGTCGCGGGACATCCTCCCTGCGCCTCACTAGGTTCGGGAGACGACGCGAAGCGCCCGCAGCGAGCAGTGCTGGAGATCCGGGTGCGCCGCCGCAGAGGAAGGCCCCGACGTGACCGACGTACCCACCCCGGCCACCGACCCGACCCCGTCCGACCGGAACCCGCCTGATCCCGCCCCGGCCGATCCGAGGCCGTCCGATCCGAGGCCGGCCGACCAGGGGCCATCTGCGCCGGCGATTCCGTCCGCCGCCCCGCCGCGGTCCCTCGCGCCGGACATCGCCCGTGGGCTGATGCTCGCGCTGATCGCGATCGCGAACGTGTCCTGGTATCTCTGGGGCCACGAGGGCTCCGTGGGCATGACCCCGCACGTCCCTGCCCGCAGCGGCGCCGACTGGGTGGTGCAGGTCGCCATGACCATCGCGGTCGACCACCGGGCGATGCCCCTGTTCGCGGTCCTCTTCGGCTACGGGATGGTGCAGTTCTACCGCTCCCGCCTCGACCGCGGCATGGAGCCACGCATCGTGCGCGCCATGATGCGCCGCCGCCACTGGGCGATGCTTCTGCTGGGCCTGCTCCACGCCGCTCTGCTGTTCTACGGGGACATCCTGGGGGCGTACGCGGTCGCCGGACTGCTGATGGTGTGGATCTTCTTCGGTCGACGCACGCGCACCCTGGTAATCTGGATCGGGGTGCTCGTCGCGCTGATCCTCCTGTTCGCCCTGTTCAGCATCCTCAGCGCCATCTCACTGGCCTTCTTCGCGCCGCCCGAGGTCATCGGCTCCATGGAGTCCGGATCCTTCGGGATGGGGCTCGTGCGGGACTACGCCTACGGGCAGCCGTATCTGGTCTCCATCCTCGCCCGCCTGGCGATCTGGACCATGGGGCTGCTGCCTGGCGCTCTGCTCCTCACCCCGGTGTCGATCCTGGTGGGCTGGGTCGCCGCCCGCCACCGGGTGCTCGACGAGCCGCGGCGACACACCCGCCTGCTGGCACGCGTGGCGGTCGGCGGCATCGCCATCGGCTGGCTCGGCGGGGTGCCCGACGCCCTCCTCATCACGGGGGTGATCCCCCTGCCGGAGGCGGTGGGCTGGGCGTTCAGCGGTCTCAACTCGCTGGCCGGCATCGCCTGCGGGATCGGGTACGCCGCGGCGTTCGGCCTGCTCGCAGTCCACCTGGAGGGACGTGCCCCCGCGAGGACGACGTCAAGTCCTGACCTGGACCCGGGCTCGGAAACGAGCTCAGGCGCGGGTGCGGGCTCGGGCTCGGGCTCGGGCTCGGGCTCGGGCTCGGGCTCGGGGGACGGTCCTCTGGACAAGGCGGCCCAGCGCGAGAGACGCCGGGAGGCCGCCGCCGCGGACGCGGCGCGGGAACCGGCTCAGCGTGCCTATGGCCTTCCCTCCTCCACACAGGCGCGAGTTCCCGGGGTCGCCCCGACGGGGGCGTCGGCGCCCCGGACCGGCGCGCTGGTGCGTGCGCTGAGCGCCGTCGGGCAGCGCTCGCTGACCTTCTATCTGCTCCAGTCCCTGCTGCTGGCGCCGCTGATGGCGGACTGGGGACTGGGACTCGGCGTGCACCTGAGCACTGCCGGCGCCGTCGCGATCGCTCTCCTGGTGTGGCTGCTCTCCCTGCCCCTCGCAGCCTGGATGGACTCACGAAGCGTGCGCGGCCCGGCGGAGATGCTGCTGCGGCGGCTGACGTACGGTCGCCTCGATCCGCAGCGGCCCCGGCAGCCCTGATCACCGGCCCCCGACGGGAGGGAGACAGTGAGACCTCGGAGTCTCCCTCGTCGCCGACGGCCCGCCGTCGGGCGCTCGACCGCTCGGCACGGCACCGCCGGCCTCAGGACTGTGGCGTGCTGAGGGTCCTCGAGGCGGAGGTTCGCGCACTGCCCGAGGCGAGAGCCAACTCCGCCGCACGGTCCTCGCGGTCGGACTCATCGAGCGAGAGGCGCAGGGCGTCCTGCACCGACAGCAGGTCCCGGCCGCGGGTCTCCGGCACCAGGAACGTGGCACCCACGGTGATGGAGGCGAGCGTTCCCATGTAGACGGCCAGCACGATCCAGTTCCCGTCGGTCCAGGCCAGCAGCGCCGCACCGAGCACACCGGCCAGGCCGCCGGCGAGCACCGCGGAGATCTCCCGGGCCATGGCGACGCCGAGGTAGCGGTGGCGGGCGCCGAACAGCTCGGGCAGCATCGCGCACTGCGGACCGAGCATGGTGTTCACCGCGATGCCGAGACCGATCGCGATGACCGCCACCGCGACGACCTCGCTGCCGATGGACAGCAGGTACCAGGCCGGGAACGTGTACGCGAGCATGAACACGGCGCCGGCGCGATAGACGGGCACCCGACCGAAACGATCGGAGAGGTGCCCGCTCAGCGGCACGGTGACCATGCCCAGCAGCGAGCCGAGGGTGACGCCCCAGGTGACGATTCCCCGGTCCAGGCCGATCGCGGCAGAGGTGACGAAGGCGAGCGCGAGCGACTGGAACATATAGCTGCCGCCGTTCTCGGCCATGCGCAGCCCGATGCCCACGACCACGCCGGGCCGGCCGCGGGTGAAGATCTCCCGCAGCGGCCGCTCGGCGACCTGCTCGTGCTTCTCGAGATGCACGAAGGTGGGGGTCTCCCGCAGGTGGGAGCGGATCAGCAGCGCGACGATGATCAGCACGAACGACGCGAGGAACGGGATCCGCCAGCCGTAGGCGAGGAAGGCGTCCTCGGGCATCAGCGTGAGCAGCGTGAAGACGAGCGCCGCGAGCAGCGTGCCGGCCTGGATGCCGATGAACGGCAGTGCGGAGAAGAAGCCGCGGCGTCGCACCGGGGCGTACTCGGCCATGAGCACGGTGGCCCCGGCCTGCTCGGCGCCGGCTCCGAGGCCCTGCAGCAGGCGCAGGATCACCAAGAGGATCGGGGCGAGGTAGCCCGCCTGGTGGAAGGTGGGCAGCACCCCGATGAGGGTCGAGGAGCCGCCCATCAGCAGCACCGTGACGACCAGGACCCACTTGCGTCCCACCAGGTCACCGAGGGTGCCGAAGATGAGGCCGCCGAAGGGGCGGGCGACGAACCCGACGCCGTAGATCCCGAAGGCGGCGACCGTGTTCATCGCCGGGTCACCGTCGGGGAAGAAGAGGGTGTTGAAGACCAGGGCGGTCATCAGTCCGTACATCGCGAAGTCGAAGTACTCCATCGCGCTGCCGATGCTCGAGGAGAGCGTTGCACGACGGAGGTTCGCGGCGTACTCCTGATCGGACAGATGCTGCGCGCCCTCGGGGCGAGGTGCGCTCGTCGTCGAGCTCATGGCATCTCCTTCGATGCGTCGGGTGCGTGCGGTGGCGCTGGAGCGCGGCAGAGCCGCGCGGCGTCGCCCACTGTACTCAATTGTGAACGCAGTGCAACTGGTTGAACACGTGGCGGGCAGAGCGTGGGTGGTGAAGGGCCACCGATCAGGGGGCGCGACGGGATCGCCGTCGGGCGAGACAGCGCGACAGCAGGCCGGTCCTCACGCGGGTCGGCCCGACAGCGGGCTCGCCGTCACGCGGGTCGGCGCGACAGCGGGCTCACCGTCAGACGGGTCGCCCCGACAGCAGGTCGGTCCTCACGCAGGCCGGCGCGACAGCGGATTCGTGAGCTGCGCGGAGATATCGAGCAGTGCGGCGCCGACGGCGGCGATGGTCGTCTCGTCGGCCTCGGAGGCACCGAGAGGGACGCCGACGGCCATGCGTGGATCGCCCGGCTGCCACGGCTCCAGGGGTGCGGCGACGCCGAAGATGCCCGGGAAGGACTCGCCGTGGTCGACGGCATAACCGCGCTCGCGGCCTTCGGCGATCTTCGTGCGCACCTGATCGGGTGTGGTCACGGAGCGCTCGGTCTTCGGGACGAAGGTCGACGCGGACAGGACGGCCTCGACCTCCTCCTCCCCCATCCCGAGCAGCATCGCGTTGCCGACCGCGCAGTAGACCAGTGGCAGCCGGGAGCCCAGGGGCGTGCCGAGGCGCTCGGTGCGCCCCTCGTGACGGGCGAGGTAGATGGCGTCCGGAGCATCCAGCATCGCGATCTGCACGACATGGGTGCGCAGCAGCGGATCCGCCTCGACCACGCTGAAGAATTCACGCACCTGGTTGAACTGGGCGGCGAAGGCCCCGCCGAGCTCGGCCGTGCGCAGGCCGAGCCGGTAGCCGCTCTCGGCGCGCTGGATCATGCCCTCCCCCTCGAGCGCCTGGCAGATGTTCGAGGCGGAGGACTTCGCGATCCCGACCTCACGGGCGATCTCCGAGAGCGTCAGGGGCACACCGGCGACCTCGAGGGCGCGCAGGATCCCCAGGGCTCGGGAGACGGCGGGCGACGGGTCGCGGGTCTCAGGGCTGGACATGACAGGTCCTTCCTTCGGGGGCTCTCGGGAGCCTCAGCAGAACGCTCGGGAGTTCCAGCAGAACTCTCGGGAGTCTCAGTAGAACTCGACGGTGTCCACTACGTTGCGCAGCTCTGCGCCGTCGAGGAGACGACCGAGGTTGTCGAGGAACAGTCGCACGATCCGCGCCTCCTCGTGCGAGCTGAGGGCAGCGGTGTGCGGGCTGACCAGGACACGAGGATGATCCCACAGCGGGCTGGTCGACGGCAGCGGCTCGGTCGCGAAGACGTCGAGGGCGGCGAAACCGATCCGACCGTCCTCGAGCGCGGCGAGAAGCGCGCTCTCGTCGACCACGGTGCCGCGCCCGACGTTCGCCAGGATGGTTCCCGGCCGCACGGCCTCGAGCACCTCCGCGCCGACGAGCCCCTCGGTCGCCGCGGTCCCGGGCAGGGTCACGACGATCGCGTCGGCCCGTGCGGCGGCCGCAACCAGCTGGTCGGCGGGGACGAGCTCGTCGACACCGTCCACGGGCTCCCCGCTGCGGGTGGTGCCGAGCACGTGCGCACCGACTGCGGAGAAAAGGCTCGCGCAGGCGCTGCCGATGCCGCCGAGGCCCACGATCAGCACGGTCATCTCGTCGAGCTGCTTCATCTCCCAGCGGTCGCTCCACTCATGGGCCCGCTGCTGGGCGGCGAGCTGCGGGAGGGTCTTCGCGCCGGCGAGGACGCCGAAGAGGGCGAACTCCGCGAGCGGGCGGCCATGGACGCCGGCCGTGGTGGTGACGGTGATCCGCTCGAGCGTGGCCGGGTCGAGGCCGGCAGCCCGGACCTGCGCACCGCTCCCGGCGGCCATGGCCTGCACCCAGCGCAGGCGCGGGTTGGCCTCGGCCGTGCGGCGCAGGGCGGAGGGGTCGACGTCGGGCAGGGAGAACAGCACGTCGGCCGAATCGACCATCTCGTCGTAGGCGGTCTGCTCCGCGGGAGTGCGGACATGGTCGGGATCGCCGGCCCAGTCCGCCGGTCCGTGACGGGGCCGATAGAGCGTGTGGTCGCGGATGACGTCGACGCGGGGCTCGGCCTCCGCGATCTGCTGGCAGAGCGCCTCGGGGAGGTCCACGGCGATGACCACCCGAGGCCGGGATCCGCGCTCCGGATCGTCGGCCGGGGTCGGCGCCGGCCGAGAGTCCGATGCACCTTGCGGGACGACGGAGGGGGCGGCGGAGGGGGCGGCGGTTGTGGCTGCGTTCGGGGCTGCGGAGTCTTCGGCACGCATGGGAGCTCCTTCGCTCGAGGGATGGCGGATGTCCGTGCCAGCCTACCCAGTAGAGACAGTCCGTTGGACACCGTTCGCCCTATTGGACGCCCGTTCTGCGCTCGCCGCCCCGCTGACGTGCGCTCACCGCGTCGCTGATGTGCGCTCACCGCCCCGATGATGTGCGCTCACCGCCCCGATGATGAGCGCACACGACCCAGATGATGAGCGCCCGCCGCCCCCGCAGAGACGACAACGGGCGGGCACCCGGTGATCCGGATGCCCGCCCGTCGTGATCGGGGTCAGAGACTCACAGCATGCAGCTGACGCAGCCCTCGACCTCGGTGCCCTCGATCGCCATCTGGCGCAGGCGGATGTAGTACAGGGTCTTGATGCCCTTGCGCCATGCGTAGATCTGCGCCTTGTTGATGTCGCGCGTGGTAGCGGTGTCCGGGAAGAACAGCGTCAGCGACAGGCCCTGGTCCACGTGCTGCGTGGCCTCGGCGTAGGTGTCGACGATCTTCTCGTAGCCGATCTCGTACGCATCCTCGTAGTACTCGAGGTTGTCGTTGGTCATGTACGGCGCGGGGTAGTAGACCCGGCCGATCTTGCCTTCCTTGCGGATCTCGATCTTGGAGACGATCGGGTGGATCGAGCTCGTCGAGTGGTTGATGTACGAGATCGACCCGGTCGGCGGGACCGCCTGCAGGTAGGCGTTGTACATGCCGTGCGCCTTGACGTCCTCGCGCAGCTGCTTCCAGTCCTCCTGGGTGGGCAGGTGCACGCTGGAGCTCTCGAACAGGCCGCGGACCTTCTCAGTGCGGGGCTCCCACACCTTGTCGATGTACTTGTCGAAGTAGGTGCCGGTGCCGTAGGTGGAGTTCTCGAAGTCGTAGAAGACCTCCTTGCGCTCCTTGGCGATCCTGTTCGAGGCCTTGATGGCGTTGTAGGTGACCGCGTAGAAGTACATGTTCGTGAAGTCCAGGCCCTCTTCGGAACCGTAGAAGATGGACTCGCGAGCGAGGTAGCCGTGGAGGTTCATCTGGCCCAGGCCGATGGCGTGCGACTTGCGGTTGCCCTCGGCGATCGTCGGCACCGACTCGATGTCGGAGTTGTCCGAGACCGAGGTCAGACCACGGATCGCGGTCTCGATGGTGCGGCCGAAGTCCGCGGAGTCCATCGCCTTGGCGATGTTCATCGAGCCGAGGTTGCAGGAGATGTCGCGACCGAGCTCGTCGTACGTCAGGTCGACGTTCATGGTCGACGGGGTCGAGACCTGCAGGATCTCGGAGCACAGGTTCGAGTGGGTGACCTTGCCCGGGATCGGGTTGGCCCGGTTCACGGTGTCCTCGAACATGATGTACGGGTAGCCGGACTCGAACTGGATCTCCGCCAGGATCTGGAAGAAGTCGCGCGCCTTGATCTTCTTCTTGGCGATCTTCGGGTTGTCGACCATCTCGCGGTAGGACTCCGAGACGTTCACCTCGGCGAACGGCTTGCCGTACTCGCGCTCCACGTCGTACGGGGAGAACAGGTACATCGGCTCGTTGTTCTTGGCGAGCTCGAAGGTGATGTCGGGGATGACCACACCGAGGGAGAGGGTCTTGATGCGGATCTTCTCGTCGGCGTTCTCGCGCTTGGTGTCGAGGAACCGCAGGATGTCCGGGTGGTGGGCGTTGAGGTACACCGCGCCGGCGCCCTGACGCGCACCGAGCTGGTTCGCGTAGGAGAAGGAGTCCTCGAGCAGCTTCATCACGGGGATGACGCCGCTGGACTGGTTCTCGATGCGCTTGATCGGCGCACCGTACTCGCGCACGTTGCTCAGCAGCAGGGCGACGCCGCCGCCGCGCTTGGACAGCTGCAGCGCGGAGTTGATGGAGCGCCCGATGGACTCCATGTTGTCCTCGATGCGCAGCAGGAAGCAGGAGACGAGCTCTCCGCGCTGAGCCTTGCCGGCGTTGAGGAAGGTGGGGGTGGCCGGCTGGAAGCGCCCGTCGAGGATCTCCTCGACGAGGTTGCGGGCCAGCTGCTCATCACCCTCGGCGAGGGTGAGCGCCACCATCACCACGCGGTCCTCGAAGCGCTCCAGGTACCGCTTGCCGTCGAACGTCTTCAGCGTGTACGAGGTGTAGTACTTGAACGCGCCCAGGAAGGTCGGGAAGCGGAACTTCTTCGCGAAGGCCTGCTCGGACAGCGACTCCACGAAGGAGAAGTCGTACTGCTCGATGACCGCGGCCTCGTAGTACTGGTTCTCGATCAGGTAGTCCATCTTCTCGCGCAGCGAGTGGAAGAACACCGTGTTGGGGTTCACGTGCTGCAAGAAGTACTCGCGAGCGGCGAGCCGATCCTTCTCGAACTGGATCTCACCATCCGCACCATAGAGGTTGAGCATCGCGTTCAGCGCGTGGTAGTCGAGCTGCCTGTTGTGCTCGACCGGGGGCATCTCGGTCAGTGTCGCCAAAACTCTTCCAATCCGTCGTGGACCCGCTGCACGTCGCGAGGGGTACCGAACAGTTCGAACTTGTACATGTGCGGGACGCGGCACTTGGCGGAGATGATGTCTCCGGCCAAGCAGTACGCCTCCCCGAAATTGGTGTTGCCAGCACCGATCACGCCCCGGATGAGGTTCCGGTTGCGTTCGTCGTTGAGGAACTTGATGACCTGCTTGGGAACGGCACCGTGGCCGTTGCCGCCGCCATAGGTCGGGGTCACCAGGACGAACTCCTTGTCGGCGACAAGGTGCTCGTCCCGGGGGTAGAGCGGGATCCGGGATGCAGGCATCCCGAGCTTCTCGACGAAGCGATGGGTGTTGCCCGAGACCGAGGAGAAGTAGACGAGGTCAGTCACGCCGATTCGCCCTGCAGCTCCGGGAGCCGATCAGATCGCGGCGGCGCTGCGCTGAGCGCCGGTGGCGGCCACGACGGCCTTGATCTTGTCGGGACGGAAGCCGGACCAGTGGTCCTGCTCGGTGATGACGACGGGCGCCTGGACGTAGCCCATCGACTTGATGCGAGCGAGTGCGTCGGCATCCTCGGTGATGTCGACGACGTCATAGGCCACGCCCGCCTTGTTGAGGGCGCGCTTGGTGGCGTCGCACTGCACGCAGAGGGGCTTGGAGTACACGGTGATGTCCAAGGGAAGGGGCCTTTCTCGAGCGCCGCGCCGGCGGCGCGATGAGGATGGTTCTTGCTGGTGGTTCAGGAGGTCCGAGGACCGTGTCGCGATGCTCTGGAATCTCCCCGTCACCTCTGCCACGAGGGCTTCTGATGCGGTGACAGTTCCCCGGGGAGCCCGGATCGCTGCGACAACGTCAACACTACACCTAGTGGTGCCCCGGCGGAACGACCACAAGATGTACTGAGTTACAACCCTGTCATCCACAATCGACTGTTGACGGGCTGTGGACAGATCGGGAGGGATGGGGACAACCGTCGGAGGCCACGCACGAAAGCCGGGAAAGCATGCACAGAGCAGTGTGGACGACGGGTCCGACAGCCCATCGGCGCGGTGGACGACGGGCTCCGACGAGCGCTGCGGAGCACTCCGACACGCCCCTCACGTGAGGAGGATCCCGGCGTGTCCTGACGGCGCCCGGGCGTGTCGTCGCCATGTCTCTCAGCGGGCCTCGGCGTGTCGTTCCCGGACGCGACGATCCCCGCCTCTCCTGACGATCGGAGCTGCGGGGATCCGGGCCTCCCGGAGGAGAGGTCGCGTGCTGACGGCGGGTCGAGACGGGGCGGGCGGCTTCAGCGGTGCGCCGGGCCCTCCGGCCGGTCCTCGGGCGAGTCCGCGCCCTCGGCGTCCGCCTCGTTCTGCGTCCCCGGGACGATCCAGGCGTTGACCACAGGGTCGGTGGGGACGAGCGGCGTCTGGGCCCCGTCCACGCTTCCGCCCGCGCTGTCGGATCCCTCAGGGGCCGCGTCGGCCGCAGGCGGCGCGGTGACCATCATGGGCGGGCTCGTGGGCGTCGACCGCGACCTGTCGACCGCCGCCTCATCGGCGCTCGGAGCGCCACCATCGATGCCGTCAGCCCCATCGGCGCTGCCGGCCCCATCGGCGCTGCCGGCCGCGTCCATGCTGCCGGCCGCATCCGTGCTGTCGGGGGCATCCATGCTGTCGAGGGAATCCGTGCCGGCGGGGACATCCGTACCGACGGCCTTCGTGTCGTCGGCCTTCTCCTCACCGGCCGGGTCCTCGTCGTCCGTGGGCTCCGCCTCGAGGCTCCGCCCGTCGGCGACCACGATCGCAGAGAGCACCTCGCGCAGCAGCGCGACCTGGGTCTGCGCCTCGGCGGCTCCGGAGTAGGGCAGCGTTCCCTTCTCGACGAAGGCATGGAACGCCTCCCACATCAGCTCCACCGAGCCCTTGGCCGCGGTCGTGGAGGTCTCCTGGACCACGCCGGCCTTCTTCTCCCGCAGCGAGACCGTCGAGCGGCGATCGCCGTGCGAGGGCGCGGGCAGCTCGACCTGCATCCGCCTGCGGGCGGAGAGCACCTGGATGGTCTCGGAGTACTCCGGGGCGAACGGGAGGTAGTGCCAGACCAGCCTCACCTGCGCTCCGCCCTCGAGCTCGCCGAGCAGCTCGATCGAACCGGGGATCACGCCCTTGGGCCAATGACGCACGGCGACCAGGCGCGCGACCGGGCCGTACACGGCCTCGAGCACGGCCAGCTGATGGGCCACGCCGGTCAGCAGGCCCTTGACGTAGAGGTCGCGATCGCGCTGGGTGGCGCCGTCACCGGAGCCGGCGACCACTGCCGCCTGGAGATTCGTGCGGCGCTGGGAGCGCACCTCGGAGGGGAGGTCGTACGAGGACGTGGTGACGTGCGCGCCGCCGAACAGCGGCTGGCTCGCCGGCATCAGCACCTCGTGGTCCACCATCCGCAGGTCCTTGGTGGCGATCTGCTCGGCCATCCGCGACACGGAGTCGTCGTACTGCTGCGGGTAGGCCATCATCACGAGGCGGCGACCGGTCATCCGCTCGAAGTCCGCCACCCGAGCGACCTCTTCCTCGGAATAGCCCAGGGGCGGCTCGGCGAGGATCGGGATGCCCCGCTTCATGAGCTGCAGCAGGTCATCGACGTGCAGGCCATCGGTGGACAGCACCACAGCATCCACGGCGACGCTCTTCGCGCGCACCGCAGCGATCAGGTCGGCGACGCTCTCATAGCGCGCCTCCTCCCCGACCCCCCACACCTCGGAGGATTCCCGGCGGCGACGCGGGGAATGATCCACCAGTGCAGTGACCGCGAAGCGGTCCCAGCGCCGACGCAGCACCGGAAGATGCACGGCCTGCGCCATGGTTCCGGCGCCGATCACGGCGATGTTCAAGGTCTTCGGCATCGACAGGCTCCTCGGGATCGACGGGGACAGCGGCAGCACCACCGACCTGCGGCGGGCGCATCGGCCGTCCCCGGCTGCGCGCCTCGGATTCGGCGCGTGACGCACGCCTGTTCTACCACATCAGCCCGTGCCCGCCCCGTCCGCTTCACCGGCGCGACCAGCGCATCATCTGCGCCTGTGACGAGGCATGCGCTGCGACCATCGGCACCAGGCACCCGCCCGACAGGGATATCGTGGTGCGCGTTCTGAGCCGACCCAGGAGGACCACGTGACCCAGCGCTTCTACATGGGAGTCCGCACCGCTGTGCGCCCTTTCGTCTCTCTCATCTGGAGCCCCCGGATCACCGGACTGGAGAACGTGCCGACCGAGGGCGGCTTCATCATCGCCTCCAACCACCTCTCCAACATCGACAGCTTCGTGCTCCCGGTGGCGTTCCCGCGCCAGATCCGGTTCGTGGCCAAGTCGAGCCTGTGGTCCCAGAAGGGGCTCAGGGGCAAGGTCCTGAAGTGGTTCTTCACGGCCGTCGACGCCGTGCCCGTCGACCGGGAGGCCCTCGCCTCCGGCAAGGGCGCGCTGCAGTCCGCGCAGGTCATCCTCCGCGAAGGGGCGGGCTTCGGCATCTACCCCGAGGGTTCCCGCTCGAAGGACGGCCTGCTGCACCCGGGGAAGCAGGGCGCCGCCTGGCTCGCACTGGAGTCCGGCCGGCCGATCATCCCCGTGGGACTCAAGGGCACGCCCGAGCTCATGAAGAAGAAGCTTCCCGAGCGCGGCGTCGTCAGCGTGCGCATCGGCCGCCCGATCGACTTCAGCGATATCGACCCCGGCGCCTCCAAGGGTGTCAAGCGCCGCCTGATGACGGCACGGATCATGGACGAGATCCAGCAGCTCTCCGGCCAGCAGCGCTCCGAGACCCCCAGTTCCGGGTCCGGCACCGGAGTCTGAGAGCGGCACCGGTCCCCTCCCGGGGCCGTCAGCCCGTAGGATCGGAGCTGGCCGCTCCCCCACGGGCACGGCCGACGCCCGGACCGCACCCGAGGAGAACAGATGGCAGTCGTCGTCGGATTCATCCCCACCGACGTGGGTTTCAAGGCGCTGGCAGCCGCACGCGAACAGGCTGAACGGCGCGGCGGGCCGCTGATCGTGGTCAATGTGGTGCGCGACGGCGTCACCTCGGATCCCCGTCACGCCGACGACCAGCAGCTCGAGATCGCCCGTGACCAGCTCCGGCAGGCCGCCGTGCGCGTCGCGATGCGCCAGGAGCACACCGAGGACGACATCTCCGACGTGCTGCTGCACGTGATCGAGGAGGAGAAGGCGGACCTGCTCGTCCTGGGCATCCGCCGTCAGAACGACCTCGCCCGTCACCTGCTCGGACTCACCGTCCAGAAGCTCCTGCTCTCCGCTCCCTGCGAGGTGCTGGTGGTCTGAGGGCCCTGCCGACACCCCCGGCGCCCTCCCCCAGCACTCCCCTCCGCACGAGCCACACGCACGCACATACACACACGAGCGCGGCGCGCCCCCGGATGCCGGGGACGCGCCGCGCTCGTGTGGCGAACACCGGGCCACCTGGGGTGGCCCGGGACGGATCAGCTGTTCAGCGGGTCGCCGCCGGACTGCTCGTCGGCCGCGGCGGTGCCGATGGCCTTCTCGATGCGCTCACCGATGGTCTGGTCGATGCTCTTCCAGTACTGCAGAGCCTTGGACAGGACAGGCTCCTCGACGGTGCTCAGACCGCCGGAGACGGTCTCGACCAGGCGGTCGCGGTCACCGTCGTCGAAGACCTCGCGCACCAGGATGCCGGGCTGCACGAAGTCGCCGTCCTCGGAGTGGAGGGTGTAGGCGGCGCGCACCAGCTCGCCGTCGGTCTCCCAGCCGTTGTCGACGGGGCCCTGCTCGTCCTGATACGCACGACCGTAGGAGTTCGGCGAGTACACCGGCGCGTCACCGGAGTGCAGGAACTGCATGAACCCCTCCTTGTCGTAGGAGTTCGTGGGCACGACCGGCTGGTTCACCGGCAGCTGGTTGAAGTTCGTGCCGATGCGGTGGCGCTGCGCGTCCGGGTAGGAGAACACGCGGCCCAGCAGCATCTTGTCCGGGGAGACCCCGATGCCCGGCACCAGGTTCGAGGGGCTGAAGGCCGCCTGCTCCACCTGGGCGTAGTGGTTCTGCGGGTTCTTGTTCAGGGTCATCGTGCCGACCTTGATCAGCGGGTAGTCCTTCTTGGACACCGTCTTGGTCAGGTCGAAGATGTTGAAGCGGTAGGTCTTCGCATCCTCATAGGGGATGACCTGGACGGACAGGGTCCAGCTCGGGTTCTCACCGCGGTCGATCGCGTCGAAGAGGTCCCGGCGGTGGTAGTCGCCGTCGGAGCCGGCGATCTTCTCCGCCTCCTCATTGCTGAGGAACTCCAGGCCCTGATCCGTGTGGAAGTGGTACTTGACCCAGAACTTCTCTCCGGACTCGTTGATCCACATGTAGGTGTGCGATCCGTAGCCGTTCATGTGGCGCCAGGACTTGGGCAGACCCCGATCACCCATGAGGTAGGTGACCTGGTGGGCGGACTCCGGGGAGTTCGACCAGAAGTCCCACTGCATGGTGTTCGAGCGCAGGCCCGAGTCCGGGGTGCGCTTCTGGGAGTGGATGAAGTCGGGGAACTTCATGGGGTCGCGCACGAAGAAGACCGGGGTGTTGTTCCCGACCAGGTCGTAGTTGCCCTCCTGGGTGTAGAACTTCAGCGCGAAGCCGCGCACGTCCCGCCAGGTGTCGGGCGAGCCCAGCTCGCCGGCGACGGTGGAGAAGCGAGCCAGCATCGGGGTCTTGCGACCGGGCTGGAAGAGATCCGCCTTGGTGTACTGCGAGACGTCCTCGGTGATCTCCAGCTCACCGAAGGCGCCGGAGCCCTTCGCATGGGGGCTGCGCTCCGGGACGCGCTCGCGGTCGAAGCGCGCGAGCTTCTCGACCAGGGCGGTGTCATGGAGCATGAGCGGGCCGTCGGCGCCGACGCTGAGGGAGTTCGCGTCGGACTCGCGCGGAGCGCCGGATTCCGTGGTGCTCGGGATCGTGGGATCGAAGTCGGTCATATGCGTCTCCTAGGGGTCGTGATGGTTTCTGACACGTTGTAACGATAAGTGCGGACAGTGACGTTCGGACAGTGACGGTCGGGGACAAGGACCCGAACCCCGGAGGGTCAGGGGGATTCGGGGGTGGCGTGCGCGGCGGACGGCTCAGCCGACGAGTGCGCGGCGGACGGCTCGGCCGACGCGTGCGCGGCGCGGCACCGGGAGCAGATGCCTCGGTAGACGACGTCGGCGATCTCGATGTCGAAGCCGTGGTCGTCGGAGGGGGTCAGGCACGGCGAATGGCCGATGGAGCAGGGCACGTCCTCCAAGCGGCCGCAGCTGCGGCACACGAGGTGATGGTGGTTGTCGTGCCGATGCAGCTCGTACTGCATGCTCCGACCGCCCACGGAGACGCGGCGCAGGAGTTCCGCGTCGGACAGAGCGTTGAGCACGTCGTAGACAGCCTGCCGGGACACCGTCCCGAGCTGCCCGCGCACCGCATGGGCGATCACCTCGGCGTCGGCATGAGGATGCTCGGCGACCGCGGCCAGCGTCGCGAGCCGCGGGGCGGTCACGCGCAGTCCTGCCTCGCGCAGGGCGGAGGGGTGGTCGAGCGTCGGCATACCCCGACCATAACGTGCACTCTGGACTTAATCAAGAAAAGGTGGACGGGTCCGACCGACGGCACCGCTGCCGCGCCGCCTCGTCCGTCCACACCTCATGACAACACGGGGCGCAGGCGGGGCAGGCGATCCGTGCCGCACACAGCCTGCGGGTCAGCGCCCAGCAATGGTGCACGCAGCAGTACATTGTCCTTCGGCCCGCGCAGTCCGGCCGCACGGCAGCACGGCAGCACGGCAGCACGGCAGCACGGCAGCACGGCAGCACGGCAGCACGGCACAGACACCACGATCACAGGGATTCGACACATATGAGCACACCAACGAAGAATGCCGCCGCCTGGGCCTCGACCCTCGCCCAGGGGGAGCCGGTGACCTTCCGCTTCTCCCGCCTCCGGGCCGCGCTGCTCGCTCTGCTCTGCGTGCTCCTCATCCTGGTCGGCTTCGTCCTCGGCCTCGCCGCCAGCGGCGTCGTCATGCTGCTCGGCTGGCTGATGGTCCTCGGATGTCTGCTCCTGATGGTCGTCCAGATCCGTCGCGCGATCAGCCCGGCCGTCGGCCTCACCGTCGCACCGAGCGGCCTCACCATGACGACCGCGCAAGCGGGCGAGATCCCCTGGGCGGAGATGCTCGACGTCGAGCTCATCACGCAGGATTCCAACCGCCAGATCGAGCTCGGGGTGACCAACGCCGAGGCCCAGCGGCAGTTCGACGCCGGACTGGTCACGGTGTTCGATCGCGAGAAGGCGGATGGGCGCATGCAGAAGGCACTGTGGCTGCCCGCCGGCCTCGCCGCGTCCACGCCCGCGCTCACCTCCTGGATCGACGAGGAGCTCACCGCGCGTCGCCGCGCCTGAATGGGACCCCCTCGGGGTCGTCGATGCCCGAGACGCGTCACGATGTCGGCGCGAGCCGGGCACGGAGGTCCTTCTCGGCGCGCGTCCGCAGTCCTCGAGGGATGCTCAGCCGAGCAGGAGGACGACGACCTGCGATCCGACGAATCCGACGATGGCGGTGACCAGGTGCGACGCGCCGATGGTGGTGCCGATGATCGCGGCGACCCGGCGTCGGCCCTTGGCGAGCAGCCCGACGATGCCGAGCACGGTCCCGACCAGGGCGATGAGCGCCTGCGGGAGCGCCGTCAGCAGCCCCACGAACTGATAGGGAAGCTGGAACCTCGAGAGGATCAACGGAATCGCCGGAGAGAGCATGATCGTCGCGGTGCCGACGAGGAGCAGCAGCACTCCCGCGATCACGGAGGCCACGCCGAACGGGTTGGCGCCTCGAGATGCATCGGGGGTTACGGCGTGGTCCATGGCAGCTCCTGCCGGGTCGGGATCGTGAGGCGACTCTAGCGCCGGCAGCCCCCTCGGCGCCGGGGACCGACGTCACCCACCCGCGTGACCATGACAGCAGAAGACCCCCGCACCTGGGAGGTGAGGGGGTCTTCTGACACTCGGAGCCGCCTACCAGAATCGAACTGGTGACCTATTCATTACGAGTGAATCGCTCTACCGACTGAGCTAAGGCGGCGTTTCCGCCGGTCACGCGACCGACCAGTCCACCTTACGGGACACATATGGCCGGGCGCAAAGCCGCATGGCGCGATCCCCGTCACGTCACCCAGGGCGCCCCCCCTCCGGGGATGAGGCACCCGCGCCGACGCCGCGCCCGCCAGCAATCCCGCTTCGTCTTCTGTGAATCCTTTGACACGGCGCGCACTCGATGAGAGGGTCGTCACACTCCGGGTCGGAAGTCGTCCAGACCCGGAGTTCCCTCGCGCCACTGTCGATGCGAAGCGGATCCGACCACCACGAGGTGATCCTGCATGCCCCAGTCCCCCTTCCCGTCACGACGCACCCTCCTCACCGGCGCCGGTCTCTCCGGCGTCGGCGCTGTCGGGGCCCTCGGTGCCTCATCGGCCGGAGCCGCGCCGCTCCCCGTCAAGAAGCCGACCAAGGCCCCCATCCCCGGCAAGGCCTCCATGATCGACGTCCCCTACGAGCAGCGTGACACCGTGCGCATCGGCCTGATCGGCCTCGGCGCCCGCGGCAGTTCCATGGCCGCCGGATGGGCCGCCGTACCCGGCACCTCCCTCGATGCCGTGTGCGACATCCGCGCCGACCGCGCCACCCGCACCGCCGACGCTCTCGAGAAGGAGGGCCATCCCCGTCCCCGCGAGTTCGGCGGCGCCGACACCTCCTTCCAGGAGATGCTCGATGCCGTCGAGCTGGACCTGGTGTACATCGCGACGCCCTGGGAATTCCACTATGCCCACGGCAAGGCCTCCCTCGAGGCCGGCGCGAACGTCGTGGTCGAGCTCCCGGTGGCCTGCGAGGTCGACGAGCTGTGGGACCTGGTAGCCACCAGCGAGAAGACCGGCAGGCACCTCTCCCTCTCGGAGAACACCTGCTACGGCCGCAACGAGCTGGCGATGATGCGCGCCGCCCATGCCGGGCTGTTCGGCGACCTGACCAACGGGCACGGCGCCTACCTGCACGACCTGCGCGCCCTGATGTTCGACGAGAACTACTACACCGACCACTGGCGTCGCACGTGGCACACCACCCATAACCGTTCCTTCTACGCGATGCACGGGCTGGGCCCGGTCGCCAACGCGATGGACATCAACCGCGGGGATCGCATCGCCACCATCCGCGCCACCGCCACCGCACCCCGGGCCCTGGCCGACTACCGCGAGAGGTTCATGCCCGCGGATCACCCCTCGTGGGAGGACACCTACATCAAAGGCGACCTCATCACCTGCCTGCACGACACCGAGCTGGGTCGTGTGATCCGCACCGAACACGACGTCTCCTCTCCCCGGCCGTACAGCCGGATCAACTCGATCGCCGGCACTCGCGGCGTGTTCGAGGACTACGTCCCAGTCGGGGAGTCCGGGGCCCGGATCTACACCGAACCCGATCACGGCGACGACGCCTGGCGCCCGTTCGACAGCTACCGCGAGGAGTTCGACCACTGGCTGTGGCGCACCGTCGGCGACGACGCCGAGCAGAACGGCGGCCACGGCGGCATCGACTACCTGCTGCAGTGGCGCTTCGTGCAGTGCATCCGGCTCGGCCTCGTCCCGGACATCGACGTCTACGACTCCGCGACCTGGTGCGCTCCGGTGCCCCTCAGCGAGGAGTCCATCAATCAGGGCGGGGCCGTGCTCGAGATGCCCGACTTCACCCGTGGACGCTGGTCCGAGGTCCGTCAAGGTATGGATTCCCACGAGAAGGAGATGCCGTGAACTCCCCCGAACTCCCCACCGCTCCCGTCGTTCCCGCCGCTCGGGCACAGCAGCTGCGGGGTGCCGGCCGCGCCGCGGTGGTCCTCGTCCTCGCACTGCTCGTCTCCCTCGCCATGGCCGGGAACGCCCTGGCAGCGTCCGCGCCCTCGCAGACCACGGTCCAGATCTCCCCGGTCGACCTCACCCAGGAGGACACCGTCCAGACGGTCACCGTCACCGTCGCCAACGCCTCCCGGGCGCCGATGACGCGCGTGAACGTCTCGCTGCGGGGTCCGGCCGGATGGACCGTCGGCCCGCAGACGATCGACATCCGACGGATCGACGCCGGCGAGCGCGCACACGCCGTCTTCGACGTGCGCGTTCCCACCCTGCGCGACGGGTTCCGCATGTACCCCTTCACCGCGACCATCACCTACAACGGCGGTGACGGCATCGGCACCGCGACCCAGGAGCGCGTGCTGACCTCCGGCGAGCCCGTCGACTCGATCGCCGCGGCGCGCAACAACGTCGGCATCACCACGCTCGCGTCGGTGGCCCAGGGTGACTTCGACGGCGACGGCAACTCGTTCTCGGCCGAGGCCCTCGAGGCGGTCGAGGTCACCCCGGGAGCGACCCTCGAGGGGGCAGGGACCGAGTTCACCTGGCCCGATGTCGCCGCCGGTGAGGCGGACAACGTCACCGCCAGCGGTCAGGCGATCGAGGTCGACGATACCGGGAGCCAGATCGGCTTCCTCGTCTCCGGCTCGGGGTTGAACGCGACCGGGACAGTGACCGTCTACTACACCGACGGCACCGGTGACGAGGGCACCCTCGGGGTCCCGAACTGGACGGGAGTCGGGGCGAACCTCGACGCGGAGGTCGTCGCGGCGACGAAGGGGCGCAACACCCCCGAGGGCTACGGCAACGAGAACGGCACCTACAGCGTCTTCGCGACCGCCGTCGAGATCGACAGCTCCAAGACGGTCGACGTCGTGGTGCTGCCGGGCAACTCGTCGATCCACGTGTTCGACATGGTCATCAGCTGACCGCGGTCCGCCGAGCGGCTACGGCCCCCGGCGGACGCCGCGCCCGGCGGACGCCGCGCCTGGCGGACCGTGCGCCCGGCGGACTCTGCGCTCGGCGGACTCAGCGCCCGGCAGACTCTGCGCTCAGCAGCTGAAACCGTTCTCCGGCACGGTGTCGTCCAGGAGGTAGGCGTCGACCTGCTCCTCGATGCAGCCACCGGAGCGCCCGTACGCGGTGTGCCCGTTGCCGTCCCAGGTCAGGTGCACGCCGCTGTCCAGCTGCTCGGCCAGGGCCGTCGACCAGGCGTACGGGGTGGCCGGGTCACCGGTCGTCCCGATCACCACGATGGGCGCCGCACCGTCGGCGGAGATCTCCGCCGGCTCGCGCACCGGGGCCTGCGGCCACTGGGCGCAGTCATCCTTGGCGATGTTCGACCCGAAGGTGGGGAACTGCTCCGCGATGCGCGCTGCCTCCTGCTTCTCCCACTCCGCGTCGGCGACGCGGGGATGGTCCAGGCAGTTCACGGCGGTCATCGAGAACGCGGCGCTGGTGCGGTACGAACCGTCCAGCTGGCGCTCGGCGGAGCGGTCGTCCATCTCCAGCAGCTGGCTGCCGTCACCGTTCATCGCCGCGCTCACCGCCTGTCGGCCCGTGGGCCACAGCTCGTCGCTGTACATCAGCGTCAGCACGGCGGAGCGGGCGAGGGAGCCGGTGAGGGGCCGATCGGGGTCCCCGCTGTCCACGGGTGACTCGTCGGCTGCCGCGAAGAACGCGTTCAGCTGCTTCTTCGCCTCGGCGACGTCGCCCTTGAGAGGGCACGACTCGGCCGTGTCCAGGCAGTCCTGGATGAAGACGTCGGCCGCCTTCTCGAAGCCCTCCGCCTGCCCGGCGACGAACTCGTCCATCGTGAGCGTGGGATCGATCGCCCCGTCCAGCACGAAGTGCCCGACGCGGCCGGGGTACAGATCGGCGTAGCTCGATCCGAGGTAGGTGCCGTAGGAGTACCCGAGGTAGTCGAGCTGGTCACTGTTCAGGGCCGAGCGCAGCACGTCCATGTCGCGTGCGGAGGAGTAGGTGTCGAGGTAGGGCAGGACCTTCCCGGAGTGCTCCTCGCAGGATTCGGCGATCCGCGCACCCCATTTCTCGTACTCCTGGGTGGACTCGGCGGAGATCGGCTGGCCCTTCACCGCGCGGTACTCATCGGTCTCCTGATCGGTCAGGCACTCGACTCCCTCGGAGCGGCCCACGCCCCGCGGGTCGAAGGCCACCAGGTCGTAGTCGCTGAGCACCGCCGGGGAGACCATGTACGGCGCGGATTCCATGTAGTTCACGCCGGAGACGCCGGGGCCACCCGGGTTGAACACGAGCGATCCGGCGTCCTGCTCGGAGCCGGGGATGCGTGCCACCGCGAGGTCGATGTCCGTGCCGCTCGGATCGTTCCAGGCGAGCGGGACGGTGAGGGTCCCGCACTCGAGGCCGTCGGCGACGACGCCGTCGCACGCGCCCCACTCGATGTCCTGCTCGTAGTACCGGGCGTACTCCGGATCGGTCGACGGGTCGGTGGGCAGATCCTGCGCGGCCGACGTGCCGAGCTCCTCCAGCGGGAGGCCCTCCTCGCTGTCCGGAGCCGGCTGGGCCGGGTTTCCGCCATCGCTGGACCCGCCGTCGCCGGCCCCGCCATCGGCGCCGCCCTCCGGCCCGCCGCCGAGCTGGCTGCAGCCGCTGAGCAGCAGGACCGTCACGGCGAGTGCCGCTGTGAGTCGGGCGAAGGGCCGTCGCGGCTGGGCGGCGAGTGTCATACAAGGTTTCCTTGTCCTGGGGCGGAGCGGGATGGTGCGGGCGCGCCGGGCGCGCGACGGCCCGGCCATCCTAGGCCCCGCGGATGGCAGGTTCCGCGAGCCCCCGGCGAACCGGGGCAGGACGGTCCGGGTCGGGTCAGGACGGGGCAAGTCGGTTCGGGGCAAGTCGGTTCGGGGCAGGCCAGGACGGGGCAGGACGGGTCAGGACACCTCGCGGCTGTTCCAGCGCCACGCGCCGTAGGCGGCGGGCAGGACCACGAGCAGGGCGAGGGGCAGCAGCTCGAAGGCGGTGGCGTCCCCGGTGCCGAGTGCCATGGCAGCCGTCTGGAGGTCGACCGCCCGCACGATGTCCATGATCGTCTCGGACCCGGTGAGCATGGCGATCGCGGTGGCGGTGCCGACCACGAACGGGATGCCGATCGCGGCGACCAGGCCGAGCACGGTGGACTGCAGGGCGATGCCCACGGCGAGGGAGAACAGCAGCGTGGCCCCGAGCGTGGCGAGCAGGGAGGCGAGCGCATCACCCATCCCGGAGAAGACAGCACCATCCCCGATCAGCTCGCCGCCGATCCAGGTGGTCAGCGCCGCCATGGCGACGGAGATCGCCAGGAGCACGACGACCACGACGATCGCCGCGATCACCTTGGAGGCCAGCACCCCGAGGCGTCCGGGGCGCTGCAGGAAGGTGAGCTGGATCGAGCCGTCGGACCATTCCCCTGCGGTGATCAGCACGGCGATCACGGGGATGATCAGCGACAGCGGAAGGCTGAGGACATAGAGGGTCAGCGCCATCTCGGATGTGGAGTCGGGAAGGAACAGCGGCTGCAGGAGCCCGGCGAGGGCTGCGAAGCCGACGATGAGGATCAGCGAGATCGTCATCAGGATCGCGGTGCCGCGGGTGTCGAGATGGGCGCGGAGGTCGAGTGCGGGTCTCATGGGAGGTCTCCTCGAAGAGGTGGGGTGCCGGAGAGGGCGAGGGGTGCTGGTTCGCGTGGTGCGTGGCGAGCGATGCTGGTTCGCGTGGTGCGTGGTGCGTGGTGCGTGGTCGTGCCGTGAGTGATCGGTCGGCGTCGACGAGGTCAGGGCCCGCCGACCACGGCGGGCTGGGACTGCCCGGTCGGCGCACCGGACTCCTCATCGGGTTCCGTCTGGCCGGTCAGCGCGAAGAAGACCTCCTCGAGCCCGCCGTGATCGGTGGCGCCCAACGTGGTGAGGACGATCTGCTCGCGCAGGGCGAGGCGTCCCATGTCCTCCGGTGCCAAGCTCACCTCGAGCTCGTCCCCGGAGCGGCGCTCGTAGGCGATGCCGTGGGTGTCGAGGGCGGTGCGCAGGGCCTGGGGATCCAGGGCGCCCACCCGGGTGCCGCCCTCGCTGGTCAGCTCGTCGAGCGTGCCTTCGCGCACCAGGCGGCCGCCGGCGATCACGACCAGCTGGTCCACGGTGGCCTGCACCTCGCGCAGCTGATGGCTGGACAGCAGCACGGTGCCGCCGGCGTCGGCGAAGGAGCGCAGCAGGCGTCGCATCCACCGGATCCCCTCGGGGTCCAGGCCGTTCGCGGGCTCGTCGAGCACCAGCACGGCCGGGTCCCCGATCAGTGCCACGCCGATGCCGAGCCGCTGGCGCATGCCATAGGAGTAGCCGCCCACCCGCTTCGCACCGGCGTGCCCCAGACCGACGGTCTCGAGGACCTCGTCGGCCCGGGAGGCGGGCATGCCGATGGCGCGCGCCGCCAGGCGCAGGGTCTCCAGACCGGTCCGGCCGCGGTGGAGCGCGCCCGCGTCGAGCATCACGCCGATGGTGCGGGCGGGGTGATCGAGGCTGCGGTAGTCGACACCGCCCACGAGCGCCCGGCCGGCGTCGGCCCGGGCGAGGCCGGTCAGCACGCGCAGCGTCGTGGACTTCCCGGCGCCGTTGGGGCCGAGGAAGCCGGTGACGCTGCCGGGCCGGCAGGTGAAGCTCAAGTCGTCGACCACGGCGCGGTCGCCGTAGAACTTGGTCACGCCCTGCACCTCGATGGCGGCGGACGTGCCGCGGGCGGCGGAGGTGCCGCGGGCGGCGGGGCTGGTCTGTGAGGTCATGTCCCTACGATCCGTCGCCGATGCCCCGCACGGACAGCGACCGGGGGCCAGCGCGGGCGCGACGATCGTCGGCCGCAGGCGGGCCGACGGGGGCGCGACCCCCGACCTGCGTCGGGGGCGGGTCCTCCGCGGGGCCGACCTCCGGCTGGAACCCGGGCCGACGAGCCGGCCGCAGGACCGGACGCCCGCTCGCGCCGATACAGTGACGGAGTGGAAGAACTGGGAGCGCCCGTGCGCCGGACCTGGCAGGACGTGACGCTCAGCGTCCTGATCCTGGCCGAGGCCGTGCTGTCGGCGATCCTCGCCGCCTCGGGCTGGGATCTGCTGCGCGCCGTGCTCATCGTCGGCCTCGGCGCGGCCCTCCTCCTGCGCCACCGCCACTGGCCGTGGCTGCTCCCCCTCGTGCTCGCGCTCAACGCCGTCGCGTGGTCGCTGGTGGTGCTGGTCGTCGTCCCGTTCGCCTACGCGACGCGCAGCAGCCGGCGCGCGCGCACCCTGCTGGTCGCCCTGCTCGCCGTCGTGGCCGGCATCGTGCCGGAGCTGAGCATGAGCGGGATCGGCTTCGGGATCGTCGGGATCACCGGCATCGTGGTCACTGCGCTGATCGTGGCGGCCTCGGCGTCACTGGGCATGTACGTCTCGACCCGTCGGATGCTGCTCGCGCAGCTGAAGAAGCGCGCCGAGCAGGCGGAGTCCGGCCAGGCGGTCGCCCAGGAGCAGGCCCGACGCGCGGAGCGCACCCGCATCGCCCGCGAGATGCACGACATCGTCGCCCACAAGATCTCCCTGGTCGCCCTCCAGGCGGGCGCCCTCGAGGTGAACCCGAACCTCGAGCGCGAGCAGGTCCAGCAGTCCGCGGCGCTGATCCGGCAGACCGCCACCACCGCGCTCTCCGAGCTGCGCGAGGTGCTGGGCGTGCTGCGCGGCGACGGCGAGGAGGCCCCGCTGGCACCCCAGCCCACCTGGGACGACGTGCGCCGCCTGGTCGCCACCTCGCAGGAGGCCGGCATCTCCGTGGACCTGTTCGACTTCATCGACGACCAGGTGCCCGACCAGCTCGCACGCACCGCCTTCCGCGTGGTGCAGGAAGGGCTGACGAACATCCACAAGCACGCCCTGCACACCAAGGCCCGGGTGGCGCTGATCGGTGAGCCGGGCACCGACCTCGTGATCGAGGTCAGTAATGTACTTCCCAAGGGGTTCACGACGGATCTGCCGGGGGCCCGCATGGGTCTGTCCGGGATCGAGACCCGTGTGACGCACGCCGGCGGCACGATCACGTCGGGCCCCACCGATGAAGGACGCTTCGAAGTGAGGGCGGTGATCCCATGGCCGATGACGACGTGACCCGTGTGGGACTGGTCGATGATGATTCCCTGGTACGAGCCGGGCTGGCGATGATCCTGGGCGCCGACCCGGCGATCGAGGTCGTGGGTCAGGGCGGCGACGGCACCGAGGCGGTGACTCTCGTGCAGAAGCACCGCCCCGACGTGCTGCTGATGGACGTGCGGATGCCGGGGCTCGACGGCATCGCCGCGACCAAGGCGGTCTCCGCGCTGCCGAACCCGCCCAAGATCATCATGCTCACCACGTTCGACATGGACGAGTACGTGTTCCAGGCGCTCGAGGCCGGGGCCAGCGGCTTCCTGCTCAAGGACACCCCGCCGCAGGACCTCGCCCGGGCCGTGCACGTGGTCGCCGGAGGCGATGCGATGCTCTCGCCCACCATCACCCGGCGCATGCTCTCCCACTTCTCCGACTCGAACCCCGGCACCCGCCAGGACCGTCACCCCGGGATCGAGCAGCTCACCGAACGGGAGACCGAGGTGCTCGGCGCCGTCGGGGCCGGGCTGTCCAACGCCCAGATCGGGATGCGGCTGTTCATGAGCGAGGCGACCGTGAAGGCGCACGTCTCGAAGATCTTCGCCAAGCTGGACTGCACGAACCGGGTCCAGATCGCGATCATCGCCCACGAGGCCGGGCTCAGCGACCTCGACGCCTGAGCGCGGTCGTGCGGGCCGCGGTGGCCGCCATGATGAGCGCTGCGGAGGCCACCATGGTGAACGCGGCGCTCAGCCCCAGCCGAGCTCGTGGAGCCGCTTGTCGCTGAGGCCGAAGAGGTGTCCGAGCTCGTGCAGCACCGTGACGGCGATCTGTTCGACGAGGTGCTCGCGGGAGGCGGCCACGCGCTGCAGCGGTCCTCGGAACACGAAGATGCGGTCGGGCTGGGCGTAGCCGTCGAACACGGAGCGCTTGTCCAGCGGGATCCCCTCGTACAGGCCCAGCAGCTCGGTGCCGTCCGCATGCTCGAACTGCGGCTCCTCCTCGATGAGGATCGCGACGTTCGCCTCCGCGATCGACCGGGCGATCTCCTCGGGCAACGAGTCGAGCGCGTCGTCGACCGCTTCCTCGAACTCTTCTCGGCTGATCCGGATCATGGGCCCATGGAACCACGCCGTCGGCCGGCCCGGGAGCCGCCCGTCGCCGCACCCGGACATCCAGCGGCCGACGATTCGTGTCGCGTATGCCGCATCGACGGGATTCCCGCAGACGCACAGCACCTTCGATGGGTATGCTCTGCGTCGGGCACTTCGTTGCCCGGGCCCCCATCGTCCAGTGGCCTAGGACACCGGCCTTTCACGCCGGCGACACGGGTTCGAATCCCGTTGGGGGTACTGCACCTGACCTGCACTGACGCTCGTCTGTCGGTCCCGCGGACTACCGTGCGGACTACATCCGAGTCCCAGGAGCAGCAGATGGCCTCCATATCGGTCCGCCCACGCAAGGACGGCACCACCGCATACAGGGTTGCGTTCCGAATCACACGAGGCGGAACCCCCACCACCGAGACGTTCGACAACCACCGCGAGGCCGCCGCCTTCTCCGCCCTCGTCGATCGGATCGGCGGACCCGCCGCCCGCGCCAAACGCATCGCCCTCGAGCACGGCGGACCCGTCCGTCCCGCCCTCGCCGAGGTGCTCGACGACTACATCGCCGCGGCACCAGACATCACCGCCGGCACGGCCGCCGAGTACAAGCGGATCCTCGTCCGGTCCGGGCTCACCGACCAGCTCGGCGCCCTCCCCGTCGACCTGATCGACCGTACCGACATCGAGCGGTGGGTCCAGGCACGGGCCGTCACCCCGTCGGTGAAGACGAAGCGGCCAGTATCAGCGAAGACGATCCGCAACGAGCACGGCCTACTGTCCGCGCTGCTCGAGCACGCTCAGGACCGCGACTGGGTCGACGGCAACGCCTGCGACGGGGTACGACTTCCCGCGCGCGAGCACCACGACATCCGCATTCTCACCCAGGCGGAGCTCGGCACCATCCTCGAGACGATCAGCGACCTCTACCGGCCACTGGTGCTGCTGCTCGCCGCGACAGGGCTCCGCTGGGGTGAAGCGACGGCACTCACGTGGGCCGACGTGAACAGCGACTCGTGCACCTTCACGGTGCGGCGCGCATGGAAGCACGACGAGACGCACCAGCGGATCCTCGGCGCGCCCAAGACGCGGCGCGCACACCGCACCATCGAGACCACGCCGAAGATCATCGCCGCGCTCGGCGCCCGGGGGAAGCCCGGCGCTCTGGTGTTCACCAACAGGGCCGGCCGACCGATCCAGCACCAGACGTTCTTCGAGTACCACTGGAAGAAGGCGACGAAGAAGATCACACCGCGTCCGCGGGTCCACGACCTAAGGCACTTCGCCGCGTCGCACATGTTGGTCTCCGGCGCCGACCTCTTCGAGGTGTCCCGCGCACTCGGTCATGAGTCGCTGAAGACCACCTCCGACGTGTACGGGCACCTGGTCCCGTCGCGCACTCGGCCGACGGTCACGCATGCCACGATGCTCGAGGCATTGATCCCCGGCCCGCGAGCGGCCGCCTGACGCACGAAGAACACGCCCCCGGCACGGTGACGGTACCGGGGGCGTTTCGTCGCATACTAGGTGCCTCAGCCGTCCAGGTTCTCCAAGGCGTAGTCCGCCTCTTCCTTGGTGAACTGGCCTCCGTACTCGGAGGTGAGTTGATCGTGGATAGCGTCGTTGGACATCGACATGGTGTCGCGGTAAGACTCGGCAGCTTCGAGAGCCTCTGCGTTCCAGTCCGCGTCGACGTTGTCAACGGCGTACTGCGCGGCATCGTCAGGGAACTGGCCGCCGTACTCCGAAGTGAGCTGGTCGAGCAGGCCCTTCTTCGAGAACGGCATGATGTCCACGTAGTCCTGGGCCTGTGCGAGCGCGGTATCCCCCTCGGCGGGTACGCCGGACTCGTCTTCCGCGGCCTCCGGCTCCTCTTCCGTGGCCTCCGGCTCCTCTTCTGCGGTCGTCTCTTCGGGCGCAGGGTCCTCTTCAGTGGCCTCGGTCGTCTCTTCGGAGGATGGGGCAGGAGCGTTGACCGGGTCATCATCACCGCCGCCGGCGACGCTTGCGACAACAGCGATGATCACGATGATGATAACGATCAGTGCGCAACCTCCGCAGCCCAAGGTGATCCACTTGCCCGGCCCCTTCTTCTTAGGGGGGACGGGGGCAGGCGCCCCGCCGTACTGGGGCTGTGCCGCGAAGTTCGGCGATGCGGGTGCGCCCTGGGGTTCGGGCGCGGGGGGCTGAGACATGTGGTGATCCTTGTTCGAGTCGACTATTGCTTCTCGCAGGTTAGGTACAGCTGGCTCCCCGTATCGGTTATGTTTCCGAACCGTAACCAACGATGTGGCCTACTCGGGTGACCAGGCGGCCCGGGCGATGTCCATCAGCTCGTCGGCGTGGAGGGTCTCGATGCGGGCCCGTAGGACCTTCTCTGTGACCCAGAGTTCCTCCGCGAGCTCATCGACGTTGCGTGCCCACCGGACCGCCTCGAGCAGCTGGTCCCAGAAGATCAGGCGCCGGCCGACTTCCTGCTCGGTCCGGCGCTCGACGGCGTCGTCCTGGTTGCAGTGCTCGTCGCGTTCGAGGTGGATCATCTCGTGCTGGATCGCGCAGCGTCTCTCGACCTGGAACAGCGGGGTGTGCATCCAGACTGTCGCGCCGTCGGTGAGGGCGTGGAAGTCGTCGGCGAGGGGCTTCACGGTGAGAGCTACGTGGCTCCAGTGTTCTCGGAAGTGGCGCCACGGATGCTGCATGAGCTGATGTTCTCGGAGAGGACCGACAGATCAGCGACGGAGCAAGCGCCGCGGGTCGCCGGCAAGGGCCACGACACCATCGCCGAGGGCTCCCGGATCCGGGCCGTGCACGACGCCTGACGTCTACGGCGACGCGATCTACCAGTGCCACCTCTGCCCGGCCCGCTACTCGGATCCCGTCGACCGGGACGGGTGCGAGGCCGAGCACACGGCCGACGCCTCCTGAGCATGACGAAGCGCCCCCACCTACCTGGCTACTCGCCGGGCGGGTGGGGGCGCTTTCTTGCGTCCGGGAACTACTCGGAGCCGTCGCTGGCACTTCCGCGCTTTGCTCTGCGCTGATCTCCAAAGAAGCTTTGGACCATGGACATCACGGGGAGTGCCAGGAATGCGCACGCGACGACGGGAGAGTCGAACACAGTGCCAGACACGAACGCGAGACTCATAGACAGCGCTCCCAGCCACAGGGCGTTGCGCCGAGCCTTGGGCGCTTCGGCGACCATGCCGGTGACAATCTGATCTCGCCGACGTGACTCGTCGGTAGTGAATGCCTCAGACATGCAGACGATCCGATCGTGCCACTGGTCGCCATACCGATCCCAGTCGTCAGGATGCGGAATGAGCCCGCTAAATGACTCGGAGCTCTTCGCGGCCATGCGGGCCGCGACAACTGCTATTTGGACTTCGCGAGCTTCAAGCTGCGTGAAATCCGAGTCGCCCTCTTCATCATCTTCGTCATCTCGATCGACCGACTCGAGCTCTTGCTTCGCGTCGACCGCCTCGGGGCTGGTCGCGTCTGCTCGAGGTTCGTCAGCAGCTCCTGCAGCATCTGGTCGGAGTCGAGACGAATCGCCTGCATCCCTTTGGGCATCTCGATCTGCGGGGGGAACGGGGCTGTCCTGTTCATCGTCATCCTCCGGCTCTGGAATGGTCACGTGGGGTCCCTACTTCTCGCTCACATGCCTAGTGTGTTATCCACAGACGTCTCGTCGGGTGTCCACACTGTCCCGTTAGTGTGCCACACGAAACCGGGTGCAAGTCGGTCATATGTGGTAGGGGTCCCAATGACCTGCGTGACCTGCACTGCTGCTCCGGCCAGGCTGCCTCAGGCTAGCGATCTGAACCGGCGATGATGCAGCTTGTGGAGAACTGCAGCCATGCAGTTGTCCACAGGCCGGCCTCCTTCGCCCGGTATGTCCACATTGCCGGGGCTGCCTCTGTGCGCGCTGTTCTCCAGCGACCCCTACCCGCGCCCGCCATACTCGTTCGGGACTGCGATCGCTCCGATGCATCCCAGGGTCCGCACGGTGTCGCAGGCCCGGCAGCGCCACGCGGGGTGCCCGCCACCGTTCGCACCGGCGCACTGGCAGAACTGGAAGCTGACCCACGCAGCGTCCTCGCCGCAGTCGCAGGGGCCGGGGTCGGGGTAGGTCCAGCCATTGCGGGTGCGGATCAGGTCGATGCTCACGCCGGCTCGTTGCCGTCGAAATCCTGACTCCCCTCGCCGATCCGGCGGAACTCGTCATCGATCGCGTCGAGTTCGCTCGGGCCGCCGAAGTCGCAACCCGTGCGTCCCTCTGCGAGCAGTCGATCGAACTCTGCCCGCAGCTCGGCTTGCTCGCGCAGGTTCTTGGCTTGGTCTTCGCTGACGATGCGGCGCCGGCCGCCGTCGGTGAGGTCGTAGTTGGTCATGCCTGCATGGTCTCGGTGGGGTCCGACAGGTCAAGCGAGCACCGCGAGAGCTCATCTGCAGAAGACCAGCTATATGGGCAGTCGTGGTTATGAGCACCACGACTACGGGAACCCCTCTGCGGGAGAGCTACCTCCACTCTGCGCGCCGGATCGAGACCGCGTAGGCTGGGCTTCCGTCCGTCGCTATCGATGCAGGTCAGTTGCTTGCGGTTGCTCGCGGTAGGATCGGCCCACGGTCGAACGTTCTTGCAGGTCGCACCGTATAAACTCTCGAAACCGGATCCGGGTTCGAATCCCGTTGGGGGTACTCGTACGGTTTGATCGATGTCCTGGTCAGCCGCATGAGACCGGAGTGCGAGGCGGCTCACAGTGAAAGTGGCTGGGAGCCCCGAGAACGTCCGGTAGAGTTGGTCAGGTCGAAGCGCGCAAGTGCAGAGATCACGTGAGGCCCTGTAGCTCAGTTGGTTAGAGCGCCGCCCTGTCACGGCGGAGGTCGCCAGTTCAAGTCTGGTCAGGGTCGCCCTCGCAGGAAGCCCCGGAACATCGTTCCGGGGCTTCCTGCATTTCCCGGCGCACTCCGCGGGCCGACGGGCTCCCCATCCACCAGTGCGACCGTCGTCGGTCGTCGGTCGTCGGTCGTCGGTCGTCGGTCGTCGGTCGTCGGTCGTCGGTCGTCGGTCGTCGATGGATGGGACTCGTGTCACGCCGAACGGCCCTCGTGTGCCCGACGGCGGATTCCCGCACACGCTGTCGGACCCCTCACAAGGCCTCGCCCGACCACGTCCCCGGCCACCGCCCTACGCTCGAGCCATGAGCACCACGCCGCTGAACCACCGCATCCGCCTCGCCGCCCGCCCGCACGGCGAGCCCACCGCCGAAGACTTCCAGCACGACGCCGTCGAGATCGGCTCCCCCGACGCGGGCCAGGTCCTGCTGCGCACCCGCTACCTCTCCCTGGATCCCTACGTGCGCGGTCGCATGAGCGCCGCCAAGTCGTATGCCGCTCCGATGGAGATCGGTGATGTGGTCGTGGGGGCCACGGTCTCCGAGGTCGTCGAGTCCGCGGCAGAAGGCTTCTCCCCCGGCGACACCGTCCTGTCCTACGGCGGCTGGCAGGAGTACAGCGTCGAGACGACCGGTCATCTGCGCAAGCTCGATCCGGAGACCGCCCCCGTCACCACCGCGCTCGGCGTCCTCGGCATGCCCGGCTTCACCGCCTACGCGGGTCTGCTCGCGATCGGTGAGCCGAGGGCCGGGGACACCGTCGCCGTCGCGGCCGCGACCGGTCCCGTGGGATCGGCAGTGGGGCAGATCGCGAAGATCCACGGCGCCCGAGCGGTCGGCATCGCCGGCGGAGAGCGCAAGGTCGATCTGCTGCGCGAGTTCGGTTTCGACGAGGCCCTCGACCATCGCGCCCCCGACCTGCCCGGCCGTCTCGCCGCCGCCACGCCCGACGGCATCGACGTGTACTTCGAGAACGTGGGCGGGGCCGTCTGGGATGCGGTGCTGCCGCAGCTGAACACGTACGCGAGGGTGCCGGTGTGCGGTCTCGCCGCGAACTACAACTCGACCTCCCTGCCCGAGGGCCCGGACCGCAGCGGCCAGCTGATGGGCACGGTGCTCGCCAAGAGCCTCACCCTGCGCGGGTTCATCCAGCTCGAGTTCGTCGAGGCGCTCTACGAGGACTTCCTGCGGGACATGGGCGGCTGGGTCGCCTCCGGCCAGGTGCAGTACATCGAGGACATCACCGACGGCCTCGACAGCGCGCCCGACGCCTTCGTGGGAATGCTGCGCGGCCGCAACCTCGGGAAGTCGATCATCAAGGTCTCCTGAGCGACGGCTCGAGGTCGATGCAGGGTGCGACCCCTTTCGGGGAGGTGAGGAGGTGCTCCAGCACCTCCCCGAAGGTGGTGTGCCTCTCACCGGTCCTCGCCGGTTGGGATCAGTGCCGGAGCCCTGTTAGTCTTGTCCTCGGCCGCTCGCGGCCACGGCTCTGTAGCTCAGTTGGTAGAGCGTTCGACTGAAAATCGAAAGGTCACCGGATCGACGCCGGTCGGAGCCACCTTCACGAAGACCCCCGCCAGTGGCGGGGGTCTTCGCATGTCTGCTGTCGGGGTGCTGGGATCGTCGCGGTCGCCCACTCACGCGTCTTGCGCCGCACCGGGCACGACCCTACATTTCGCGGTATGCGCACCAAGAACCTCTGGCCCCTGATCCATGCGGAACGGGCCGCCCTGGAGGACGTCCTGCGCGATCTCTCGCCAGCGCAGTGGCAGGCACCCACGATGTGCGACGCATGGACGGTCCAGGACGTCGTCGACCATCTGACCGCCGGGTCCAGCACAGGAACCGTTCCCTGGCTCGCCAACATGGTCGCCGCTCGGTTCACCACGGACCGGCACGACCACCGGCTGCTCGAGAAGTATCGGGGGACGACCCGGGAAGACTCCCTGCAGCGCTTTCGCGAGGCTGTGGGCACCACGGCCGCCGAGATCCGCGAGGCCGTGACGCGCTATAACTGACGGTCACGCCCGGCTGGGCCGCTCCGGCAGGTCGGGCCAGGCCACGTGCACCTTCTCCGTGGCCGCAAGTCCCTTGGTCGCGTAGTGATCGGCAAGCAGGATTTCGTGCGGGGACAGCTCGATGACTGTCAGCCCAGCGATCTCGTCGGCAGTTCCCGCGTCCAGCACCCACTGCTCGGCAAGCTCGGCCAGGTTGAGCACCTCCACCAATCGCTCACCCGCGTCGTAGTCGACCTGAGCGCCCACGGCATGTCCGAGGAGCGATCGTGGCTGCACGAGCTCGTAGTCGTCGGTCATCGGTTCCAGGTAGCCGACCGTCTCCGGGTCCTCCCGGGCGATCGGAATCCATCCACTCGTCTCTGTCATGGATGGAGAGCGTGCCGATCCCGACCCATGCGCCCCACGACCCTCGGATCACGCGCGGTTGCTAGGTATCGTGCATACTTAACTCTATGGATGACCTAGATCCCAGACCGGACGGTGTCCCGCAGTGGCCGGCGACCTGGATCCGCGCACTGCTGCCCAGCGCCGTCCTGGCCTGCCTCGAGCTGACTGCCCTGCACGGCTACGGAATCGCCCAAGCGCTGCACGCCCGCGGCTTCGGCACCCCCAAGGGCGGGTCCCTGTACCCGGTCCTCGCGCGACTGGAGGACACCGGGGCGATCACCGCCGAGTGGGTCCCCGGCCCGTCCGGACCAGCGCGCCGGCAGTACACGCTCACCGCTGCGGGACGAACCCGGCTCGTCCGCGACCGGACTTCCCTCACCCTGCTCGGCCACGCGCTCGGCACGTCCGCTGAGGGCATCGGCTCGGCCCCGGAGATCGAAGGCGCCGCTCCGCGCCCCACCCCAGAAGGAGGTCCTAATGACACCTGAGGACAGCACGCTGACGAACGAGGATGGCTCGGAGAGGGAGCGCCTGCGAGCCGCCTACCTCGCCGCACGACAAGAGCCCGCCGATGCCGACTGGGCGGAGCACGCCCTGGTGACGATGGTGTTCGCTGGGGTGCAGATCGACGTCGCAGAGGAGTCCCTGCTCGATGCCGTCGTGCTCGTGCGGGACAGCGGGGAAGGCCCCGAGGACCTCTACGGCCCGGCCCGCGACTGGGCACACCACCAGGTCGAGGCGATGCAGAGCGAGGGTCTCGATGCGTTCGACGACCCCCTGCTGATGGGCCCCCGCGACGCGGCGGTATTCACCCTCGGAGGAGCTGCGGTACTGAGTGCTGTGCTGATGGCGAGCAACCTCCTCGATCTGCTGCCCGGCCGTGAGGTCGGCGACCTCACAGCCGGCCTCGCACTCATGCCGCTCCTTCTCTCCGCCGCGATCATCACTCTGATCTGCGTGTACAAGCGCGCCTCGCGCTGCTTCCCTTTTCCCGTCACCGCAGTGCTCTCCGCACTGACGCTCGCGATCTGCTCGACCATCGTCGCGCTCATCATCATGCCGCTGGGCCAGACGGGGCCTCGAGCCAACGGCTGGTGGGCGGCGCTCCTCATCCCCGGATACGGGATCCTGTGCTGGATCACCGCGAAGCTGTGGCGGGGCCCCTCGACGGTTCCTGCCCCCGTGACCGTCCCAACGATCCTCGACGCCGGAGAGATCGCGGACACCGAGTGGCTGAACCGAGCCCGCGCGGCGCTGCGAGAGCGAGGCGAGATGTCCGATCGGAGGATCTCCACGGTGCTGCACGAGGCCGAGGACCATGCGCGCGATGAAGGGAGGACGCTGGTCGCGGAGTTCGCCTCCCCCGAGGGGTATGCGCGCTCGCTCCCGCGGGACCCGACGGTCAAGTCACGTCGGATGACCCTCGTCTACGGCACACTCACTCTGCTCTGGCTCGCCCTCGGCGCCTCCGTCGCCGCGACCGCCGACGAGCTGCAGCCCTGGCGGCTCCTGACCTTCGTGATCCTCGTGCTGCTGTGCGCGTGGGAGGCCGCTCGCCACGCTCGCCGGTGGCGGGAGGCGACAATCCCGGAAGAACACGCATGGCGAGGACGGGAGTCATAGGCTGACCGGGACGACGAGTCTGCGGCGACCCCGCCGGCAGCCGAACCCTGGAGGACGACGATGTCAGCCGAGAACCCGGACCTTGCGATCGCCCAGGCGGCGACCCTGCTCCCCATCACCGAGATCGCCGAGACGGCAGGCATCCCCGCCGAGGCCCTCGTCCCGTACGGCTCCTACAAGGCCAAGGTCGACGTGCGGCGGATGCAGGGCCTCACCGACGCCCCGAGCGCGAAGCTCGTGCTGGTCTCCGCCATGTCGCCCACGCCGGCGGGCGAGGGCAAGTCGACCACCACCGTCGGCCTCGCCGATGCCTTCACCCTCAAGGGGATGACCACGATGGTGGCGCTGCGGGAGCCGGCGCTCGGCCCGATCATGGGCATCAAGGGCGGCGCCACCGGCGGCGGCTACGCACAGGTGGTGCCGATGGAGGACATCAACCTGCACTTCACCGGCGATTTCCACGCGATCCAGATCGCCAACAACACCCTCGCCGCGCTCATCGACAACCACATCCACCAGGGCAACCAGCTGGGCATCGACCCGCGGCGCATCCAATGGAAGCGCGTGGTGGACGTCAACGACCGCGCCCTGCGCTCGATCGTGGTGGGCCTCGGCGGGCCCACCCAGGGGGTCCCGCGCGAAGACGGCTTCGACATCGTCGTGGCCTCCGAGATCATGGCGATCCTGTGCCTGGCCACGGATCTCGCGGACCTCGAGGCACGCATCGACCGGGTCGTCATCGGCTTCACCTACGATCGCGCCCCGGTGAGCGTCGCGGATCTCGGCGTGGGCGGCGCGATCACGATGCTGCTCAAGGACGCGCTGCTGCCGAACCTGGTGCAGACCCTCGGCGGCACCCCGGCTCTCGTGCACGGCGGGCCTTTCGCGAACATCGCCCACGGCTGCAACTCCCTCGCCGCGACGCGCCTGGCCCTCGAGCTCTCGGACATCACCGTGACCGAGGCCGGATTCGGTTCGGACCTCGGCGCCGAGAAGTTCCTGGACATCAAGTCGCGGCTGGGCGGCCTCTCCCCCGACGCCGCCGTGGTGGTCGCCACCGTGCGCGCGCTGAAGATGCACGGCGGCGTCGCCAAGGCAGATCTCGCCGACGAGGACATCGACGCCACCCGCGCCGGGACCGTGAACCTCGCCCGCCACGTGGAGAACCTCCGCAAGTTCGGGCTCGAGCCCGTGATCGCCCTGAACCGCTTCCCGACCGACACCGAGGCCGAGCTCGAAGCGGTCCTGACGTGGGCACGGGAGCAGGGCTTCCGGGCCGCGCTGTCGGAGGTGTGGGCCAAGGGCGGCGAGGGCGGCCTCGCCGTGGCCGACGAGGTGCTCGCGGCGATGGACACCGGCGGCGGCGACGGCTTCCACCACCTCTACGATCCGGCCGACGGCATCGAGGAGTCGCTGCGCACCCTGGCCCGGAAGATCTACGGGGCCGACGACGTCGTGCTCGAGGGCAGGGCACCCGCCCAGCTGCGGATGCTGCAGCGCAACGGATGGGACACCCTCCCGGTGTGCGTCGCCAAGACCCAGTACTCCTTCTCCGACGACCCCACGCTGCTCGGAGCCCCCACCGGGCACATGCTGCACGTGCGGGACCTGGTCCCCAAGATCGGGGCCGGTTTCGTGGTCGCGCTGACCGGCTCGATCATGACCATGCCGGGGCTGCCGAAGGAGCCCGCCGCCCTGCGCATGGGCGTCACCGAGTCCGGGGAGTCCATCGGACTGTTCTGAATCACCTGGCCCGGGCTCGTCGTCCCCGCGCCATGCCGTGCGTCGATCCGGGGCCGAGCGTCGATCCAGAGCCGTGCGTGAGCCGGGTGAGGGCGCGGGCGCCGGTCAGTGCCGGGGGTCGCGCTCGGCGACCTCCTCGGCCTCCCGCTCGGTCTCGTCCTCGAGGTCGACGTCGATGACCTCGTCGTCGTCGACGTTCTCGGCGCCGGTCTCCGGTTCCTCCCAGTTGTGATCGGTGATCGCACCCTCGGTGGTCGCGACGATGTTCTCGGGGAACTGGTCCTCGCGGTCGGAGGCCATGCCCTCGTGGTCATCGCCGTCGTCGTCGATGAAGCCGTCCTCGTCGTCGTCATCGTCCGTCGGAGTGGCGAGGCGGTCGCTCAGCTCATCGATCGCATAGTCTCCTCCGCGCACGAAGCCGCGACGGAAGGCGGCGCGGCCCACCATCACGCTCGCCACCGGGATCGTGATCATCTGGGCGAGGAGCACCACGAGCAGAAGCCCTGCCAGCGCCCAGGAGCCGACCACCAGGCTCACCCCGGTGAAGACGAAGATCAGCCCCAGCACCTGCGGCTTGGAGGCCGCGTGGATGCGCATCAGCACACCGTCGAAGCGGTTCAGGCCCACGGCGGCCAGCACAGCCAGCAGCAGCCCGGCGCCGATCAGCACCGCGGCGATGGTCTCGACGGCGGTCATCGGGTCTCCCCCGTCGTATCCGTCGACTCGGTCGAGTCGGTCCCCTCGTCACCGTGCGCCTCGGACTCGAAGCCGCGAGAGCCTTCCTCTGCCCCGAAACCGCGCTCGAAGTGGTCGGAGTTCCCGGCTCCGTCGTCGAACCTGGAGTTGACGAACCCGGAGTTCACGAGCCCCGGACCGGCGGACTGCTCCTGCGCGCCGGCCTTGCCCGGGGCATGGTCAGCGCTCAGGTGCTCGGCGCCGATCACGCCGACGGGCTCGGTGAGAGCGGGGGCGTGCTCCTCGCTGCGGTGGTCGACGTGGATGGCGTCCAGCGGGCCCGTGCTGGTGCCGGACTCCGGGCGGTGGCGGCGCAGCTGCGGCGTGCGCGGCTCCTCGCGGCCCACGAAGCGGGCGAAGGTGACCGTGCCGATGAAGGCGAGCCCCGTGAGCGCGAGCATCGCGGGCCCGGCCCAGTCGGCCTTCGCGGACGCCGTGTAGAGGGCCATCGCGATCACGACCAGCACCACCAGGGAATCGGTGGAGACCGCACGGTCCAGGATCGTCGGCCCGACGACCATGCGGTACACGACGGCCAGCGCCGTCAGCGCAAGGACAGCGCTGTAGATGACCAGGATGATGTCGAACGTGCTCATCGCAGACCAGCCTCCTCAAGGACCTCGCGGCGGCCGAATGCCCACAGCAGGCGCTCCTCCTGCTCGCGGACGGTGCGCCGCGCCTTCTCGGCCTCCTCCGGGGTGCCAGTGCCGATGGTGTGCAGGAACAGCGTGCCGGTGGCGCGCTGCGCCTCGACCACCACGGAGCCGGGGATCAGCGTGCACAGCACACCGGTGCAGCTGAGGAAGAAATCGGAGCGCGAGGCCATGGTCACGGCGATCACGGAGCTGGGCGGCTGCGGGGCAGGGCGGATCGCGTACCAGCCCACCTCGATCGCGGATTCGCACAGGTCGTACAGGAAGCGCACCAGGAAGAGGACGAAGCGCACCGGACGGATCGTGAGCTCATGGCCCAGCGGCGGCATCGGGAACAGCACGAAGACGAACAGCGCCGCGACGAGGCCGCCCAGCAGGTTCTTCAGATCCAGCCCACCCCACAGCAGGCACCACAGGGCGACCGACGCCAGGATCCAGATCCAGGAGCGGGTCAGTTCGGTGAATCGGCGCTTCATCGGTCCTCCACCCTCTGCCCGTCCTCACGGATCTTGTACACCAGGGCATCCGCGGCGTCGTCCCCGAGCACCGCGCTGACGTAGGGGACACGCTCGAGCACCGAGGCGGCCGCCTCGTTCGAGTAGGCCATGATCGGTCCCGCGAGCACGGTCAGCAGGAGGGAGAAGCCGATCATCGCGGAGGTGGCGCCCGTCATCACCTTCGGGATCGTGACATCGCGCTGCACGATCTCCTCGCTGGGCTCCTGCCAGAAGGCACGGTTCCAGATCTTCGCGATCGCGTAGAGCGTCAGCAGGCTGGTGAGCACGCTGATGGCGATGAGGATCCAGCCCGAGGCGAGGTTGTACTGGATGCCGGCCTCGATCAGGCCCACCTTGCCGATGAAGCCCGAGAACGGCGGGATGCCGGCGAGGTTCATGGCCGGGATGAAGAAGAGGATCGCGATGAGCGGGGCGAGCTTCGCGAGACCGCCGAGCTTGATGAGGTTCGTGGTGCCGCCGCGGGTCTCGATCAGCCCCGCGCCCAGGAACAGCGTGGACTGCACGGTGATGTGGTGGGCGACGTAGTAGATGGTCGCGCCCATCCCCAGCTGGGTGCTCATCCCGATGCCGAACAGCATGTATCCCATGTGCGAGACCAGGGTGAAGGACAGCACGCGCTTGAGGTCCGTCTGGGCGACGGCGCCGAGGATGCCGATGAACAGGCTCAGCGCAGCGGCCGCGAGGAGCAGATCCTGGATCTGGGAGGCCGGGAACAGCAGGGTCTCCATGCGGAGGATCGCGTAGATGCCCACCTTGGTCAGCAGGCCCGCGAACACGGCGGTCACCGGGGCGGGCGCGGTCGGATAGGAGTCCGGCAGCCACGCGCTCAGCGGGAAGATCGCGGCCTTGATCGCGAAGGCGACCAGCAGCATCAGCTCGAGCATCATCCGGGTGCCGGGCTCGAGCCCGTCCAGGCGCACCGCCAGCTCGGCGAGGTTCACGGTGCCGGTGGCCGCGTAGACCGCAGCGATGGCCGACAGGAAGATGATCGAGCTGAGCAGGGAGACGATCACATACATCGTCGCCGCGCGGATCCGGCTGGCGGAGCCGCCGAGGGTGAGGAGCACATAGCTCGCCGCGAGCAGCACCTCGAAACCGACATAGAGGTTGAACAGGTCCCCGGCGAGGAACGCCATGGACACCCCGGCGACCAGCGCCAGGTACGTGGGGTGGTAGATCGCGAGCGGCGTGCGCCCGGTCTGCTCGCTCACGGCCTGCGCACTGGAGTACACCAGCACCGCGAGGGTGACGAAGCTGGAGACCACGAGCATCAGGGCGGTGAGCCGGTCGGCGACCAGCACGATGCCCAGCTGCGGGGACCAGTTGCCGATCTGGAGGACGAGCACGCCCTCCTGCGTCACGTGATAACCCATCACCAGGGCGACGGTGAGGATCGCGACGAGCGTGAGGATCGTCAGCCACAGCTGCACGCGGGGATGGTGGCGCAGCAGCAGGGTCACCGCGGCGCCGCCGAGGGGCAGCATCACCGGAAGGGCGAGGAGGAGCTCGATGCTCATGCGTCCCCCCGTTCGTCGATGTGCTCTGGGTCGGGATCGGTGGCCGGGCCCGCCCCGGGGGCCCGCGTCGCACCGTGGTCATCGCCCCGACCCCGGTCCTGATCACGACCTCGGTCCTGTTCACGACCTCGGTCCTGATCGCGTGCGCGTCGCCGGAAGGCCGGCCGCGGCGCGGGTTCCTGGCCCTCGTCGGCCTCGGTGGCGTCCTGCGGGACGTCCTCGGCGCTCGTGAGGTCGGAGCCGAGCTGGTCGTCGTCGGCCGGGGCGAAGCCCTGGGAATGCATGAGCGCACCGCGGCGGGACTCCTCCGAGAGCGCCTGGGACCAGGGCAGCTTCTCGGCGTCCTCGGACCGTCGGCGCCGACGGCGCAGCACGCGCCGGTCCTCGACGTCGTCGGGGACCTCGTCGTGCCCGAACAGCTGCCAGGCACGGTAGGCCAGCGCCATGCCGAAGGCGGTGATGCCCAGCGAGATGACGATCGCCGTGAGCACCATGGCGAAGGGCAGCGGATCCGTCATCTCGCCCGGATCCGCGGTGCCCTCGAACGGGGGCTTCCCGGGCGGTCCGGCGGCGACGATGAACAGCAGGTTCACCCCGTTGCCGAGCAGCACGAAGCCGAGGATCACCCGGGTCAGGGTGCGTTCGAGCACGAGGTACACGCCGCAGGCGATGAGCACCCCGGCGGTCAGGAGGAGGGCGAGGCTAACGGACATCGGACTCCATCTCCTGCTGCTGGTCGATCTGGGAGCCGAGGGTCCGCAGGAAGTCCAGGAGGACGCCGACGACGACGAGGTAGACGCCGATGTCGAACAGCAGCGCACTGGGGAAGTGGAGCTCCCCGAGCAGCGGCACGTGCACGATCGGCGTGGCCGTGGCGAACACCGTCCCGCCGAAGAGGACCGGCAGCACCCCCGCGACGACAGCGATCGCCATCCCCGAGCCGAGCACGAGACCGGCCTGCACGGGCGCCGCCTCGGAGAGCTCGTACCGGCCACCGGCCAGATAGCGCAGCGCGAGGGCGAGGCCCGCGACCAGACCGCCCGCGAAGCCGCCGCCGGGGAGGTTGTGCCCCGCCATCAGCAGGTACAGCGAGAACATCATCATCAGCGGGAAGGCGATCCGCGTGGTGACCTCGAGGATCACCATCCGCCGCTCCGGGGCGAGGGTCAGCCCCGCCGAGAGCCAGGTGCGCCAGCGGTTGCCGCCGGCGACATCGTCGGGCCGTGCATCGAAATCGAGGGCGTTCTGCGGCAGGGCGGCATCGGAGCGGCGGCGCCAGATCGAGGTGCGCAGGTCCAGGTCGCGCACGCGGGAGATCGACTGCTCGCGGCGGGTCACGAAGATCAGGGAGGCCACGCCCGTGGCGACCACCAGCAGCACCGAGATCTCGCCCATCGTGTCCCACACGCGGGCATCGACGAGGGCGACGTTGACGACGTTGTGGCCGCCGCCGATCGTGTAGGCGGTCTCGATGAGCCCCGGTCCGAGCGGGTCGAGGTAGCGGGCTTCGGCCGCGTACAGCGCCGCGCCGCACAGGACCACGGCGGTGCTGATCGCGATCGCCCAGCGGCCCCAGGCGCCGATCCGCAGCGGCCTGCGGGAGAAGTGCGTGGGCAGGCGGCGCAGCACGAGCACCAGCACCACGGTCATCGCGGTCTCCACCAGGACCTGGGTGGTCGCGACGTCCGGGGCGCCGGCGACGAGGAACAGCACCGCGACCGCGTAGCCGGTGATCGAGATGAGGAAGACCGCGCGCAGGCGACGCCGGGACCGGGCGGCACCGAGCGCGGCGAGGGCGGCGACCGGGAGGATGATCAGTTCGACGGGATGGTGGAAGAGCACCAGGTTGTCCGGCAGCGGGGACTGCGAGATCGCGATCGGGGCCACGAGGGCGATCAGCACCAGCAGCATCGTGCCCAGGGTGTAGGGCAGGGAGCCGCGCTGGAACAGCGGGGTCACGGCGACGGAGATCGCGTCGGTGCTGCGCATCAGGCGGCGGAAGCCGCGCTCCGCGTCGATCCGGTCCAGCACCTCCTCGCCGGCCCAGGTCTGCGGGGAGACCTTCTTCTGGAGCGCCGCGAACGGCCGCGCGACCAGGCACAGCACGACACCGAGGCCGAGCGCGATCACGGAGGCCAGCAGGGGCACCCCCAGGTGAGGGAGCACGACGAGGTGGATCCCCGGGCCGGTCTCGGGCAGCTGGGCCGAGAAGCCCCGCAGAACCGTCTCGAGCGGGCCGAGGAACAGGGGGAACGCCACGGAGAACACGGCGACCAGCGCCGGCGGCAGCCAGAACAGCACCGGGATCCGCGGAGCATCGACCGCCGGTGCGCCCGGAGCGGCGCCGAAGGCTCCGTGGATGAAGCGCCAGGAGTAGGCGACGGTGAGGATCGAGCCCGCGACGAGCGCGACCAGCAGGATGCGGTGCCAGGGCGCGCCGTCCCAGAGCGCCGTGAACAGCGCCTCCTTGGCGACGAAGCCGAACAGCGGAGGCACCGCGGCCATCGACGCGGCCGAGATGGTGCCGATCAGGGCGACCACCGGCGCGACCTTCCACACGCCAGACAGCACCCGCAGGTCACGGGTCCCGAACTTCTTGTCGATGATGCCGACGACCATGAACAGCGGCGCCTTGAACACGGCGTGGGCGATCAGCATCGCCAGTCCCGCCAGCAGGGCGTCATGGGTGGCGAGCCCGGCCACCGCGGAGAGGAAGCCCAGCTGGGAGACCGTGCCGTAGGCCAGCAGCAGCTTGATGTCCGTCTGCCGCAGCGCGCGCCATCCGCCCAGCAGCATCGTCGCCGCTCCGAACACGGCGATGATCATGCTGATCGCCTCGAGGTGGGTGAGCGCCGGACCGAACCGCAGGATCAGGTAGACGCCGCCCTTCACCATCGCCGCCGCGTGGAGATAGGCGGAGACCGGGGTGGGTGCGGCCATCGCACCGGGCAGCCAGAAATGCGTCGGCACTAGGGCGGACTTCGTCATCGCCCCGGCCAGGATCAGCAGCACGGCGATGACGAGATACGGGCCGGCGTCCGCCCACATCGGGGAGACCAGGATCTGCGACATCCGCAGCGAGCCCGCCTCCGCGCCGATCATCAGGAGCCCCACCAGCATCGCCAGTCCCCCGGCGGTGGTGGAGATCAGGGCGTTCATCGCAGCACGGCGCGAGGCCTGCCGGTCCTGGTAGTGCCCGATCAGCAGGTAGGAGAAGACGGTGGTGAGCTCCCAGAAGGTGTAGAGCACCATCACGTCGTCGGAGAGCACCAGGCCGATCATCGCCCCGGCGAAGGCGGTCAGCACGCCGGCGAAGCGACCCAGACCGGGCTCGGTGTCCTGGAAGTAGCGTGCGCAGTACATCAGCACGATCGCCCCGATGCCGGTCGCGATCATCGCCATCACCCAGCTCAGCGGGTCCAGGCGGAAGGCGAGCTCGATGCCGAAGGAGGGGATCCAGGGGACGGACACCTCGAGAGGGCTGTGCGCCAGCGCGACGGGGTCCACCGTCGCCAGCCACACCGTGGAGGCCGCGGGCACCGCAGCCAGGACGAAGAACGCATTGCGCCCCATCAGCCGCACCAGGACCGGCCCCGCGAGCGCGGCCACCAGATGGGCGAGGAGCATCGTGTACACGCAGTCTCCGTCCATCGACAGCAGGGGAAGGGGCCTTGACCATTCTACGGGAGCATCGCCGTGCTTTTCTGAGGGCCTTCTCCCACTTCACGTGCTGACGGACGCTCCGCGCTCCGTACAGTGAGGTCATGGCCACCACCCCGGACCCGGGAGACCGCATCATCTCGGACCCCGCACCGCGACCCCGTCGTCGCCCCGTCGTCTCGTTCGCGCTGTGGGACGGCGGGATGAGCGCCTTCAGCTCCGTGATCCTCACCTTCGTCTTCGCCACCTATGTCGCGAGCGCCGTCGCCTCCGAGGGCGCCGTCGGGGAGGAGGCGATCAAGGCCGCGCAGGACCATGGCTCCCAGGTGCTGACCACCTGGCAGTCGATCGGGGCCGTGGCGATCGCCCTGCTCGCCCCGCTGCTGGGCAATCTCGCCGACCGCGGCGGGGTCCGCAACACCCTGCTGCGTGTGACGACCCTGGCCACCGTGCTGGTGGTCGCCCTGATGCCCCTGGTCGCGCTCGACGCGGACGATCTTGTGCTGGGGGCCGCCCTGATCGCCCTCGCCGTCGTGTTCAGCGAGCTGGCCGGCGTGTTCGTGAACTCCGTGCTGCCCGAGGTCTCCACCCCGGCGAACCGCGGCCGGATCTCCGGCACGGCCTGGGCGGTCGGGTACTGGGGATCGATCGTGTGCCTGGGCGCGGTGCTGGTCCTGTTCGTGATGCCGGGCACCGGGCTGCTCGGGATCACCGGGGACGACGGCTGGAACTACCGGGCGATCCCCCTGTTCGTGGCGCTGTGGATCCTGCTGGGCACCCTCCCGCTGATGATCTGGGCGCCCAAGCATCCCGCGGGCGCCCCCGCGCAGCGCTGGACCCCGGTGCAGGGCTACGCCAGCATCGTGCGCCGAGTGATCCGGGCCTTCCGGGAGGAGCCCGTCATGCTCCAGTACCTCGTCGCCTCGGCGATCTACCGCGACGGCCTCGGGGCGGTGTTCTCCATCGCGGGCGTGCTCGCCGCGAACGCCTACGGCTTCTCCACCGTCGAGATCATCATCTTCGGGATCGCCGCGAACCTGGTCGCCGGCATCGGGGTCTTCCTCGGCGGACGGGCCGACGACCGCATGGGCACCCGGTGGCTGATCATCGTCGGCTGCCTCGGGATCATCGTGCTCGGCCTGGTCGTCCTCGCGTTCGGATCCGCCCTCGTGTTCTGGATCGCCGGGCTCGCGATCTGTCTGTTCGTCGGCCCCGTGCAGTCCGCGTCGAGGAACCTGCTCACCCGGCTCTCGGAGCCCGGCCGGGAGACCGAGAACTTCGGCCTCTACGCCACCACGGGCAGGGCACTGGGATTCCTGGGCACGGCGGCCTTCGCCGTGACGGTGGCGGTCTTCCAGGACACCCGCACCGGGATCCTCGGCATCGTCATCGTGATCGCCCTGGGGCTGCTGGCGTTCCTGCCGATCAAGCTCGGCGCGGCCGGCGCAGCGCCCGCGAAGACCGCGGCGGCGAGCTGACGCCGGAGCCGACGGCCCGACGCGCGCAGAGGCGCTCGGATCAGACGAGGTCGGCGGGATCCACGAGGAAGCCCTCGAGGTCCACGACGTAGCCGCCGACGGTCTCGGTGAGCAGTCCGGCGATCAGTCCGATGCGGCGGTAGGCGTGCGCCCAGCGCGCAGCGGTCTCCGCATCGGGGCTCTCGAGGGCGAGTTCCGCCTCATCCGCCGGGATGTGCACGAGCTCGTAGTCGACGGCGGAATCCACCCAGCCGAGCGCGCTGAGCGCGGGATGTCCCGTGCTGCGCCCCACCCGGACGTGGATCACGCCGCCGTCATTCTGCGAGGCCTGAGCGACGTGCGAGTCCTGCGATGCGGGCGAGGCCGACGAGTCCTGTGGCGCCGACGGGTCCTGTGGAGCCGACGGGTCCTGTGGAGCCGACGGGTCCTGTGGGGCCGGCGCGCTCAGCGGAATGGTGACGCTGTACCCGGATCGCGCGATCTCCGACGGGACCCGGTCCAGCTCCGCATCGGGTTCGAGCGGCGCGATCAGCTGGGCGAAGGACTCCGGAGCCAGTGCATGCGGGCTGACGACGGTCAGATCCCGGACGTGGAACGGGTGCGGCTCGAGGCGGACCCCGCCGTCGGTGACCACGGCCCCGTAGAGGCGACGGCCCAGCGACCAGACCAGATCCAGCGCGCGCCGCTCCGCCGCGAACGGCAGTCCCTCCGGGAAGGCGCTCCCGTACCCGTGGGGGTCCTCGAGGCCCTCCGGCACGGGATCCTCGCGCACCCGCGGGGTCTCGATGGTCCAGCGGCCGGCGCCGCGGGGCGACGGATCGGGCACCAGACGGGTGTCGTCGCCGATCTCGATCGTCCCGTCCTCCTCCAGCACGGCCTGCGGGCGCACATTGCGCACCATGGCGAGCACGTCCGTCGCCGGGGTGTCCCGAGGCAGCTGGAGCCGATGCGCGGTGCGGGCTCCCTCCGAGCCGGGGACGGCAGGAGCCTCGTCGCCGTGACCCGTCACGTCGACGTTCCCGGCCGAACCGGCGGCTTTCCCGTCCGAGCTCGTGACGTTCTCGCCCGAACCGGTGACGTTCGAGTCGGCGTCATCCGCGGTGTCTCTCATCAGTCCTCCTGGACGGGGATCACGGTGCGGTGGAAGTTCAGCGCCGAGCGCGACGGGGTGGGGCCGCGCTGACCGAGGTAACGGTTGAGGTTCCCTGCGCTGCCGTAGGGGCTGTCCGAGGCGCTGGAGAGCTGGAAGAAGCACAGCTGCCCGATCTTCATCCCGGGCCACAGCGCCACCGGGAGGGTCGCCATGTTCGACAGCTCGAGGGTGATGTGGCCCTGGAAGCCCGGGTCGATGAACCCGGCGGTGGAGTGGGTGAGCAGACCGAGGCGACCCAGGGAGCTCTTGCCCTCCAGCCGTGCGGCGACGTCATCCGGGAGGGTGATCTGCTCGTAGGTCGACGCGAGCACGAACTCGCCCGGATGGAGCATGTACGGCTCCTCGGGATCGACGGCGACCTCGCGCGTCAGATCCGCCTGCTCCATCGCGGGGTCGATCATCGCGTGCTTGTGGTTGTCGAAGAGCCGGAAATACCGGTCGATCCTCACATCCACCGACGCAGGTTGGATCATCGCGTCATCGAAAGGCTCCAGGCGCACTCGCCCGGCCTCGATCTGTCCTCGGATGTCATGATCGCTCAGCAGCACGCCGCACAGCCTATCCGCCCGCCCCCGGGGACGGCACGCCGTCCCGCCGCCGTTCCCGCGCTCGCCCTCGTCCCGGCACCCCGACGGCCCGACCGACTCCCCTGTGCGCATCACCCTGCGGACCCGGTTCGCGGAGCATCGCCACCTCAGGTATGCTGATCTGCGTTCGCTCGACGAGGGCCGATCCTCCGGGATCACGCACTGGTCAGGTGGATTTTCGCGGGTGTAGTTCAATGGTAGAACTTCAGCTTCCCAAGCTGATAGCGCGGGTTCGATTCCCGTCACCCGCTCGATCAGGACCGTCGGCCATCGGCCGGCGGTCCTTCGTGCATACCGGTGCGCGACTCGCGCCTACCCGCCATATCCGCGCGGGAAGAGCCCCCGCTCGGCGCGGTGCGCACATCGTTCTGTCGAAGTGTAAGAATGCGTCATGCCCAAGATCATCGGAGCCTCCCTCGAGGAGCACCGCGAACGCACGCGCGACAAGATCTTCGCCGCGCTCGCGGAGCTGCTGGAGACCCAGGACTTCGAGACCATCACGTTCTCGAAGATAGCCACCGCGGCCGGCGTCGGCCGCACCGCGATGTACAACCACTTCCCGGACCGCGAGACCCTCCTGGTCGAGTACGCGCTCCATGAGACCTCCGACTACATCGCCCAGCTGCGGGCCGGCGTGAGCGACTCCGCCTCTCCGCGGGAGGCCGCACGGGCCTATGTGCGCACGCAGCTCGAGCTGAACGTCTCGTTCCACATGCCGCAGTCGATGGGCAAGGCCTCGCTCACCGAGAGCGCCGCCGAGCGCATGCGCGAGCATGTCCTCCTGATCGAGGAGGTGCTGCGCACGATCGTGCGGGACGGCGTGGCTCGCGGCGACTTCGCCGCGGATCTCGACATCGACGCGACCGTGCGGGTCGTCAACTCGCTGCTGGTGGGCTCGACCTCGCGCCGGTTCTCGCCGTCCGCGCTCGAGGACTTCGTGCTGCGCGGCCTCGGCGCCCGGGTCTGACCCCTCCCCCGCACGACCGGGGTCCGGAGTCGGCCCGAGGGATCACCCCTCGGAGCCGCACCCCGGATCGTCAGCCCTCGTCAGTCGCACCACGGCGCTTGCCGCGCTTCGTCGTGGCGGCCTTGCCATCCTTCGTCGTGGAGGGCTTGCCGCGCTTCGTCGAGGTGGGCTTGCGCGAGGGAACCACGACCTGCCGGGAATCGTCGTCGGACTCCCAGTCCATGGCGTCCAGGGTGTCCTCCGGGCCCTCCTCGGCGCGGGCGAAGAGCGGCTTGGAGATCTCGCCCTCGCCGTCCTCGAGGTCGACCTCCGTGGCGGTCGCGGAGACCACCCAGCAGGTCAGTGCGATCACCAGGGCGACCACGGCGATCCCCCAGCGCAGGAAGACGTTGGTCCCGTCCGTGGCCATACCGACCACGGAGCTCACGCTGAGCGCGGCCAGGAGCGAGGTGACCAGCACCAGCGGCAGCGCCACGGATCCGATCGCGCCGCGCAGGGCGCCGGTGAGCACCGCGCCGCCCAGCGCGCCGGAGTGGCCCCAGGAGCCCGGGCCGCCGTAGCGCCCCTGGCCGATGACCGTGGAGGCGTTCTGGAGGGTGGATCCGGCGCCGAGGGTCCAGAGGCCGAGAGCGGCGGCGCTCAGCACCACGCCGACCACGAGGCCCGGCAGGGCGGCGGGACCCAGCCCGAACCCTGCGACGACCGGCATCAGCACGACGACCACGAGGGCCGGCAGCACCGCACGACGCACCAGCTCGGGCAGGTCGTCCAGTGCCACCCCGCTGCGGTTCTCGAGCATCGCGGAGCGGGTCTCGACCACGGCCTCGGCCCCGAGGCGCCGGGCGCCGTCGAGCAGGGACGAGGTCACCAGCAGCACGGTGAGCACACCCAGGCCCACGCCGGCCAGGACGGGCAGCGAGACGGGGCTGAGGGCATGGAGCGCACGGTCCTCCCAGACCGTCTTCCCCCGAGCGGCGGTCTGCAGCGCATTCACCACGGGTCCCAGCGCCGCCAGGGAGGTCAGCACGGCGGCCAGCAGCAGTGCGGCGCGAGGGCCGGTCGCCGCACCGGACGCGGCGTCGCGCAGCCCGCGCCCGATGCCGGGGCGGTCCACCACGCTGGGGGCCAGCAGCGACCCGGCATAGGCCACGGCCACCACGAGGGCCCCGAGGCCCGCCTGGGCCAGGAGGGCGAGGGCCAGCGAGGGCACCCCGGCGCTGAGCACCGAGATCACGCCTCCGACGAGGATCACCAGGGCGAGGGCGCCCGCCGCGATCAGCGCGGTCGAGGCGAGTGCCGAGGTGATGCCCAGGGCGCCACCGGTGCGGCTGGTGCGGGCGGCCCGCAGCACGGTCCCGCCCGTGCGGTGACCGGTGCGGTCCAGCAGCAGGACCGCGGCCAGGGCGGCGAGGACGCCGAGGCCCAGGGACGCCGCCACGACGGTGCTCGGGGAGATCGTGTACAGGGTGAGCACGTCGAGGAACGCGCTCGCGTCGCGCGTCTCGTCCGTCTGCTCGATCCACTGGCCCATGTCCGCCACGGCCTGCTCGATCTGCGGTTCGAGCTGTGCGCGCGGGAGCGGCTCGGGCCCGGCCACGGCCGGGTCCGTGAAGTTCTCCATGCCGACCTGGGCGAAGCGCAGCTCCTTGTAGGCCGACGGGAGCCACAGCGCTGCGGCGACGACCATGCCGACGCCGCCGAGCACGGCCGGGACGAGACCGCCCAGGCGCAGTGCCCCGCGCTCGTGCCCGGCGCTGCCCAGGTGCGGGACCACGGCCACCGCCCCGGCGGCGAGCATCGCCACCCCGAGAGCGAGCAGGACCACGAGGATGCCCTCGCCGGCCAGGACGGGCACCCCCAGCAGGATTCCCAGTGCAGCCGCCGCGGAGGTCAGGGCCACGAGGTCGGCGCTCAGCGCCGCCCCGCGACGGAACATCCGGGACGCCCGCAGGTGGGGCATGCCGAGGTTGTCGTCGTCATCGGCGTCGATCTCGTGCTCGTCGGTGCCGACCAGCACGGTCGCAGCGGCGGCCGCCGCGTCCAGGGGCGCCGAGGTCACGCGGATCGCGAGCGCCGAGATCGCGGCGCCGGCGGCGAGTCCCAGGAGCGCCGAGGACCCCGAGGCATGCAGGAACCACACGATGAGGACGACGGGGAGCACCGCGGTCGCGAGCGCTCCGGTGACGGCCAGAGCGCCCAGCCGGGAGATCAGCGCCGGCCGCCGCTCCGTGTCGATCCCGAGGGCGGACAGCTGCACGGCCAGGCCGCGCCAGGCCGCGAAGGGCCCCAGCAGCAGGCCCACCAGCATCATCGCCGAGCGCAGGAGGCGATCGTCGGTCGAGCCGGGCACCAGGTACAGCAGCACCAGGGCGGGCAGTCCCACCCACAGGATGAGGGACCCTGCAGCCGTGAGCTGCTTCCCGAGGCGACGACCGAGGCCGTCGTCCATCTCGGGAGCGTCCTCATCGCGTCGCAGGCGGCTGGGGACGACGGCGCCGACGACCAGCGCGGCGACGGCGAGGACGCCCAGCACCAGGAGGGTCACGGCGATGTCGTCGCCCAGGGGGAATTCGGTGATCAGGTCCACAAGTCAGCTTCCGACGTCGGGGCTCTGCGGGGTCGACGGGCGACTCAGGCGAGCAGGGACAGGTCCAGATGGGTCGGGGCGCCGTCGACGATGCGGATCGGCACCCCCCAGTCCTGCTGGTGCATATGGCAGGCCGGGAACTCCACGGCCGGATCCGCATCGCAGGAGGCGGCGCGCGCGTTCACGTGCAGCACGCCCTCGGTGTAGGCGGGGTCCAGCTCGAGCGTCCGCTCCAGGTCGGTGCCCACACCGCTGCCGTCGGTGAGCATGGCCGACGGGGTGGTCGAGATGGTCACCTGGGTGGACGGTCCCAGGGAGTTGTCGAGCTTGTGCCCCTCAGGAGGGGTGAACAGGACCCGCACGCTGAGAGGGCCGGGTCCGACCTCCGTGACGGGCCGCTCGGAGCGCAGCGCGCCCTCGTCGATGACGCGTTCGGCGGCCTTGGCGACCGGCACCCAGGTGACGCGGTGCGCGCCGGACTCCACGACGATCAGCTGTCCGATGCCATCGACCGGCGGGCCGACGATCGCGGCGGAGGGCTCGTCGAGGTCGGTCGCGACCGTGACGACGGTGACCTCCGCGGTCACCTCGGGGTCCTGGGGATCATGCTCCTCGATGATCCGGATCGCGCCGTTGTAGGTATCGGCCACGGCGATCCGGCCGTCGGGCAGGGCCGTCACCGCGAGGGGATGCTGGAGCCGGGCGACGCCGTCGGGCCCGGCGGGACCGTCGACGTGGCCGAAGTCGAAGAGGCCCTGGCCCACGAGGGTGCTCACCCGCATCGTCTGGGGATCCAGGACGCGCACGGCCGAGGTCTCGGAGTCGGCCACGACGATCCGTCCGTCGGGCAGCTCGTCCAGACCCGAGGGCTGCGCCCACCAGGAGGTGACCGCCGGGCCGTCGACCAGACCCTCCTGGGTGGTGCCCGCGAGCACGAGGAGCGCGCCGGTGACGGGGTCGAAGGTCCACAGCTGGTGGATGCCCGCCATCGCGATCACGGCCCGGTTCAGGACATGGGACCAGGTCACGTCCCACGGGGTGGACAGCGCGTAGTCGCGGGCGTCACCCTCACCGCGGGGCAGGGGCTCGCCCTGCATCCACTGGGCACCGCTGCCGGCGACGGTGAACACCTCGGTCGCCGTGCGGGAGCGCAGCAGACGATCCTGGCCGACCTTCACCCCGCGCAGGAGGTGGTTGGCGGTGTCGGTCACCAGCAGGTCGTAGCCGACCTCGACCGCGACGTCGTGCGGGAGGGCGAGCACGCCGTTGGGTTCGGTGAACTGGGCGGTCTCGGAGTCGCCGTCCGCGTGGCCGCGGGTGCCGGTGCCGATCACCTCGTCGACCGTCTGACCGTCGGCCTGGAAGACCACCAAGCGGTGCTGGCCGGCGTCGGAGACCACCAGGCGGCCGTCGGGCAGGGGCGTGAGCTTCGAGGGGAAGCGGAGGGTCTGCGGGGTCCGGTCCGTGAGCACGGTGGGAGCCGGACCGCGTCGCAGGGAGCTGTCCGTCTCGCCCTCGGCGACGAGGCGTTCGATCAGCTGGTCGAGGTTCGCGGCATGACCCTCGCCGGAGAGGTTGCCGGCGATGCGGCCATGGGTGTCGAGCACCATCAGGGTGGGCCAGGCACGGGCGCCGTACTCGGTCCAGGTCTCCAGCTCCGGGTCGTCGATGACCGGATGGGTGACCTCGTAGCGCTCGATGTTCGCGGCGAGCGCGTCCGGGTCCTTCTCGAACTCGAACTTCGGGGAGTGCACGCCGATGACGACGAGCTCGTCGGCCCACTTCTCCTCGAGGGGGCGCAGCTCGTCGAGGACATGCAGGCAGTTCACGCAGCAGAACGTCCAGAAGTCCAGCAGCACGATCTTGCCGCGCAGGGATTCCAGATCGAGGTCGACGCCACCGGTGTTCAGCCACCCGCGGCCGCGCAGCGCGGATCCTCGGGCTCGGGCTGTCAACGGCGCGGAGGGGTCGTCGTGCGGAGTGGTCATGGGGTCCAGTGAACACTGCCCCGAGGCATCGAGGCCAACTCAGGTGACATGCGTGGACATCCGCCCGCGCGCGGCGCCATGACCTGCGGCGACGCGAACTCGTCGAGAACAGCGCACGAATCGGCCCTCGCCGTCCCGCTCCCGACGGGCCGTGCGGCCCCGCTCGCCACGGCTCTCACCAGGTGCTGATCCAGGCCGCCAGCTCCGGATCGGTGAGGTCCCCCAGGACCAGATCGGCCGACGGGACCGGGTGGCCGGGCGTCGGCACCACGATCAGGCGCAGGCCCGCGTCGCGGGCCGCCTGGGCTCCTGTCCCCGAGTCCTCGAAGGCAAGGGTGACCATCGGTTCGGCGCCGAGGGCGCGGGCCGCCGCGGCATACATGTCCGGCGCCGGCTTGGCCCGCTCGACGGTGTCGGAGGCCTCGAGCACGGCGAAGTGCTCCCGCAGACCTCCCAGGACCAGCTTCTCCTCGAGGGATTCCAGCCAGGAGTTGGAGGCGCATCCCAGCGGCACCTTCGCACCGGTCAGGCGCACGATCTCCTCGGCACCGGGCATCAGACGGATTCCGGCGCCGAGCTCCCGGTCGAACTCGCGGCGCAGGTCCGCGTCGATGTCCTGCGGGTCCTGCCCGGCCCGTGCCGCGATCAGCGCTGCGGCGTCCTCGAGCGTGGATCCGTGCAGCGTGGTCTCGTCGGCCGCGGACAGGGACACGCCCCGGGAGCCGACGACGGTGTCCTGGGCACGCTGCCAGACCGTCTCGGTGTCCAGCAGCAGACCATCGCAGTCGAAGACGACGGCCTGCGGGGTCCAGTCCCCGAAGGCCTCCGTGAAGCGGTTCGGCGCAGCCGGCGCGCTCGTCGGGCCCAGGGGACTCTTCGGGGGCAGAGGGCTCATCGGGTGCTCACCCAGCCGGCGATCCAGGTGCCCAGCACCGGGTCCGCGAGCGAGTCGAGCCGGCGGGGCGCCCGCGGCTCCTGCCCGGGGATCGAGGGGACCGCGATCAGCTGCAGGCCGGCGGCGAGCGCCGCCTCCGCCCCGGTCTCGGAGTCCTCGAAGCCCAGGCACTCGGCCGGATCGGCGCCCAGCGCCCGGGCCGCTGCGAGGTACATGTCGGGGGCGGGCTTGGGGGCGTCGACGTCCTCGATCGCGATCGAGGCGTCCACGACGTCGGCGATGCCGAGTCCGTCGAGCTTGAGGTCGAGCAGGTCCCGCGGGGAGTTCGAGGCGACGGCCACGGGCCGCACGGCGGCGATCGCCCGCAGCGTCTCCAGGGCGCCGGGGATGGGGGTCAGCGTGTCGCCGATGGTGCGGCGATGCTCCTCCACCAGCTCCTCCCCCACCTCGACGGGGTCCTTGCCCACGGCCTCCGCGATGGTGACCACCACGACCTCGGCGGCACGGCCGGTGATCGCCCGGCGGGTCGCCGGGTCGAGGGTGGCGCCGTGGCGGGAGAGGTACCGGTCCTGGAGGGCCACCCACTGCCCTTCGGTGTCCACGAGGAGGCCGTCGCAGTCGAAGATCGCCGCGGCCGGGGTCCAGACCGGGGGCCATGCGGCGAGCGGTGAGGGCGGCAGGGTCGCGAGGTCGGGGTTCATGCCTCCCAGCCTATCGACGATGTCTGCACGTCCGCTCCGCGGTGTGGTGCCCCGCAGGACCCAGCGGGGACGACGACGGCACCGCCCCGGGTGGGACGGTGCCGTCAGCGCCGTGCGGACGGTGCCGTCCGCGCCGTGCAGCGGGTGCGTGCGCGGTCAGCTCGCGGCGGCGAGCCCCTGTTCGATGTCGGCGAGGATGTCGTCGATGTGCTCGATGCCGACGCTGAGGCGCACGAAGCCCGGCTCGATGCCGGCGGCGCGCTGCTCGTCCTCGGAGAGCTGGGAGTGGGTGGTCGAGGCGGGGTGGATGACCAGGCTGCGCACGTCGCCGATGTTGGCGACATGGGAGTGCAGGGTCAGCGCGTCCACGAAGCGTCGGCCGGCCTCGAGACCACCGGGCAGGACGAAGCCGAGCACGCTGCCCGCCCCCTGGGGGAGGTACTTGTCAGCGGTCGCCTTGTACGGCGAGGAGTCCAGGGACGCCCAGGTCACCGAGGCGACACGCTCGTCGGCCTCGAGGGTGTCGGCGACGACGCGGGTGTTGGCGAGGTGCCGCTCCATGCGCAGCGGGAGCGTCTCCAGGCCCTGGCCGATGAGGAAGGCGTTGAACGGGGAGACGGCCGGGCCGAGGTCGCGCAGGAGGTTGGTGCGCGCGCGGGTCGCGAAGGCGGCGGGAAGGCCCGCGAAGACGAGGCCGTTGTAGGACTCGTCGGGCTCGTTGAACTGGGGGTACTTCTCGGCATGGGCGGCGAAGTCGAAGCTGTCGCCGTCCACGATCACACCGGCGATCGAGGTGCCGTGACCGCCGAGGAACTTCGTGGCGGAGTGGACGACGACGTCCGCGCCGTGCTCGAGCGGACGCAGCAGGAACGGGGTCGCGACCGTGTTGTCCACGACCAGCGGCACCCCGATCTCGTGGGCGACGTCGGCGACGGCGCGCAGATCCGGGATGTCCTGCTTGGGGTTCGGGATCGACTCGACGAAGAACGCGCGGGTGGTCTCGTCGGCCGCCGCCCGCCAGGATGCGGGGTCTGTGGGATCTTCCACCCACTGCGGGGTGATCCCCAGGCGGCTCAGAGTGTGCTTGAAGAGGTTGTACGAGCCGCCGTACAGGCTCGGGGAGACCGCCACGGAGTCGCCGGCGCCTGCGAGGTTCAGGATCGACAGGGTGATGGCGCTCTGCCCGGAGGCGACCAGCAGACCGGCGGCGCCGCCCTCGAGGGCCGCCACCCGGTCCTCGACAGCGCCCTGGGTGGGGTTGTTGATGCGCGAGTAGATGGGGCCGGCTTCGGTGAGCGCGAAGCGGTCCGCGGCGGACTCGGCGCTCGGGAACACGAAGCTGGTGGTCTGGTGGATCGGCAGCGCACGCGATCCGGCGTCGGAGTCCGGGGTCTGACCGGCATGGATCGTGAGGGTCTCGAACTTCTGGGGCTGCGCGGGCGTGGCAGACATGGTGGCTCCTTCGGAAGACGGGTTCGTGCCCAGCGTGGCCCGGAGCCCGTGACGGTGGCGAGGAACATGAACCCGTATGACGGCAGGAGCCTGACCTGCCCGTGCGACCGATCAGCCGGCCCGTGCCAGCACCTCCTCGACCGATCAGTCCCCCAGCGCGAGCACCTCACCCTGCCAGCGGCTGCGCAGCCAGCGGTCGTGCGAGGCGATCAGCACGGTGCCTCCCCAGTCCTCGAGGGCCTTCTCGAACCGGGTCGCGGTGACCAGCGCCAGGTGGTTGGTGGGCTCGTCGAGCACGAGGAGCTCGGGCGGGTCCAGCAGCAGCGCCGCGAGCATCACGCGGCGCAGCTGCCCGCGGGAGAGCAGGTCGAGCGGGCGGGTGAGATCCCGGGGATGGACGAGTCCGAACAGCTCGGGCACGGCGCCGTCCTCGGGCGGCGGCTGCTCGGTGCCGGCGGCGGCCGCCCGCAGGTGGGCGCCGACGGTACGGCCGGGCACGGCCGCATCGTCCTGCCCCAGATGGCCGATGCGCAGGCCACGCGGTCGATCCACGCTGCCCGAGGTGGGTGTGAGCAGGCCGGTCACCGTGTCCAGCAGGGTGGACTTCCCCGAGCCGTTGGCGCCGGTGACCAGCAGCCGCTGCCCGGTCGAGAGGCTGAAGGAGGTCGGGGCGAGCCGCCCGTCGACCGCGACGCGGCTCGCGGTGAGCATGACGGAGCCGGCGCCCGCGCCCCCGCTGCGGCCGCGCCCGGGAGCATCGGGCAGGTGGGTGAGGTGCAGCTCCGCAGGGGGTTTGCGCACCTGCTCCTCCTCGAGCTGTGCGAGGCGCGCCCGGGACTCCCGCAGGCGCCGCGAGACCACGGCGGCGTTGCGGTCCGCATAGAACTTCTTCGAGGCGCGCGCCTCCGCACGGGGTGCCGCGCCGACGTGCCCGACGGTCTCGGAGTCCTTCACGGCCCGACGGAGCGCTGCGAGCTCCTCCTGCTCGCTGCGGAAGCGGTGCTCCCAGCGATCACGAGCCTCGAAGCGCGCCAGCAGGTAGTCGCTGAACCCTCCCGTGTACACGCTGAGACCGCCGATCTCGGTGCGCAGCGGGGACTCGGCGGGGTCCATGTCCAGCTGCGCCGTCGTCGCGTCGTCGAGGAAGGCGCGGTCGTGGCTGGCGATCAGCACCGGCCCGGGATGGGCGGCGATCGCTGCCGTGAGGAAGGCCGCGCCGTCGTCGTCGAGATGGTTGGTGGGCTCGTCGAGCAGCCAGGTGGTGGGGCGCGAGATGAGCAGATGCGCGAGCGCGAGACGCTCGCGCTGGCCGCCGCTGATCGACCCCAGGGCGGTGAGCGGGTCGATGCCGGCGAGGCCGAGCCCGGCAAGCACGGTCTCCGCCCTCTGGTCGGCGTTCCAGACATCGGCCAGGGTCGCCTCGGCGAGCAGCTCGTCGAAGCGACGGCTCGCCTCCGGGGTGGGATCGCCACCGCCGGCGCCGAGGGCCTCCCCCGCCTCGGCGAGCTCCCGTTCGAGTCGGCGCGAGCGGTCCAGGCCGTCGGCGACGACGGCTGCCAGGGTGGCCTCGGATCCGAAGGGCAGCTCCTGGTGGAGCACGCCGAGGGGGCCGGGGGCCGATACCGCGCCGCCGTCGGGTGCGAGGTCGCCGGACAGCACGCGGAGCAGCGTGGACTTGCCGCTGCCGTTCTCGCCGAGCAGGCCGGTGGGCCGGCCGGCGGGCACCACGAGGCTCACGTCCGTGAGGACGCGGCGGTCGGGGAACGAGAAGGAGATCCCGTCGGCCCGCAGATGCAGGGCGGGGTCGCCGGTGCCGGTCGGGGCAGCGGCGAGCGCAGAGGGGTTCAGGGGTGATGAGGGCATGGATCAGCTCCGGTTCGCGAGGGCGCGTGTGGGTCAGGGGCTGATCAGAGCTTCACGGGGACGAGTGTAGGAACCGGCTCGTGCGGGAGTCCAGGGAATTACCGCGGACGTGCGGCCACCCGGTCTCAGGGCTGCTTGGCGAGCGCGGCGACGGCCGAGCGGATGCCGGCGGGGTCACCGGCGCGCCGCGGATCCCGAGGATAGTCGGCGAGGGCGGCGGCCGCGCGGTCGACGTCGGCCCCGGAGAGCAGGGCGACCAGCGCGACGCGCACGCTGCCGCCGGCGGCCTGGAGCACCCGCCCGGCCTCCTCGGCGCTGGCGCCGCTGGCCTGGACGAGGATCCGCACAGTGCGTCCCACGAGCTTCGCGTTGGTGGGACGCACATCGATCATGAGGTTCCCGTAGGTCGTGCCCAGGCGCACCATCATGGCGGTGGACAGGGCGTTCAGGGTGAGCTTCTGGGCGGTGCCGGCCTTCATGCGCGTCGAGCCCGTGACCACCTCGGGGCCCACGTCCAGCAGGATCGGGATGTCCGCGTCACCGGCGAGCTCGGCCCGAGGATTCGCGGAGATCAGCGCGGTGGGCATCCCGGCGGCCCGGGCGGCCTGCAGCGCCCCGCGCACGAACGGGGTGCGCCCGCTCGCGGCCAGGCCGATCACGACGTCGCCTGCGACGCACACCTCGTGCACGAGCGCGGCTCCTGCCTCGGCATCGTCCTCGGCTCCCTCCACGGCGGTGAGGAACGCTCCGGCGCCACCGGCGAGGTGGGCGGCGACCATCGACTCGTCCGCGTTGAAGGTGGGGGCGAGCTCGACGGCGTCCAGCACCGCGAGCCGACCCGAGGTGCCGGCGCCCAGGTAGTGCACGGTCCGCCCCGCGGCGATCGCCCCCACGCAGATCTCGACCAGCTCGGAGATCGGGCCGGCCTGCTCCTGCACCGCGCCGGCGACCGTCGCATCCTCGCCCAGGATCACGTCGACCATGCCGCGGGCGTCCAGGGAATCGAGCTCGGCGCTGGCGGGATTGCGCTCCTCGGTGGGCGAGGGCAGATCCACGAGGTCCAGAGGGATGGCGGCGTCGTCGGGGCGGGGATCGGTCACGGGGGCTCCTGGGGTCGGGTCGAGGTCGTCGTGGACACAGGTCGGTGAGGGCGGGGCGAGCAGAAGCGCGCCAAGGATCATCCGTGATCCCGGGACGTCGTCGCCGCCACCGCGACCAGGGTAGCCAGTGAGCGAGCCGGACCTGCCCTCCCGCGCCGCGGCGCCTCCCGGCGATGCGTCCTCGCGAGGGTTTCCCGCGGCGCCTCCCCGCGATGCCGCCCCGCGGCGTCACCCTGCGATGCCTCCCGCGAGATGCAGCCGCCCTACGATGGAGGCCCGCTCCGAGATCCGCCAGAGGGAGGCCACCATGGACGCCGAGACGACCTCGTCGACGCCCGTCGTCATCGCCGGGGACATCGGGGGCACCAGCTCGCGTCTGGTCCTCGCGCCGCTGGCCGGAGACCCGATCGCGGAGGCCGCGGGCCCCGGCGCGAACCTGCGCTCCTCGGGTGCGGCGGCGCTGGACCACCTCGCCGACACCGTGCGCGACGTGCTCGAGGCAGGACGCCGCGAGCTGGGTGAGGGCCTCGAGGTCGTGGCAGTCGCCCTCGGCATCTCCGGCGCCGGGCCGGCACGGGCCGCCGAGGTGCAGAGCGCTGTGGCCGAGCGGCTCACGCAGCTGGGCATCGACCCCCGACGGATCCTCATCACCGACGACCTCCGCACCGCCTTCCTCTCCGGCGGGGTCGGGGACGACGGCCTGCTCGTGCTCGCGGGCACGGGGGCGGTCTCGGTGCGCTTCCACGACCGCAAGGCTGTCGAGCGCCGCGACGGGATGGGCTGGCTGCTGGGCGACATCGGCTCCGCCGTGTGGCTGGGCCGACGCACCGTGCAGGCCGTGGCCGCCGACCTCGACCACCGTGGGCGACGCACTCTGCTCACCGAGGCGCTCGGCGACCTGCTCGACCTCGACCTCCGTGACGGGCTGCTGCCGCCCTCCCCCACGGGCGATACCCGCCAGGACCTGATCCGTGCTCTGGATGACGTGCTGCCCTCCGGCTCCCCCGCCGCTCTGGGCCGCTTCGCACGCCTGCCCGGCACGCTGCCCGAGGATGCCGCCGCCCGGGAGATCCTCGATACCGCCATCCGGCATGTCATGGACACCGTGCGCGCCCTGGACCCCGACTGCGGCCTGCCCGTGGTCCTGGCCGGTTCCGTGCTCGCCTCCGCCGGTCCGATCCACGACGAGGTGAGCACCGGGCTCGAGGCCGACGGCCGCACCTACTGCACTGCGCCCACCGGCCTGCCCGGCGCCCTGCAGCTGGCGCGCGAGATGGCCAGAGCCGTGCTGCCCTGACGTCTTCCGCGCTTCCTCCGGGTCTCCTCCGCCTCGCCGTGGAACCGCCCGCGAGGGGTGGTGGTGGGGAGGGAACGTACTCGGGCCGGACGCGAGCGCGAGATCACGCGGGCGGGGCAACCTGCGAAGTCCGGTCCGGTGGGAGACTGAGGACCCCTAGAATGGCCAGCGTCTGCCCGCCGCTGAGCCGGGTGTCCGGGGAACGTCCCGGGCACCGCGCGCCGCCCGACTCGGAAGGCTCTATTCGATGCCCGACCATCACGACCAGATCCCCAGCCGCGAGAAGGTGCTGATCATCGGCGCCGGCCCTGCGGGCCTTGCGGCCGCAGCGGCCCTGAAGGCGCTGGAGGTCCCCTTCGACCTGGTCGACCGTGCCAAGCACGTCGGCGGAATCTGGAACGAGGAGCGGGCGGACTCTCCGGTCTGGCCCTCGATGGAGATGATCTCCTCCCGGGAGTTCACCCAGTACGAGGACATGCTCCAGCCCGTGTCCTTCCCCGAGTTCCTCAGCCCCGGGCACATGGCGAAGTACCTGCGCGCCTATGCCGCCCGTCATGAGCTCACCGCGCACTTCCGCCCCGGCGTCGAGGTCCGCTACGCCCGCCCGTTCGAGGACGGCGTGTGGCAGGTCGAGCTGTCCACCGGCGAGGTCCTGATCTACCGCGCGGTGATCTCGGCGCACGGGATCGTCGAGCGACCGCATCGCCCCGACTGGGCCGCCGACGTCCCGAAGTCCGTGCAGGTCATCCACTCCAAGGACTGGACCGGGCCCGACGGGCTCGAGGGCAAGCGGGTCCTCGTGGTCGGCTCCGGACAGTCCGCGGCGGACATCTCCGTCGACGCCGCCCGCCGCGCCCTCGAGGTGCGCTGGTCCGTCCGGACCGGCCATTGGGTGGTGCCGCGCCGCATCGGTGGGGTCCCCGGTGACGTCGCCGCGTCCCGTGAGCCCGCGCTGCTGGGCGGCCTCAACGAGAAGATCGCCGAGGCCGTCGTGGGCCGCAGCGTCGGCACCCCGCAGGATGCCGGCCTGCCCGAGCCCGTCCTGCCCCTGCTCGAGGACTCGGTGATCATCTCCGACGATGTGCTCGCCCGCGTGCGGGAGGGGCGCATCACCCCCGCCGGCGCGATCACCAGCGTCACCGAGGACGGCACCGTCTACCACGACGGACCCTCCCACCACGCCGGGCACCTCCGCTACGCCCCCGACCTGATCGTGCTCGCGACCGGCTACGAGTCCGGGGCCGGGCACCTTCCCGAGGACGTCGTGCCCCGCACCGCGGCCGGCGACCTCGACCTGTTCCTGGGAGCTTTCCCCCGTGGCCGCGACGATCTTGTGGTGCTCGGGCAGCAGCGGGTCGCCGGGGGCGCCCTGCCCGTGCTGGTCGAGCAGGCCGACGTGGCCGCCTATGTGCTGGCGGCGAGCCGCGCGGGCGGCTCCTCGGCGCTGCGGAGGTTCCAGCAGCTGCGGGCCGGGTCCGAGAGCGCCGTGCCCGTCGCGGACTCCTCGGCCGGGTCCGGCGTGCTGGGTCGCCTCAGCGGCGTGCTCGGCGCGCACAAGGTGACTGCCCGCGCCAGCGCCACGACGCCCAGGATCGGGGCCGGGGACGAGGCCGGGGAGAAGCTGGTCCCGGCCGCGGACCGCGACACCCTCCTGGCCCGCCTGCGCTCGGTCCGGGACCTCTTCGCCTGACCGGGACCACTTCGCCTGCCGCGGCCTCCTCAGCGCGTTGCCGTCGGCGCGACGGCAGCGGGCTTCGCAGTGTGATCGTCGGCGGCCGTCCCGCGTCCGCGCAGGGCGAGGGCCGCGCCGAGCCCCGTCAGCACGCTCACCACGAGGACACCGATCCCTCCGCGCTGCTGATCGGCGAGCGCGTCGGGCAGCCAGGTGCGACCGGTCGCCCCGAACCAGCTCGCGGCGAGGAGCAGGTCGGTGCTGATCAGGAGGATCCCCGCCGCCAGGCCGAGCACGAGGGGTGCCGTCGCAGCGAGCGTGCGTCGGCGGGTGCCTGACGCGCAGCGCACGGCCAGGGTCATCAGCACCCCGCCGCACAGCGCCAGCATCTGCAGCGCGAGGTGGGCGGCGTGCCCGTCGAGCGCGCTGCGCAGGAAGGGTCCGGCATAGGCGGCTCCGAGGAGCGCCACCGGGGCGGCCGCCACCAGGGCCGCGAGCCACGTGCGGGTGGCCAGGAGCCGCTGGAGCAGCGACGGGACCGTGACCGCGCTGCCGATGAGCACCCCGGCGCCGGCGAGCAGCAGCACGTGCTGCAGCAGATGAGCCGAGACCAGCACCTTGCCGTACACGTTCAGCGGGCCGCTGGTCAGCAGCACCAGCACGACGCCGCCGAGGACGAGCCGGATGCTCCGGGCACGGTCGCGTCGTGGGCCGCGCGGCCGCCACCACACCAGCAGCATCACGCAGGCGAGCATCATCCCGAAGGGATCGGGGCGCCAGGCCGTGAGCACGGTCCACAGATCCGGGGCGCTGGGCAGCGGATACCCGGTGAGCACCCCGGCGGGCCCGGCCGGCGGGGTGCCGGCGTCGGCCGGAGGCGGCGAGGAGCTCATGGCGGCGGCGAGCGCGACGGCCAGCCCCATCAGGGCGAGCTCGAGCACGGCGAGCCGGCGGTAGGTGCCCGCGGCCTGCTGGCCGGCCGCGCTGGAGCCGAAGCCGGTGGCGACCTGGCGCCGCTGGAGCACGCCGAACATCGCCAGGACGATCAGCAGCACGGCCTTGGCGACCCCGAGCTGCACATAGGCGCTGGTGAGGATGTCCGACAGGGAGTTCATGCGCACCGCGAGGGCCCACACGCCGCTCCCCGCGAGCGCGATCCAGCAGATCAGCGCGAGATGGGAGTATCCGCGCACGACGGCCGCATCGTCGCGCGAGGTGCTCGGCAGCAGCTGGAGGACCGCGAGGCCGCCCAGCCAGATCCCGACCGCGAGCAGGTGCACGAGCATGGTCGACGTCGCGACCTCGTGGTTCTCTCCCCCGCCTGCGTGCCCTGTCATGGCGCTGGAGAAGGCCACCAGACCGGCGGCGATCGCGACCGTCCGGGCGGTGCCGCGCGAGGTCCCGGTGACGGCGATGGTGGTCGCGGCCGCGGCGATCACCACCGCGGTCACGAGCCAGATGCCGAGATCGGTCGCGAGGAACACGCTGAGGTCGGAGCCGAATCGTGCGGAGCCCACGCTCTGCCCGGTCGCGACGGCGTAGGAGAAGGCCAGTGAGGCGCCCCGTGCGAGGGTGGTGATCGCGGCGCCGATGCCGACCAGGGTCATCGCGCGGGCACGGTCGGCCTGCTCCCGGAGCAGCCAGCCGCTCACCACGGCGCCGCCCAGCGTGAGGGCCGCTGCCAGGTCGGCGATCATCGAGGCGATGGGGCCGCCGACGCGGGCCAGGGCGCCAGCGTCGCGCAGCACGAGGTTGTCCCCGCCGGCGGCGTCGGCCGCGAGCACGGAGATCAGCGCCAGCACGAGCATCGTGACCAGGACGAGCACGATCGCCGACACCGGGGGGCGCCTCGGAGCGACAGCGGTCACGAAGCGATCACCAAGCCGATCCACAGCGCGGCCATCCCGGTGCCGATCGAGAGCAGGAAGTACCCGACGGAGATCGCGAAGCTGTCACGGCGGATCAGGTCGACCACATCGAGGGCGGCGGTGGAGAGCGTGGAGAGTCCCCCGCAGAAGCCGACTCCGACCAGCAGGAAGCCCATCTCTGCGACTCCGGAGACCGCGGACCCCAGGCGGGCCACCGCGATCCCGAGCAGGAGGCAGGCGAGCACGTTCGCGAGCAGGGTCAGCCACGGCTTCATGCGCACGTCACCCTGGTTCGACCGGCGGGCGGCGAGGCGCATCCCGGCCTCGCGGAGCCACCAGCGCAGCGCCGATCCGGCGCCGCCGCCGATGCCCACCAGCAGCGTTCCCAGCAGAATGGCCCCCGCGCTCATGGTGTGTCCTCCGCGTCCGGCGTCTCCCGCGTCTCCCGCGTGGCTCGATGGCTGTGGCCACCCTGATCGCGCTGATCGCTGTAGCCGCTCTCCCCGTCAGGGTCACGGTGATCGCGCTGATCGCTGCGCAGGCTCTCCTCGTCCAGCTCGTCGTACCCATCCAGGTCGTCGACGACGCTCAGGATGTCGGGATCCGTCGACCCGTCCGCCCCATCCGACTCGTCCGCGCCGTCCGGAGTCTCCGACGGGGAGCGGGTTTCGTGAGCCAGGGCGGCCCGTCGCCCGACGAGGAGCCCGGCCACCGTCGCCGCGAGGCAGAAGACCACCGTGAGCAGGGCGTACCCGAAAGCCACCAGGGGGAAATCCGCTCCGACCATCGCCGAGCCCTCGAGGACCACCGTGGACATGGTGGTGAACCCGCCGCAGAGGCCGACGCCGAGCAGCGGCTGCACCCAGGGACGTCCGGGTCGCGCCTCGAGGGCGCCGGTCAGCAGTCCCAGCCCCAGGCAGCCCAGCAGGTTGACCCAGAATGTGGCCCAGGGCAGCTCGACGAGGGTGGGGGTCGTGACGGTGGGGATGATCAGCGAGACCGCGTAGCGCAGCATCGCACCCGCTGCTCCGCCCCCGGCGACCAGCAGAGCGATCTTCCACGAGGGCAACGGGACCTGCACGGGCCCGGAGCCGAAGGTGTCCGTGGCCTGGTCGAGGTCGTCGAACCGCAGCGCGGCCATCTCGACCGTGTGCATCCGCGGATCGTCGCGGCGCGAGGTCGAGGGCGGGGGTGGGCTCGGAGTCACCGGATCAGGGTACCGAGGACCGCGGTGGGGAGATCACAGGATGTCCCCGATCTGACGTCTCTGCGCGGATCCTCACTCGCCACGGCCCTGCACCGTCCGCTCGGCCCCGGACCAGCCCCATCGGCTCCGGACCAGTCCCCATCAGCCCCAGACCAGACCCAGGGCGGGATCCTCCAGGACGGCGGAGATGTCGCGGAGCAGCTCGGAGCCGAGTGCACCGTCGATCAGACGGTGGTCGAAGCTCAGCGCCAGCTGGGCGACCTTGCGGATCTCGATCTTCCCGTCGACCACCCAGGGCTTCTCCTTGATGGCGCCCACGCCGAGGATCACGGACTCCCCCGGGTTGAGGATCGGGGTGCCGGAATCGATGCCGAACACGCCGAAGTTGGTGACCGTGATGGTCCCGTCCCGGGTGTCGGAGAGAGAGGTGCGCCCGGCCCGGGCGGTCTTGGCGAGGTCGTTGATCCCCTCGGCCAGCTCCCGCAGCGTCATCAGATGCGCATCCTTGAGGTTCGGCACGATGAGCCCACGAGGGGTCGCCGCGGCGATGCCCAGGTTCACGAAGTGCTTGTAGACGATCTCCTGGTCCTTCTCGCTCCAGGATGCATTGACCTCGGGGTTGCGACGGATCGCGACCAGCAGCGCCTTCGCGACCACCACCAGCGGGCTGACCTTGACGTCGGCCCACTCCCGGGACGCCCGGAGATCCGAGACGATCTGCACGGTGCGGGTCATGTCGATCTCGTTGAACACCGTCACGTGCGGGGCGGTGAAGGCCGATGCCACCATCGCCTCCGCGGTCCGCTTGCGCACGGAGCGGATCGGCACCCGCGTGGTGCGGTCATCGCTCGTGACCCCGGCGAAGGACTGGTCGCGGGTGGACTTCATCGCGCCTCCCAGGCCTTCGGGCACCTGCGGCGACTCCTCGGGGAAGTACTCGCCGTCCTGTTCGGCGCCACCGCTGGGGACGTCGCCGCCGATCGCCCGCTGCTGTGCGGCGAGCACGTCGCTGCGGGTCACGGTGCCGTCGGGCCCCGTCGCGAACACATCGGCGAGGGCGACGCCGAGGTCCCGGGCGAGCTTGCGCACCGGGGGCTTGGCGAGGATGCGGTCGATCGGCACCTGCTGACCGTCGTCCTGCGCGCTGCGACGCCGACGACGGCGCTGCGGGGCCGCCTTCGCGCCATAGCCGACGAGGTTCTTGGGCTCTCCGTCGGCGGCCGAGGACGCAGACTCTGCCGGCTCCTGCTGCGGAGCGACCTCGGCGGCCGTCTGCACGTCGTCCGCCGCAGACCCGGCGGCCGGGGCCGAGGCGGCATCGGCGGCAGCCGTGGCGTCGGAGCCAGATGTGGGGGCTCCTGCGCCAGACGCAGGGGGGTCGGCCGGAGCGGACGGTGCCGGCCCTCCGGCGGTGTCGACACGGAGCAGCGGGGTGCCCACGGGGATCTCGTCGCCCACGGCCACCAGGATCTCGACCACGGTGCCTCCCACATGGCTGGGGAGCTCGACAGCGCTCTTCGCGGTCTCCACCTCGACCACCGCATCGTTGATGGCGATGGTGTCGCCCACGGCGACCTTGATGTCGATGATCTCGGCCTCGGTCAGGCCCTCACCGGGATCGGTGAGCGCGATCGTCACGATCGAGGAGGAGTTCGCAGTCGGGTCTGACTCGTGTGTCATGGGGCAATCCTTTCACGCAGGCGCGTGGACGTCAGTGCTCGAGCAGGCGGTCCACGCCGTCGAGCACGCGGTCGAGGTCGGGGAGGTAGGCGTGCTCCATGCGCGCCGGCGGGTACGGGAGGTGGTAGCCGCCCACGCGCAGCACGGGGGCCTCCAGGTGGTAGAAGCACTCCTCGGAGATGCGGGCGGCGATCTCTCCGCCGAGGCCGCCGAGCACCGGCGCCTCGTGGGTGATCAGGAGCCGCCCGGTGCGCTTCACCGAGGCGGCGATCGTCGGATAGTCGATGGGTGCCAGGGAGCGGGCGTCGATGACCTCCAGGTCGATGCCGTCCTCGGCGGCGGCCTCCGCGCTCTCGAGCGCGAGCGGCATGCTCGGCCCCCAGGCCAGCAGGGTCGCGTCGGTCCCGGGCCGCACCACCTCCGCCTGCCACGCGGACAGCTCGGGGCGCTCGTCGGGATCCACATCGCCCTTGACCCAGTAGCGCTTCTTGGGCTCGAACACGATGACGGGGTCCTCGCACTCGATGGCCTGACGGGTCATCCAGTAGGCGTCGTGCGCGTTCGAGGGCGCCAGGATCCGCAGGCCGGCGGTGTGCGCGAACAGCGCCTCCGGGCTCTCCGAGTGGTGCTCGATCGCCCCGATGCCGCCGCCGTGCGGGATGCGGATCACGATCGGCATGTGCACCGCGCCGTTCGTGCGGTTGTGCATCTTCGCGACCTGCGTGGTGATCTGGTTGAACGCCGGGAACACGAACCCGTCGAACTGGATCTCGACCACCGGTCGGTAGCCGCGCACGGCCAGACCCACGGAGGTTCCCACGATCCCGGCCTCCGCGAGCGGGGTGTCGACCACGCGCTGGGAGCCGAACTCGGAGTGCAGGCCGTCGGTGACGCGGAAGACGCCGCCGAGCACGCCGATGTCCTCGCCCATCAGCAGGACCTTGTCGTCCGCGCGCATGGCGTCGCGGAGCCCGGCGGTGATCGCCTTGGCGATCGGGAGGGTGGTGCTGCTCATGCGCGCTCCCCGTTCTGCTCGGCGCTGTCGCCGGCGTCGCTCTCGTCCTCGAACTGGGCGATGTACTCCAGGTACTGCTCGCGCTCGGCCTCGACGATCGGATGGGGCTCGGCGTACGCGTGGGTGAACATGCCCACCGGATCCGGGTCCTCCATGCCGTGGATGTGGTGGTGCAGCTGCATGGCGAGGTCGTGGGCCTCCTCGTCGCAGCGGGCGATGAACGCCTCATCGATCTCCCCGAGCTGCTCGAGGTGACGCCGCAGGCGCAGGATCGGGTCCTTCTCGGCCCACTCCTCCTCCTCGGACGAGGGACGGTAGCGGGAGGCGTCGTCGCTGGTGGTGTGCGCGGCCATGCGGTAGGTGACCGCCTCGATGAATCGCGGCCCCTCCCCCGCACGGGCCGCGTCGAGCCCGTCGCGCACGGCGGCGAGGACCGCGAGCACGTCGTTGCCGTCCACGCGCACCGAGGGGATGCCCCAGCCGCGGGAGCGCTGCGCGAGCGGCACCCGGGTCTGCACCGAGGTGGGCACGGAGATCGCCCACTGGTTGTTCTGGGTGAAGAAGACGACGGGCGCCTGGAAGGAGGCGGCGAAGGTGAAGGACTCCGAGACCTCCCCCTCGCTCGAGGCGCCGTCGCCGAACAGCGCCAGCACGGCGGTGTCGGTCTGCTTCTCGCCGGTCCCCACGACGCCGTCGCGCTGCAGGCCCATGGCGTAGCCGACGGCGTGCGGGGCCTGGGAGCCGAGCACGATCATGTAGGGGTGGGTGCGCAGCGCGTTGGGGTCCCAGCCGCCGTGGCTGACCCCACGGAAGGACTCCAGCAGGCGCCAGGGCTCGATGCCACGAGCCCAGGCGATGCCGTGCTCGCGGTAGGTCGGCACCAGGTAGTCCTGCTCGCGGGAGGCGTGCCCGGCGCCGATCTGGGCGGCTTCCTGGCCCAGGGCGCTCGCCCAGAGCCCGAGCTGGCCCTGGCGCTGCAGGTTCGTCGCCTCGAGGTCGGCCGCACGGATCATCACCATGTCGCGGTAGTAGCCGCGCAGGCGCTCCGGGGAGGCGAGGTCGTCCTCGCCCCCGCTCCCGGCGATCACGGCATCGAGCTCGGGATGGGGGGTGCGGGTGCCGTCGGGCGCCAGGAGCTGGACCATCGGCTCCTGGGCCGCGACATCAGGGATCGTGGATCGGAAAACGCTCACGACGGTAGCGTAACTTACGGAACCGTAAGGTCAAGGTTCTGCCGCACCGTGCGGCAGATCCCATGCTGCCGCAGAGCCCCCGATCGGGTCAGGATCGACGGCTCTCCAGCGCGATCCGGGTCCGCTCGAGGGCCGCGGCGCCGGCATCGGGCAACGAGGTCGACAGCGCGATGAGCAGGCAGTCCGCGATGGTCAGCTGGGCGATCCGGGAGGACGTCGCCCCCGCGCGGAAGGACGGCTCGCGGGACGCGGTCAGCAGCACCAGCTCGCTGCTGCGGGCCAACGGGCTGGCCGGGGACCCCGTGATCACGAGGGTGCGCGCTCCCGCCCGTCGGGCGACCTCCTGGGCATCGAGCACATCCCTGGTGCGGCCTCCATCCGAGATCGCCACCAGACAGTCCTGCTCCCCGAGGCCGCTCGCCGCCGGCAGCGCATCATGCGCACTGGTCAGCGCCTGCGCCGAGAACCCCAGCCGGGTCAGCTTGTACTGGAGATCGGTCGCGGTCAGGCCCGAGGCCCCCATGCCGACGAGGTTGATCCGGCGCGAGGAGCTCAGCATCGCCGCGGCCTTCTCGAGCTGGCCCAGGTCCAGCAGGCGCACCGTGTCCCGCACGGCACGGGCATCGGCCGCGGCGATCCGTGCCACGTTGGTCTCGAGCGGATCCGCGGGATCGATGTCGAGCGGGAACGCGAGGTCACCCTCGTGGGCCGCAGCGCGCACCGTCTCCTCCACCAGCGCCGCACGGAAGTCCCGGTACCCGGTGCAGCCCATCTCGCGGGCGAAGTTGACCACCGAGGACTGCGCGCAGCCCGCGGCCTCGGCGAGCTGGTCGATGGTGAGGCGTCCGGCGGCCAGCGGATCGGCGAGCACCACGTCGGCGATACGCCGCAGCGCCGGTTGGAGGTCATCCCGTCGCCCGCGGATCCCCTGCAGCAGAGGGGCGCTCATCGCCCCGGCCCCGGCCTCGACTCCAGCCCCGGCACGATCTCGAGGCGGCCGACGGGGAGCTCGTCGAGGTCTCCGCGCCGGCCCCGCAGGCCGTGCGGCGGCAGGAGCGAGCCGAGCACCATCGGGGTGCGCGCGCCGGTGTGCGAGGTGCCGTCGGCACGGGTCAGGGTGCCGGGGAGGCCGTGGGCGCTGAGGTACCCGAGCAGGGCGATGAGGAGCGCCTCCTTGCCGTCGGCCGGGATCCCCAGCTCATCGGCGTCCAGCAGCGGGATCGGCGCCAGCTGCGCGGCGAGGCGTTCGCGCAGCAGGGGGTTGCGGATGCCGCCGCCCGAGGCGACGACGCGGCTCGCCCCGACCACCGCGATCGCCCGGGCGATCGTCACGGCGGTGAGCTCGGTGAGCGTGGCCAGCAGGTCAGGCAGCGCGAGGGCGTCGATCGCGTCGTCGCCCGCTCCCCCGCCCGTGGCTCCAGCTCCCGCCCCGGCGCTTGCTCCAGCTCCGTCGGCGGCTCCGGCTCCGGCTCCGAGCATCCGTCGCACGTACTGGCCGTCGAAGTGCTCCCGGCCCGTGGAGCGCGGCAGGGGCTGCGCGTAGAACGGATCGCCGAGCAGTCGGCGCAGGGCGGCCGCATCGACCGTGCCGGTGCGCGCGATCCGCGCGTCGAGATCCGCGCTCGCCCCGGTCGCGGCGTGCACCGCGGCATCGAGCAGGGCGTTGCCAGGACCCAGATCCCCGGCAACGACCCCGCTCCCGCGCTCGTCCTCGCCCCCGTTCCCGCCCTCGTTCCCGCCATTCCCGCCCACGACGCTCACATTGGAGATCCCGCCGATGTTGAGCACGGCGGTGCGCTCGCCCCGGTCGCCGCCCAGCAGCAGCTGGTCCAGCATCGGCACCAGGGGTGCACCCTGGCCGCCGGCGGCGACGTCGGCGCTGCGGAAGTCGTGGATCACCGCAGTCCCCGTGGCCGCGACGATGCGGGAGGCATCCCCGATCTGCAGGGTGCCCGCCACGCGGCCGTCCTCCTGCACGTCGTGGTACATCGTCTGGCCGTGCGTCGCCACGAGATCGGCGCCTCCATGGCGGGAGAGGACCTCGGCGGCTGCCCCGGCGAACGCCTCTCCCACGGCGGCGTGCAGGCGGCTCCAGGTGGCGACGTCCGCCGGCGCCGGAGGCAGGGCGGCGATCAGTGCTTCGCGCGTGCCCTCCGGCCAGGGCTGCTCGCCGACGTGCACCAGACGCGCCGTCAGGACGCTCGGCTCCCGGGGATCCCGGGCGAACTCCACCAGGGCCACGTCGATCGCGTCGAGGCTGGTCCCGGACATCATGCCGAGGACCCGCATCAGGGCTTCCCGTCCAGCAGGAGGTCCACGGCCGCGCGCATCATCGTGCGGCCCGCGCCGTGGGCGAGGACCAGGTGGCGATGGTCGGGAGCCGCATCGGGCACCCCCACGTGGACCACGATCGCGTCGGGCCGACGTCGGAGCAGCACGGCGAGGCGCTCCCCCTCCTCAGGATTGCTGCGGGGCAGTCGGGTGATCGCCACGACCTGGGCGTCGGCGTCGATCTGTTCGGGATAGTCGGGGACGTCGGCCCGCACTCCCCGGTCGCGCAGCGCCTGGATCAGCTGCTCGGAGCGCGCCCCCGAGGCATGGTTCGCGCGCGCCCGCAGGTCGAGCACGGCCGTCGGCCCGAGGCCGAGCCGCGCGTCGCGGGAGCGGACCGCGCGTGCGGCGGCAGCGGCCCCGAGCTGCTCGGCGCGGGCCAGCACCTCGGTCAGATCGCGGGCGGGGACGAAGCGGCGCCGCGTGCGCAGACCCCGGCAGTGCTCGCGGGTGCGCACAGCCCGGGCGTGGAGCGCCTCCCGGCCCAGTCGCCCGGTGTCCACGGCGGCGAGGATCGCGTCATGGGCCTCGCGCACCATCTGCTCGTCGTCGCGGCGGATCGACGTGCCCAGGCACAGCAGATCGGCACCGGACTCCAGCGCGCGCACGGCGGCCTCCCCGTAGCCGGGGTCCCGGGCGACGGCCGCCATGTCCAGGGCGTCGGTGATCAGCAGCCCGCGGAACGTGCCGCCCGCGGCCCGGTCCAGCAGCGGCCTCGCCCAGGGCGAGATCGAAGCCGGTCCCTCGCCGAGGGCGGGGACCAGGACATGGGCGGTCATCACCGCGTCCAGCCAGGGCACGATCCGGAACGGGGCCAGGTGGTCGCGCTCGAACTCGGCGCGATCGAGGTCGATCCGCGGCAGGGCGGTGTGGGAGTCGGTCGAGGTGGCGCCGTGGCCCGGGAAATGCTTGGCGCAGGTGCCCAATCCGGCCTCGATCAGCCCGGTGGCGAAAGCGCGGGCGTGGGCGGCGACCCGATCCGGATCGTCGCTGTAGGCGCGGGTCCCGATCACCGGGTTCGCGGGGTCGGTGGAGACGTCCAGCACCGGGGCGAGGTCGAGGTCCACGTCGCATGCCGCGAGGACGTCGCCGAGGGCGTGGCCCGCGTGGCGGGTCAGCTCGATGTCGTCGACCTCCCCCAGCGCCCAGGCGGTGGGCAGGGAGGACCCGGTGGCGGACTGGATGCGGGTGACATCCCCGCCCTCCTCGTCTATCGCCACGATGCAGTCCTCGGAGCGGGCATGCACCGCGCGCGACAATGCCCGGGTGGTCGCCGGGTCCGGCGTGTTGTGCCCGAACAGGATCACCGAGGCGAGGCCGGCATCGAGCGCCTCGCCGATCCAGGGTGGCAGAGCGGTGCCGGTGAACGGCGCCATGAGCACCCCGAGCACGTCGGCATCCCACGGCCGGGGGGCGGCGTCCGTCGGGGTGGTCGTCATCAGCCCTTCACCGCCCCTGCCGTGAGGCCGGAGGCGAGGTTGCGCTGGACCAGCACGAAGAAGATCACCACGGGCAGCGTGATCACGGTCGAGGCGGCCATGACGCTGCCCCAGTCCGCGGAGTTCTGGGTGAAGAAGGTCCGCAGGCCCACGCCGACGGTGTACTTGGTGCTGTCCTGCATGAAGGTCAGGGCGAAGATGAATTCGTTCCAGGCGGTGATGAAGGAGAACACGGAGGTCGCCACGAGTCCGGGTGCCACCAGCGGCAGCAGGATCGAGCGGAACATCCGCCCCCAGGTCGCACCGTCCATGTACGCCGCCTCCTCGAGCTCCTTGGGCACCGCCGCGACGAAGCCGCGCAGGTTCCAGATCGCAAACGGGAGCGAGAAGCTCAGGTACACGATCGTCAGACCCAACAGGGAGTTGAGCATATTCAAGTTCCGCGCCTGGAGGAAGAGGGGGATGACCAGAGCTTCCAGCGGGACCATCTGCACCATGAGCACCATGATCAGCACCTGGGTGCGGAGCCGGAAGCGGAACCGGGCCACGGCCACAGCGGCCAGCAGCGCCACGATCGCCGAGAGCACCACGGTGCCCACCGAGACGATCACGGAGACCTTCACGTAGCGCAGGAAGCCTTCGTCCACGAGGACGTGGCGGAAGTGGTCGAGCGTGAAGCCCGACGGGAGCAGGCTCGCGCCGCGGGACAGCGGACTGGTGTCCACCGCGGTGGTGACCATCCAGTAGCAGGGGAACAGGCTCAGGGAGATCAGCAGCACGATGCCGAGCACCTTCCCGACCTGGCCGGCAGGGGTCGGTCGGTTCACAGCTCGTCCTCCTTCATGAGCACGCGGAGGTAGATCACGGAGATCACCAGCAGCAGCGCGGTCAGCAGCACCGCGATCGTCGAGCCCATGCCGTACTCGCCCTGGGCGAAGGACTGGGTGTACGACCACACGCCGAGGTTCATGACCTCACGGGTGGAGCCGTCGCCACCGGGCATGAGGTAGATCTGCACGAACACCTTGAAGTCCCAGATCGTCGACAGGATCACGCAGACGGCGATGATCGGCCGCAGCGCGGGCACGGTGACGTTCCAGAAGCGGCGCCAGGCGGTGGCACCATCCATGGCCGCGGCCTCGTACAGCTCCTTGGGCACGGTCATCAGGCCGGCCAGCATGGTCACCGCGATGAACGGGAAGCCGTGGTAGACGACGTTGATGGTGGCGATCGCATAGAAGGTCCACCGGTTGGTGAACCAGTTGAAGGTGCCGGCGTCCATCAGGCCACCGCTGTCGAGCAGGGTGATGACCAGCCCGGACTGCGGATCGAAGAGCCACACGAAGATGTAGGTGCCGGTCAGCGCCGGGATTGCCCAGGCGACCATCACCGCAGTCGTGCAGATGCTGCGCCAGGTGGTGCTGAGCGAGTTCAGGAACAGGGCCACCACGGTGCCGACGACCATCGTGAGCACCACGCACACGGCGGCGAAGCCCACCGTGTTGGGCAGGACCGTGGTCCACAGGAAGGGGTCGGTGAGCACCTGGACGAAGTTGTCCAGGCCGATGTAGTTGCTCTCGCCCTTCAGCAGATTGCGCAGCTCGTAGTCCTGGAGGGACAGGTCCAGCACCCGCGCCATCGGCCACAGCAGCAGGACCGCGAGGCAGATCAGGGCGGGAGCGAGCAGCGTCCAGGGCAGGGCGAGCTTGCGCACGCGCCGCCCGAGCGGGACGGTGCGGGGCGCCAGCGGCTCCGCACCGTCGGGACGGGTCCTCTCGAGAGTGGTCGGGGTGCTCATTCGCCGAAGATCTTGTCCATCTCCGCAGCGGCGGTGTCTGCGGCATCCTGGACCGGGGTGCCGCCGAGGATCGAGGAGACCAGCGTGCTCATGGTCTTCGCACCCTCGATCTTCCCCCAGGACGGGGTCACCGGCACGGACTTGCCGCCCTCGGTCATCTGCGTGGCGAAGACCTTGGTGAGGTCGTCGCCGCCCTCGACGATCTCGTCGAGCGCGTCGATGGTGCCGGGGAAGTAGTTGGTCTCCTCGGCCCAGCGGGTGGCGAAGTCGCCGGTGGTGACGAGCTTGATGAGCTCGAACGCCAGCTCGGGCTCCGAGGACTCGGTGAAGCGACACATGAGCGAGCCGCCCAGGAAGGACGGTGCGACGGCCGAGTCCTTGGCCGGGATCGTGAAGGCCACAAGCTTCTCGGCGAGCTCCGGATTGTCCTGGCGGATGGTCGCGGGAACCCAGGAGCCGGTGATGAACATCGGCACCTTCTCCTGCAGGAACTCCGCGAGAGCCTCGGTCTCCACCCAGGTGTTCGCTGCGGCGGTCGAGGAGTTGTGCTTCAGCGCGAGGTCCGTGTACCAGGTCAGGCCCTCGACGGCCTCGGGGGCATTGATGGTGGCCGTGAACGCACCGTCGTCGTCCGTGGCGATCTCGCCACCGGCGCCCCAGACGAACGGCGTCGCCGAGAAGATGCTCGCCCCCGGGACCGGGAACGAGATCCAGTCGGGATTGTGCTTCTCGAGGGTGGTGATCATGGTCAGCAGGTCGTCCCAGCTCTCGGGCTGCGTGTTGACCCCGGCCTCCTCGAGCATGTCCTTGTTGCCGAGGATCGATCGCACACCGGCGTACCAGGGCATGCCGTACATGACGCCGTCCAGGGTGCCCGCCTCGACGAGTCCCTCGACCAGGCCGTCGGTGAGCCCTGCGGCCTCGATGTCCTCGGTGAGGTCGTCCAGGCCGCCGGCGTCGGCGAACTCGGGGACCCAGGTGGTGCCGACCTCGGCGACGTCGGGGCCGGTGCCGCCGGCCATGGAGGTCACGAACTTGTCGTGGGCGCCGTCCCAGGGCTGGACCTGGACGTCGAGGGTCGCGCCGGTGGCTTCGGTGAATGCGGTCTTGAGCTCGTCGATGTAGTCGTCGGCGCTGGCGTTGGTCCCCTCCATCAGCCACATGGTGATGGTCTTGCCCTCGCCGTCGACCTTTCCGCCGTCGCCTCCGCCGTCACCGCAGGCTGCGAGGGCCAATGCTGCCGAGCCTGCCGCACCAGCGGCCAGGACCTGTCGTCGAGCGATCATGAGGACTCCTTCGTCGATTCACGGACTCGGCATCGGTCGGGAGGACCAGCCGGTGAGAAAACTTCATTCTCAAGCGTGACGAGTGTGAAGTTACCACTTCTTCGCCGCCGTGCCACCCTCGACCCCTGTCGTTCTCCGTGATTTCACCAACCCCCTTGCCGAATCGAGTGGACCGCGAGAGAGGGTCAGGCGTCCGAGCACCTCGTGCCGCGCGCCCTCTGCCCGTGGTCGACCCTGCGTCGGCCCTGCGTCGGCCGCGCGTCGACCCTGCGTCGGCACCCCGTCGGCCGCGCGTCGACCCTCCGTCGGCCCTCCGTCGACACTCCGTCGGACCTGCGTCGGCACTCTGCCGACCAAGGTCTAGACCCCACGCCAGCGCATTGACCGGCACCTCCCGGAGGGCAACCGTGGAGCCATGAGCACCCCCGTCCCACCTCCCGCCCAGGAGCCCGCTCCCCGTCCGCACCCCTGGGCCGCTCCGAGCACGCTCCTCCCGCCGGACCAGCGGTCGGATCGACAGGCCTCCCGGCCGACGGCCCGGACGACAGACAGGCCGACGGGTCGCCCGATGGGTCGCCCGACGACTCACGCAGCTCCCGAGGCGGTTGCCGGTCACCAGGCGCCCACCGTCCCCGTCGGGCGACCCGGCGTCCATTGGCGCAGCGTCCTCGTCTTCATCGCCGTCGCCTATGGGCTGTTCGCGCTCTGCGCGGCGCCGTTCTGGGTGCTCGAGGGCGGCATCGCCCATCCGCTGTACTCGCTCGTGGTCGGGGTGGGGATGTTCGCGCCGATGGCGGCGTCGATCGTGGTCGCCAAGCTCGTGGACCGCACCTCGTGGCGCGACGCCACCGGTCTGCGCTTCCGCGGGAAGTGGCGCCGGATCCTGCTGTGGGCGCCTCTGGCCACGCTCCTGGTGCTCGCCCTCAACGTCGCCACCGCCGTGATCATGGTGCTGCGCGGCGTGCCCGGCGATCTCACCGGCAGCACCTGGGCGGCCGAGGTCTCCCGCACCATGGCCGAGAGCGGGGCCGCGATGCCCACCGCCGGGGCGGTCGCGCTCGTCCTGGCCATCTCGGCGCTCGGCGTGCTGGTGACCGTGGTGCCCGCCCTCGGCGAGGAGATCGGCTGGCGGGGCTGGCTGTGGCGGGCGTTGAAGCCGATGGGTACGTGGCGCGCGATCGTGCTGGGCGGCGCGATCTGGTCGCTGTGGCACCTGCCGGTCACCCTGATCGGTCATAACTACACCGGGCTGCCCCGATGGGCGGCGGTGGCGATGTTCATCCCCGCGTGCATCACCCTGAACTACCTCTTCACCGCGATCACCGAGCGTGCAGGCGGCAACCCGATCCCGTCGGCCTTCGCCCACGCGACACTCAACTCGACCCTGGGCCTGGCGATCGGCGTGGTCGCCACGAGTGAGACGGCGGCCGGACTGAACTGGTTCCTGGATCTCCCCACGGGGCTGACCGGGATCGCCCTCATTACCGTCGTCGCCTTCGTGATCATGCCTCGCGGCCGACGGGACGACGACAGCGCGGTCGACCCCGAGCCGGCCTCCTCCACGACAGCGGCCCGATCAGGCGATCTGCCCCTGTCCGATAGCGATAGCAGGGACAGCACGATCGGCCGAGAGTGAGCTGGCACGGACAGGCGGTGGGAGGTGACGGCTGCCCGTCCTCTCCCACCGCCTGCTGGTCCCGCGCACGACCTCGCGGTCGGCGCGGGACGCCTCACTCCGCGGCAGCGCCCTTGCGCGCCTCCTGCTCGGCGTACAGCGCGTCGAGGTCCAGCGGCTCCTGGTCCGCGTCGAGATCCTGGACCGGCAGCGGGCAGTCGCCGAGGTCGCGGATCTCCAGGCGCTCCCCGCCCTGGTTCATCGACTGGTGCGCGATGACGCCGGGCAGGGTGTAGCGCGCGGCCTGCCAGGCGTTGACCATCGGCTGCCTGCCGTCGACCACGGCGCGCGCGAAGTCATCAACCAGGAAGTGATGGGCGCCCTCGTGCCCGTTGGGCATGCCCTGGAACTCCTGGGGCAGTCGCGCCTGGTTGTGCGAGCGGGCGGCGCCGGCCACGAAGGCGTCGCGCAGCGTCGGCGAGACGTCCGCGAGCCGCGGATCATCCAGGCTCATGGTGGCGTCGGTGCTGATCAGATCTGTCACCTCGAGCACGCGCTTCTTGTCGTGCCAGTAGGTCACGTCGACGGTCTCCTCGAAGGAGGACTCCTCGCCGAAGAAGCGGAACCGGGACTCGCGCTTGTGGCTGGGGTAGCCCACGCGGCGCAGCTCGTTGGTGCGGAAGGCGCCGCCGTTGTCCATCCCGAACAGGGCGAAGGCGTTGGAGACGTCGTTGTCGAACATCGAGACGTCCTTGTCGAACACACCGTCGCCGCGGGTGTCCGGGCGGCCCAGCGCCGAGACGGACACGGCGTGCCGCTCCCCCAGCACCCCGAGGATGCCGCCGATCGAGTGGGTCGGGTACAGCATCGGCGGGTAGGACGCGGTGGACTTCCAGGCGTCGCCGCCGGAGTACTTGTAGGCGTCGTAGAAGCCCAGGTCCATGTCGTGGACGTAGTCGCCCTCGGCATAGAACACCTCGCCGAAGGCGCCGGAGCGGTGGATGCGCCGGGCCAGGACCACGGCGGCGTTGTACTGGCTGGTCTCGCCCATCATGTAGACCAGGCCCGTGCGCTGCACCTCTTCGGTGATCTGGCGGATCTCGTCCTCATGGATCGCCATCGGCACCGCGGAGTAGACGTGCTTGCCGGCGCGCAGAGCGGCCAGGGCATTCTCGCCGTGGGTCCAGCGCTGGGTGAAGATCGCGATCGCGTCGACGTCCGAGGCGAGCAGGTCCTCGTAGGTGTCGAAGCGTCGGTCGAAGGTGACGCCCCGGGCTTCGACGGCGTCGATCCGCTCGGGGACGGCGTCGACGGCGTAGAGCGCATCGATCTCGGGGTGGGCGGCGAACAGTTCGGCGAAGTGCGATCCGAACTGACCGATCCCTACGATGCCCAGGGTGAACGACATACTTCCTCCTTGAAATTAAGTGTTGGGAGGAACGCTACGTCACTGGGGACCGGCACAGCAAGGGGCTGGACGGATGGCACCCCGATCCGATCGGGAGGGCCCGCTCAGATCCGACGCCAGCGGCCGTTGCGCCACACGTCGCGCCACGGCGGCACGACCTTCCCGGTGGCGGCCATCCGGCGTCGGAGTCGGCGCCGGGTGATGAGCATGCCGGCGGTTCCGATCAGCAGCATCGGGATCTGCACGGCGAAGGCGGTGCGGAAGGCGACGAGGTCGTAGTTCCCGTCGGGCCGCATCAGGTCCAGCACCATGCCGATCAGCAGGATCGAGATCAGACCCCCGAGGAACCCACCCATGATGACCATGCCGGTCGCGGTGCCGAGGCGATGCTTGGCGAGGTCGGTGCGGGGGAAGTCGAAGCCGACGGAGGACGCGGGCCCGCCGATCGAGAAGCCCGCCACCAGGAACAGCAGCAGCCAGATCGGCGCGGGTCCGGGCCACAGCACGAGAGCCACCAGCGGCACCACGATCGTGGCCAGGATGACCAGCACGAGGCTCGAGCGACGCAGCGGATGGCGGGTTGTCAGGGCCCCGATCGCCGGACCGGCGATGATCGAGACCACCACCAGCACGGTCATGATCGCCGAGGCGGCAGGGCGGCTGAGCCCCTCCCCCGCGGTGAGATACGGGTAGCCCCACATCATCGAGAAGGCGATGCCCGTGAAGCCGGCGGTGAAGTGCGTGAAGAAGCCCAGCTGGGTCGCCGGGTGCTTGATGATGCGCCCCAGGACCAGGGGGATCCGCGTGAGGTTCTGCTTCGTGCGGGGCCGCGGGACACCGGCCGGACTGGCCCGCACCACCAGCAGGGCCAGCAGTGCGGCGCAGGCGCTGACCCCGGCCGCGGCCGAGAAAGCCGTTCCCCAGCCGGCGACGGTGAGCACGGCGACGAACGGCACCGCGGAGGCGATCTGCCCGACCTGACCGAGGATGCCGGTGAGCTGGGTGAGGATGGGGACCTTGCTCGCCGGGAACCAGGCCGGGACCAGGCGCACGGCGCTGGAGAAGGTCAGCGCGTCCCCGGCACCGACCACGATGCGGGCGACGATCGCCACCGAGACCAGATCGGTCTGGGAGATCAGGAGCTGACCGAGGGCCATGAGGATCGCGCCGGCGGTGAGGGTGACCCGGGAGCCGTATCGGTCCAGGAGCAGGCCTGCCGGGATCTGGGCGAGGGCGTAGACCAGCAACTGCAGCACCACGAAGGTGGAGACGATGGTGGCGGAGGTGCCGAAGCGCTCGGTGGCCTCCAGACCGGAGACTCCCATCGTGGTGCGCTGCAGGACGGCCATCGAGTAGGCGAGGACGGCGGCGACCCAGACGACGTAGGCGCGAGTCCCCCCGAGCCGGACACCACCCCTTTCGGGATCGGTCGTCGTGGCCCTGCTGCGCCCCTGCATCGTGGTCCTCTCCTGGCCACCGGAGCCGTCCGCTCCGGTCGCGAGTGGCCCACAGGTCGGCCTCGTTCTGCTGCGCACCAGGCTACCCGGCACGCCGCGAAGGGTGCAGCGGTGTCCAGTGTTTGCCACCCTCACCCGATGTGGTGCCGTGCACGCCGCGCCGAGGGGGACCGCGCAGGCCGCACCCAGGGGAGCCGCGCAGGCCTCGCCAAGGGGGAGCCGCGCAGGCCGCGCCCATTCCACCGAAACGTCCCACTGACGGGACGTTCTCGTGGACTCGGTCGGCCCGTCAGGCGAGGAGCCACGCAAGCCGCGCCCATTCCACCGAAACGTGCCGCTGACGGGACGTTCTCGTGGACTCGGTCGGCGCGTCGGCACATCGGGAAGGGATCGGGCAGGCCCACGTCGCTCCGCAGGTTTCGCCACTCACCCGGGTCCTGTCCGTCACCCAGGCCCTGTCCGTCAACCAGGCCCTGTCCGTCAACCGGGCCCTTCCGCTCCCCAGGCCCGCAGCCCTCCCCCGACCCATGGACCTCGGCGGCGCGAACTGCTTGGATGGGTCCCATGCACCGACTCGCCCGACGACGAGCGACCGGGTACCTGTGCGACTGCGCCGGGTACCTGGGGGTCGCCGCGGCGATGGTCCCGTTCGGCCTCGCCGTCAACGCGCTCACCGACCTCGGCCGGAGCCGCACCTACGCCTATACGGTGAGCGTCGTGCCACCGGCGATCGCCACGGTGATCGCTGCGCGGGCGGAGTCCGGGCCCCGTCGGGCGACGTGGGGGAAGCGCCGGGTCGGTCTGCAGGTGGAGGACATGGCCGGCGGCGGCCGGATCTCACTCGAGCGAGCACTGGCACGCAACGCCCTGAAGATCCTGGTGCCCTGGCAGGCCGGTCACATCACCGCGATCGCCGCGATCTGGGGCGGATTCGAGGAGGGCGACCGCGTCGCCTACGTGGCGACGGTCCTCGTCTACGGGCTGATGGCCGCCGAGGCCGTGACCTGCCTGCGCGGCGGCAGCAGCGGGAACGGAAGCAGAAGTGGCAGCGGCAGCGGTCGCGGCCCGCACGACCTGCTGGGCAGGAGCGTCGTGGTCGACGTCAGCTCTCCAGCCTCGGTCAGCTCTCCAGCCACGGTCAGCTCTGCAGCCACTGCCCCGCGATCTCGATGAGCAGGTCGTTCGCCTCCTGCTCGGCGATGGTGGCACGGACCCCGTCGGCGCCATAGGCGCGCAGCACCAGCCCGCGCGCATCGGCGAACTCCGCGAACTGCGCGGTCTGCTCCCCCAGCGGGAAGTACACGAAGTTCCCCTGCGACGTGGGCGTCTGCCACCCCTGCTCGGCGAGCGCGGCGAGGACCCGCGAGCGCTCGTCCCGGATCCAGGCGGCCCGTCGGCCCAGTTCCTCCTGCACGTCGCCGCGCAGACTCGCGAGCGCAGCGGCCTGGGCGGGGATGCTCGCCCCGAAGGGCACGGTGACCTGGCCCAGCGCTGCGGCGAGGCGGGGATGGGCGACCGCGTAGCCGATCCGCAGCCCGGCCAGACCCTGCAGCTTGGAGAAGGTGCGCAGCAGCACCACGTTGCCGTGACGGCGGAAGATCCCGGCGGTGCCGGCGACCGTGGCGGGATCATGGAACTCGCGGTAGGCCTCGTCGATCGCGACCACGACGTCCTCGGGCACGCGCCTGAGGAAGCCCTCGATCTGCTCGGTGCTCAGCGACGCACCGGTGGGGTTGTTGGGGGTGCACAGGATGATCAGCCGAGTGCGGTCGGTGATCGCGGCGGCCATCGCGTCGAGGTCGTACTCGAGCTCCTCGGTGAGGGGCACCTGCACCGGGACGCCGCCGTGGGAGCCCACCAGGATCGGGTAGGCCTCGAAGGAGCGCCACGGGTAGACCACCTCGTCCCCCTGGTCGACAAGGGCCCGCACGAGGTCACCCGTCACCGCGACCGAGCCGGTGGACAGGGCGACCTGCGACGGGTCGACCCCGTGCTTGATCCCGAGCGCCTCCCGGAGCTCGCGGGCGGCGGCATCCGGGTAGCGGTGCGTGCCCTCGAGCGCCGCCGTGGCGGCGTGGCGCACGGCCTCGACCGCGGGGAACGGCGACTCGTTCGAGGACGCCTTGAAGCGGCGCATCCCGTCGTCGGCGGCTGGTCTGCCGGCCACGTAAGCGGGCAGCTGCTCGAGCGTGGAGCGCAGGCGGATGGTCTCGGACGGTGCCGGGACGGCGTCCCGGTCGGGCGTGGTGGGCATGCCACCAGGGTAGGCGGATCCGCCGGGCGAGCCTCAGGGCGTCCGTCGGGCCCGCGGCCGCCTCAGCGCAGCAGCCGGAGGATCTCCACGCTCACCAGGTGAGGCTCGCTCGCGCCGATCACGTGCCCCGACTTCTCCGCGGCGATGTATCTGCCCGCCTCGAAGGCCGCACGGGCCCGGTGCGCAGTGCTCAGCTCGTCACGCATCCGTCGGCCCAGGCCCTCCGGCTCCCTGCCGGAGAGCACCACGACCGGCACGCCCAGCGGCTCCGGACGATCCAGGCGCAGCAGCTGCAGGCCCCGGGTGATGTGCGCGGACTCCGCACGGATCGCACGGGCCGCTGTCGAGGTCGAGACCGCCTCGGCCGCCTCGTCGCGATACGCCGCGGGCAGGACCGCGGCGGCCGAGCGCTGCAGCGGGGCGAGCAGCCGCAGCTGGGCGAGCGCAGGCAGCACCACCCCCTGCGCCCGGTTCATCATCCGGGCGATGCGGGTGAAGTACAGGTCCGCGAGCTCCTCAGCGGGATCCACCAGCACGGCCCCGGAGACCTCCTCACCCCGAGCTCGCAGCCTCTCCACGGCGAGGCGCACGACAGGGCCGCCCCAGCTATGGCCGACCAGGACCAGCCGCTCGTGCGGGAAGGCCGCGACCACATCGACGAGGTCGGCGGCCAGTGCGTCGAGATCCCGGGATCCTGGGGCGGTCTCGCTCCTGCCGTAGCCGGCACGGTCATAGGCCACGGCCCGCACCCCCGGACCCAGCTCGTCGAGCACTCCGCCCCAGCTCGCCGCCGCGGCGCCCATGCCTGCTTCGAGCACCACCAGGTCCGGGCCCTGTCCGTGCACGATCGCGTGCAGCGAGCGCCCGTCGGCCGTCGAGACGGTCTGCGAGCGAGCAGGGGCGGAGCCGACGGGAGATGGAGGTGAGGAGCGCATGCCGGCATCGTGGCACGTCCCGCCCGGCGGCCCATCGGCCGTTGGTCGACCTCCCCGGGCAGGTCGTCGGGCCCGAGGGCCCACCGGGCAGGTCGTGGCGTCCCCCTCCCCCGTCCGGCACTGCGGTTTTCCCCCGTGCATTCCGTCGGCGCACCGGGGACAATGGGGGCATGCGATTCCTCGGACACATCATCGTCACCGGCCTCGCGCTGTGGCTCACCGCCCTGATCCTGCCCGGCATGCATCTGGGAGAGAACAGCGCATCCCTGCTCACGCAGGTCATCACGATCGTCGTGATCGCGCTGATCCTGGCGCTGATCAACACCATCGTGAAGCCGATCCTGTCGTTCCTCACCTTCCCCATCACCTGCCTCACCCTGGGACTGTTCCAGCTGGTCATCAACACGCTGATGCTGCTGCTGACGAGCTGGGTCTCGGGCCTGCTGGGTCTGACCCTGGACTTCGACAGCTTCTGGTGGGCGCTGCTGGCCGGCGTGATCATCGGCATCCTCTCCGCGATCGTCGAGGCCGTCACCGGCATCGGCGACGACCGCGGCCGCCGCGAGGTGCGCGACTGAGAAGAGCATGGCTGAGAGGTGCGCGACCGACACGCAGCTGACGCCCGACGAGTCCGCCCCACTGCAGAATCCGACCGGGCCGTCCAGGAGCATCCGTGCTCGTGGGCGGCCCGTCGTGCGTCCCGCGCGGCGCATCGCCGGTCCTGCGCAGCGCGTCGGCCGACGCCACGATGCGATCCGGCGCGCACCCCCGACGGAGACTCTGGGAGAATGTCCCCATGGCTCATTCCTTCGCGGACATCACGCCGCCGATCGCCCTGACCCCTCTCGACGGCCGCTACCGCGCGCAGGCCGCTCCGCTGGTCGACCATCTCTCCGAGGCCGCGCTGAACCGCTCGCGCCTCGTGGTGGAGACCGAGTGGATGATCCACCTGCTCGATCACGAGGTGATCCCCGGTCTGCGCCCCCTCACGGACGACGAGCGCGCCCTGCTGCGCGCCATCCCCGAGGACTTCGGCGCCGAGGGCATCGCCGAGCACGCCGAGATCGAGCGCGAGACGGTGCACGACGTCAAGGCGATCGAGTACTACATCAAGCGCCGGCTGGCCGGCACGAGCCTCGAGCCGCTGGCCGAGGTGGTGCACATCTACTGCACCAGCGAGGACGTCAACAACCTCTCCTACGCCCTGATGATCAAGGGCGCCGTGCACGAGGTGTGGCTGCCGGCCTTCCAGGGCGTCATCGACGACCTCACGGCGCTCGCGCAGGCCACAGCCGAGGTGCCGATGCTCTCGCGCACCCACGGTCAGCCCGCGACCCCCACCACGCTGGGCAAGGAGATGGCCGTGTTCGCCCATCGCCTGGGCCGTCAGGCGCGCCGCATCCCGGCCAACCAGACCCTCGGCAAGATCAACGGCGCGACCGGCACCTACGCCGCGCACGCCGTCGCGGTGCCGTCGGCGGACTGGGAGCAGGTCTCCCGCAGCTTCGTCGAGCACCTGGGCCTCACCTGGAACCCCCTGACCACCCAGATCGAGTCCCATGACTGGCAGGCCGAGATCTACGCGGACATCGCCCGCGCCGGCCGGATCCTGCACAACCTGGCCACGGACATCTGGACCTACATCTCGATGGGCTACTTCCGTCAGCGGCTCTCCGCGCAGGGCGGCACCGGCTCCTCGACGATGCCGCACAAGGTGAACCCGATCCGCTTCGAGAACGCCGAGGCGAACCTCGAGATCTCCGGGGCGCTGCTGGACTCGCTCTCCCAGACCCTGGTCACCTCGCGCCTGCAGCGCGACCTCACCGACTCCACCACCCAGCGCAACGTGGGCCCGGCGCTGGGGCACTCGCTGCTGGCGATCTCGAACCTGCGCCGCGGCCTGGCGGGCCTGGACGTGGACGCGGACGCGATGGCCGCGGACCTCGAGGGCAACTGGGAGGTGCTCGGCGAGGCCGTGCAGTCCGTGATGCGCACCCTCGGCGTGCAGGGCACCACCGGGATGGACAACCCCTACGAGCGGCTGAAGGACCTCACCCGCGGCCACCGCGTCAACGGCGAGGGCATGCGGGAGTTCATCGACTCCCTGGGCCTGCCCGACACGGAGCGCGACCGCCTGCTGGCGCTGAGCCCGCACACCTACGTCGGCTACGCCGCCGCCCTGGTGGGCCATCTCGACGACGCCTCCGGCGGGCTGGCGTGATGAGCGCCGACGACCTGGCCGTCGACCCGGTCGACGACTCGGACGACGTGAGCGCCGAGGGCATCGCCGCTGACGGGGCCGACGCCGTGGACCCGATGCCGCAGCCGCAGCCCGGCGACCACGGCACCCAGGGCGATCCCGGCTACCACGGGACGAAGTCGCCCTACCTGCGGCGCCTCAAGCTCATCGAGGGCCAGGTTCGCGGCCTGCACCGCATGGTCGAGGAGGACACCTACTGCATCGATGTGCTGACGCAGATCTCCGCGGTCACCAAGGCGCTGCAGTCGGTGGCGCTCGGCCTGGTCGATGACCACATCCACCACTGCGTGCACGACGCCGCGACCTCCGGCGACCGGGAGGAGCTGGACCGCAAGATGGACGAGATCATGGGTGCCGTGAAGCGGCTCATGAAGTGACTCGCGACGTGCCGGGCGAGATGACCTCCGAACCAGAACAGAGCCAGAGGCAGAGCCAGGAACAGAGCCAGGAACCGGGCCCGGGCCAGGAGCAGAGGCAGGGACAGGCAACGGACCTGCAGTCGGCCCCTGCCCTGCCGCGGGAGTACTTCGACCGTCCGGTGCTCGAGCTGGCCCCGCTGCTGCTGGGCTGCGTGCTGGTGGGCCGGGGCGTCGCGCTGCGGATCACCGAGATCGAGGCGTACGTCGGCGCGGAGGATCCTGGCTCCCATGCGTTCCGCGGACCCACGGCCCGCAACGCCACCATGTTCGGCGAGCCGGGGCATCTGTACGTGTACCGGCACATGGGACTGCACTCGTGCATGAACATCGTCGCCGACGCGGAGGGCACGGGCACGGGGTGCCTGATCCGGGCGGGCGAGATCATCGGCGGGACCGAACTGGCCTTCGCGCGGCGTCGGGCGAACGGGGTGTGCCGCACCGAGCGGGACCTCGCCCGTGGCCCGGGGCGGGCCACGGTGGCCTGCGGGATCACCTTCGCCGACGACGGGCTGGATCTGTGCGCTCGGGATCCGCACCGTCTCGAGGGGATGCGGGTCAGCGGACGGCTCGACCCGCGGGACCGGGCCGACGTCGAACGGCCCGGTGAGGAGCCGTTCATGCCGCATCCGGCGCTCGCCGTCGGCCCCCGGATCGGCCTGCGCGAGGAGGCCTCGCACCCGGAGCTGTTCCCGTGGCGCTATCGCATCGCCGGCGACCGGACCGTCTCCGGGCCCGGTGCGCTGAACCGCTGAACTGCTCGGCCGCTGTGCTGCTCAGCCGCTCAGCCGCGGCGGTGTCAGCGGGGCCGGATCGAGACCGATTCGAGCGAGGCGTCCGCCGGCAGGCGCAGCGCGAGGCCCACGGTCGAGGCGACCGAGGTGGGCTGGAGGTAGTTCTCCTCCTGGTACTCGCCACCCTCGTAGGAGCGCAGCTCACGCTGCATGTCCGTGGCCACGCGGCCCGGGTGGATCGAGGTGACCCGCACGCCGTTGTCCCGCTCCTCGGCGCGCAGCGAGTCGGCGAGGCCGCGCATCGCGAACTTCGAGGCGCTGTACGCGCCGCGGGTGCGCACGGCGTTGATCCCAGAGCCGGAGTTGATCATCACGACGGTGCCGGCGGCGGCGCGCAGGGCCGGCAGCAGCAGCCGCGTCAGCTCGGCGACGGCCACCACATTGATCTCGAAGGACTGCGTCCACTGCTCGGGCGCGGACTCCTCTACGGTGCCGTTGGCGAGGATCCCTGCGGAGTGGACCACGCCGGCGAGGCCGCCGGTCAGGTCGAGGCCGTCCACGGCGCGGGCGACAGCGGCGTAGTCGGAGAGCTCGGCGACGAACGTCTCGGCCGACGGGAACTGCGCGGCGAGCTCGGTGAGCGCCTGCTCGTCGCGTCCGCCGAGGATGAGGTGATGGTCAGCGGCGAGCTCGTCGGCGACGGCGCGGCCGATCCCCCGGTTGGCCCCGGTGATCAGCACGGCGGGGCGGGAGTCGCTGGTGGCGGCCTGGTTCTGCGAGTGGTCAGTCATGCTGCGAGTCTGTCATGGGAAGACCTCACACGGTCCTGGCGCCGTCCTGGCGCGGTGCGGACGCGGTGCGGACGCGGTGCGGACGCGGTGCGGTCGCGGTCCTGGTGCCGTCCGGACGCGATCCGGACGCGGTCCGGCAGGCGCAGCTCGCCCCCGCGGTGACATCATGGGCGACGTGCAGACCGTGACACCGAGCAGGACCTGGGTGCGGGTCGAGGTGGCCGTGGTCCTCGCCCTCTCCCTGGGCCGCAGCGCCGTGTACTCGCTGATCGCGCTGGTCCAGGCTCTCGCCGCCGGGCCGCTGTCCACGCAGTCCACGTCGCTGAACACGTCGATCCGCGAGAATCCGTGGCTGGATCTCTTCTACCAGCTGCTCTCGATCGCGTTCACGCTGGTCCCCGCCGTGCTCGTGGTGCTGCTGCTCGCGCTCACGGCGGGCTCCCTCGCCCAGTGCCTGAAGGATCTGGGCCTGGACCTCGGTCGGCCCGGGAAGGACCTGGCCTGGGGTGTGGCGCTCACCGCCGGGATCGGGCTGCCGGGGCTCGCCGTCTACTACGTGGGCCGCGCGATCGGGGCGACCGTCGAGGTGATCCCTGCGGCGCTGGACACCCACTGGTGGACGGTCCCCGTGCTCGTGCTGCATGCGATGAAGAATGCGGTGCTCGAGGAGGTCATCGTCGTCGGTTACCTCTACCAGCGCCTGGAGCGGCTGGGCTGGTCGGGCCGGAGGATCATCATCGCCTCGGCGATCCTGCGCGGGGCATACCACACGTACCAGGGCGTGGGTCCGGGCCTCGCGAACCTCGCGATGGGTCTCGTGTTCGGCGAGTTCTACCGTCGTACCCGGCGCACCATGCCCCTCGTGGTCGCGCACACCCTGATCGACGTCTTTGCCTTCGTGGGCTACGCGCTGCTGAAGAACCTCATCAGCACCTGAGCGGCGCCACAGTCGCCGCGTCCGCGGACGCGGCCAGGTCCAGGTCCTCAGCCACGTCCAGGTCCAGGTCCTCAGCCACGTCCAGGTCCACAACCACGCCCACGCCCACGCCCACTCATTCCACCGAAACGTCCCGCTGGCGGTACGAATCGAGGGAATGGGCGAGCGAAACCGGGCGAGTGAGCAGGGGCGCGGGCGGGGCTCGGCGAATGGCCGCTCTGGCGTGGCGTCGCTGCTGCCGGGAGAGGTCCGTCAGAGGACGAAGGCGTCGCCCTCGCCGTCGGACACCATCGGCAGCCCGGACTCGAACCAGATGTCCATCCCGCCGGCGACGTTGATCGCCTCGAAGCCGTTGGCGTTCAGCCACTGGGCGACCTGGGAGCTGCGGCCGCCGCTGCGGCACACGATGTACAGCTCATCGTCGGTCTCGGGAAGCTTGTCGAGGTTCTCCATCAGCGTGCTGGCCGGCAGATGCTGGGCGGTGGGGGCATGGCCCGCATCCCACTCGGACTGCTCGCGCACGTCGATCAGAGGTGCACCGTCAGGGACGGCGTTCGGGGCAACAGACTCAAGATTCATGGCTCCACCCTAGTTGTCCGTGCCACGGCGCGGGCGCGGCTCGGCGGGGACGACGAGAGCGAGCGGCCGGCCCGGGAAGGGGCCGGCCGCTCGCGGTCTCGGGGCTGTCGTGAGCACCGGCGCTGCAGGGCAGTTCAGCCGGCCCAGTAGTTCAGCCGGCCCCGAGGCTTCAGCCGGCACACGTGGCTCAGCCGGCACCCGTGGCGCGGCCGACTCAACCCGGTCAGCCCGGTCAGGCAGTGCGCATCGCGTACCGCTTCACGAGCGGGGAGCCCACCAGCACGGCCAGGATCACCAGCGCATAGGCACCGAGCACGCACACCAGGTACTGCACGGCCATCATCGGATCGTTCGGGGCCCCGCCCAGGAACGTCGTCAGCACCAGGAGTGCGGTGCCCGTGGCGATGATCGAGCTGAGGCCGACGGGCACGGCGATCTCGGCGAGCCGGGCCCGGTGCAGCTGGCCCACCTCGGCGCCCGCGATGTGCTGGGCGCGCAGGCGCGGGGCCTGGTCGATGACGCGGGCGGTCTGCGAGACGCCGGTGCTCACGGCGGCGAGAACTGCGGAGATGCCCAGGGTGAGCAGTCCGCCGGTGTTCATGGCCGTGAACATCATCGCCTCCTCCGGGTTCGTCGCCTCTCCCATCGTCGCCATCATGGTGAGGAACCCGGCGATGACCAGGGCGAAGGTGATCCCTGAGACGGCACGCCACCCGGCGCGGGGGTCTCCGGCGAGTCGTCGGGCACCCACCATCAGGGACGGCGTGGGAGCGATCTTGGCGAGCGCGCGCGCCGTGAGCCAGATGATGAACGGACCTACGACGTTGATCCCGGCGACGATGGCGGCCACGAAGAGGACCATGATCGCGATGACGACCGTCCCGTCGGCCACTCCGCCCAGCAGCTGGCCCCCGATGTTCATGAACACCACGAACCCCAGGATCAGGGCGGCCCAGATGACCACGCGGATCACGGACATGCGCACCACGCGGGAATCTCGGGCCACGCCCAGCGGGCTCAGCACTACGCCGGTCAGGGAGACGGCCGCCGAGCCGGCTGCGATCAGCACGAGGGCGACCACCAGCACGGGATAGGCCCACCAGGGCAGCAGGAGGTCCCCGACCGTGAACGGGGCGATCCCGAAATCGAGGCGGGTGAGCGCGGGGGTCACCGCGACGTGGGCGCCGAGGCCGAGGAGCGCGCCGACCAGCGACTGGGCGGCGACGTCGAGCACGGCCACAGAACCGACCTGGCCGCTGGTGCCACCGACGAGGCGCATCGTGGCGAGGTCCTTCTCCCGGCGGGCGAGGGACAGCCGGGCGGCGGATCCGCCGAGGCCGACGGCGCTGGGAACCAGCAGCACGGACGCGATGATCGCGCACATCACGAGGAACCCCATCACGGAGCCCTCCCCGGTCATCGGGGTCTCCCCCGCGGGAAGGCGGCCGACGAAAGCCGCGGCACCGCCGACGACGGTCGCGATGATCGCGGTCGACGCGGCGAAGGCGATGACGGGCAGCACATCGGCGAGCGCGCCCCGACGGCGCAGGAGCAGCGGCGCGGCGCTGAGCAGGGCGTTCATCAGGCCACCTCGCCGTGCTGGAGGCCCTGTCCCGCGACCTGCGCCGACGGCTCGACGGGCGCGAAGGTGGACGGCCGGGCAGGTGCGGAAGTGGACGGCTGGGCGGGGCCCGCGGCCTGCGCCGTGGCGTCGGGACGCACGAATTCCTGGGCGATGCGGCCATCGCGCATGGCGACCGTGCGGCGGCATGCCGCGGCCACCTTGGCGTCGTGGGTGACCATGACCAGGCTCGCGCCGGAGTCCCGGCAGGACTGGACGAGGATGTCGAGCACGGCCTGGCCGGTGGTCTGGTCGAGGGCGCCGGTGGGCTCGTCGGCGAAGACCACCGAGGGGCGTCCGGCGAGGGCGCGGGCGATGGCCACGCGCTGGGCCTGCCCGCCGGAGAGCTGGGTGGGCCTGCGGTCGTGCATGCCCTGCAGACCCAGGCGGTCCAGCCAGCCGCCGGCCTCGGCGGTCGCGGTGCGGCGGGAGATGCCCGCGAGCATGCGCGGCAGGATCACGTTCTCGATCGCCGTGAGCTCGGGCAGCAGCTGACCGTCCTGGAAGACGAAGCCGAAGTCGTTGCGACGCATCCGGGTGCGCGCCCGGTCGCCGAGAGAGGCGAGGTCGGTGCCGTCGTGCTGGACGGTGCCCGAGGTGGGGCGCAGGATCCCGGCGAGGATGTGCAGCAGGGTGGTCTTGCCGCATCCGGACGGGCCCATGACTGCCAGCGAGTCGGCGCGGGCGATGTCGAGGTCGACGCCGGCCAGTGCGTGGGTCGCGGCTCCCGTCGTCCCGTAGGTCATGGCCAGGTGCCTGGCGGAGAGCACCGGGGCGGGGTGCGCCGCCCCGTAGCCCGGGTGGGCCTGGTGCGGGACCGGTGCGGGCGCCGACTGGTACGGGCCGACGGGGGTGTCAGTGGATGCGGGGAACGGAGCGGTGTTCATGTCACCCAGCATCGTGCGCGGCGGGGCGGCTCCGCGTCGGACCCCGGATCGATATCCCGCCTGCGACGTCAGACCGTGGGTGGACAGCCGCGGCCACTCAGGTGGACACCCCCGACCTCCCGGGTGGATCAGCCGAAGCGGCCGGAGATGTAGTCCTCGGTCTGCTTGTTCGAGGGGTTGGTGAACATCTGCTGGGTGTCGTCGATCTCGATCAGGTGGCCGGGCTTGCCGGTGCCCGCGATGTTGAAGAAGCCGGTGCGGTCGGAGACGCGGGAGGCCTGCTGCATGTTGTGCGTGACGATCACGATCGTGTACTCCTCCTTCAGCTCATGGATGAGGTCCTCGATCGCGAGGGTGGAGATCGGGTCGAGCGCCGAGCAGGGCTCGTCCATGAGGACCACCTCGGGCTTGACCGCGATGGTGCGGGCGATGCACAGGCGCTGCTGCTGACCGCCGGAGAGCCCCATCCCGGGCTTGTCCAGGCGGTCCTTCACCTCGTTCCAGAGGTTGGCTCCCTTGAGCGAGGACTCCAGCAGCTCGTCGGCCGCCGACTTGGAGATCCGCCGGCTGTTGAGCTTCACGCCGGCCAGCACGTTGTCGCGGATCGACATCGTCGGGAAGGGGTTCGCCTTCTGGAAGACCATGCCGACGCGTCGCCGCACGTTGACCGGGTCGACGCGCGCGTCATAGATGTTCTCACCGTTGATCTCGACCTTGCCCTGCGCGTACGCACCGGGGATCACCTCGTGCATGCGGTTCAGCGTGCGCAGGAAGGTCGACTTGCCGCAGCCGGAGGGCCCGATCAGGGCGGTCACCGAACGGGGGCGGATCTGGACGTCGACGCCCTCCACGGCCAGGAAGTCGCCGTAGTAGATGTTGAGGTCCTCGACGTTGATCGGCTGAGGGGCTGCCATCAGTGGTCCTTTCGGGTGGAGCGACGGCTCAGCGGGTGAGCTTCGGGGAGAAGTAGTAGCTGACCAGTCGGGCGACGATGTTGAGCACCATCACGATGACGATCAGGGTGAAGGCCGCGGCCCAGGCGCGATCGATGTTGGTCGTGATCGAGCAGGCGTAGACCTCCTGCGTGACCGGGTTGGTGACGGTGTCGTTCATGCAGTTGGCGCTGCCGGCCCGGTACTGCTGGTTGATGAACGTGGGCAGCGTGGCCATGCGGCCGTCGAACATGTTCCAGTTCACCGAGGTCACCATGCCCACGGTGAGCAGCAGCGGGGCCGTCTCGCCGATCACCCGGGCGATCGCGAGGGTGATGCCGGTGGTGAGGCCGGCGATCGCGGTGCGCAGCACGACCTTGACGATGGTGAGCCACTTCGGCACGCCGAGCGCATAGGACGCCTCGCGCAGATCCATCGGGACCAGGCGCAGCATCTCCTCGCTCGAGCGCACCACGGTGGGGATCATCAGCAGCGACAGGGCGACCGCGCCCATGATGCCCATGCGCACGCTCTGATCGGGCATGAACGCGATGAACAGGGCGAGCCCGAACAGACCCGCGACGATCGAGGGGATGCCCGTCATCACGTCGACGAGGAAGGTGACGCCCTGCCCCAGCACGCGGCGCCAGCCCTGATCTGCGTATTCGACCAGGAAGATCGCGGTGAACAGGCCGATCGGGATCGAGATGATCGAGGCCCACAGGGTGATCAGGAGGGTGCCGATGGTGGCGTGGACCACGCCTCCGGCCTCGGCCCCGCCGATGATCCCGGACATGTCGGTGGTCCAGAAGGCGAAGGGCGAGGGGGCCGCGGCGAGGACGCGGGTCAGGCCCCGGCCGATGACAGCCCAGAGCAGCGAGACCAGCGGGAACATCGCGATCGCGAAGGCGCCGATGACCACCAGGGTCATCAGCCGTTCCATCGCCCAGCGGCGGCCCTCACGGATCCTGGAGTACAGGTACCCGAACGCCAGGTGGAGGACGAAGCCCAGCAGGACCGCCGCGGGGATCGAGAGGGCGTCGAAGATCGCCAGCAGCGCGATCGCGACGAGCAGTCCGGCCAGGCCCGTGAGGACCAGGTGGAACCAGGGCAGGCGGCGCTCGTCGTGAGGACGCCGCATGACCGGCGACCCGGAGTGCTCAGGTGGGGCCGCAGGGCCCTTGGTGCTCGTGGTTGTCATGGGGACCTCAGCTCTTGACGCCGCTGCGGGCGACGATCCAGCGGGCAAGGGCGTTGATGATGAAGGTCAGGACGAACAGGACCAGGCCGGTGAAGATGAGCAGCGACATCTCGGTGCCCGACGCCTCCGCCTGCTTGGAGGCGATGTTCGCCGCGATCGACTGGTGCATCCCGACCTCGAGGATGTGGAACGAGAACGTCGCGCCGGGCGCGAGGATCATCAGCACGGCCATCGTCTCGCCGAGCGCGCGACCCAGCCCCAGCATCGAGGCGGCGACCACGCCGGACTTGCCGAAGGGCAGGACCACGGTGCGGATGGTCTCCCAGCGGGTGGCGCCGAGGGCGAGGGCCGCCTCCTCCTGCAGGCGCGGGGTCTGCAGGAAGATCTCCCGGGCCACGGCCGTGATGATCGGCAGGATCATCACGGCGAGCACGATCGCGGCGGAGGCGAGGTTGCGCATGGGGGCGGTGGGGTCGCCGGCGAACAGCGCCACGACCGGCTTCCCGCCGACGAGGGGCACGAAGCCCGGCCAGGAGGGCCAGGTGCCGAGGGTGGAGTTCAGGAAGAGGTAGAGCGGTTCGAGCTTGGGGACCAGCCAGATGCCGCCCCAGAGGCCGTAGACCACCGACGGCACCGCCGCGAGCAGATCGATCATGTAGCCCAGGCCGGAGGCCAGCCGCCGCGGGGCATAGTGCGAGATGAACAGCGCGATGCCGATCGAGACGGGGATCGCGACGGCCAGGGCGAGCGCCGCGGCGAGGATCGTGCCGAAGATCAGCGGGAGCGTGGTCTCCAGGAGGGAGAACGCCGAAGCGTTCCCGATGACCTCCTTGCTCTCCCTCACGGCGGGCATCGACTCGGTGGTGAGGAAGATGGCCACGAGGGCGAGGGTCACGAAGATGAGGACGCCCGAGCCGATGCTCAGGGCGGAGAAGACCGAGTCGCCGAGACGGCGGCGGCTGCTCGCCATGGAGAGGGCGGGGGCGCCCGGTGTCTCGGGCGCGGCGTCAGTGGTGCTCACAGGGGCCTTCCTCGGAGCTCACGGAGTAGGGGCGGTGGCGCGGGTGCGCCGCCGGGCCAGGACCGGCCGGGCAGCGCACCCGCGTGCGGGAGGAGTGATCAGCCGACGGAGATCGCGTCGATCGCCTTCTGTGCCTCGGCCGACATCTCGGAGGACAGCGGCGCGGAGCCCGCGTTCTCGGCGGCGACCTTCTGGCCCTCCTCGGAGACGAGGTAGGAGGCGTAGGACTTCACGGCGTTGCCCTCGGCGGAGTCGGCGTAGGACCCGCACACCGCGAGGTAGGAGACCAGGACGATCGGGTAGGTGCCGGCCTCCTCGGTCGTGCGGTCGAGGTCCACGACGATGTCGTGCTCCTCGCGTCCCTCGGCGCGCGGGGAGACGTCGACGGCCTTGGCCGCGGCATCGGCGCTGTACTCGACGAACTCGTCGCCCACCTTGATGGCGGCGGTGCCGAGATTCCCGGCCTGCGAGGCGTCGGCGTAGCCGATGGTGCCGTTGCCGCCCTCGACGGTGGAGATCAGGCCCGAGGTGCCGTCACCGGACTGGCCGCCCTTGATCGGCCAGGTCTCGATCGGACCGTGGGTCCAGGCATCGGGAGCCGTCTCGGAGAGGTACTCGGTGAAGTTCTCGGTGGTGCCCGAGTCGTCGGAGCGGTGCACCGGGACGACCGCGAGGTCGGGAAGCGTGGCGTCGGGGTTGTCCGCGGCGATCTTCGGATCGTTCCAGTTCGTGATGTCGCCGGCGAAGATCGCGCCGATGACCTCGGGCGACAGGTTCAGCGAGTCGACGCCCTCGATGTTGAAGACCACGGCGATCGGGGAGATGTACACGGGCAGGTCGAAGGCCTGCTCGCCGTTGCACACCTCGGCGGAGGCTGCGAGCTCCTCCTCCTCGAGGGCGGCGTCGGTGCCGGCGAACTTGACCTGGCCGCTGAGGAACTGCTCGCGGCCGGTGCCGGAACCGGTGGGGTCGTAGGTGACGGTGAGGTCGCCGCCGTCGGCCTGGGTGAGACCCATGAACGACTCGGTCCACGCCGTCTGCGCGTTCTGCTGCGAGGACGCACCGGAGCCGGCGAGGTTGCCGGTCAGCTCTGCGTAGCCGCCGCCCGCCGCGGCGCCGCCGCCGTCGGATCCGTCGCTCTCGGAGCCGGAGGAGCCACCGCATGCGGAGAGGGCGATACCGCCGATGAGGCCGAGCGCGGCGAGGGAGACGAACTTGTTCTTGCGAACGTTCACTGCAGGTCCTTTCGGGGGCCGAGGGCCCGAGAAGATGTAGGGACGTCGTGCGGGGAGGTCTGACGCCGCTGACGCTAAGGAGCGCAGGTGACACCGCACCCGTCCTTGCATGAACTCCAGATGAACAGCCCGATGACCCCCATGAACCCGCAGGTCAGGGGGTAAGGACGATCAGGTCACAGTTGTCGCACGGTGGGCGTCGCCCACGTCGGCCCGGTGCGCCGGATCAGGAGGGCTCGGACAACATCCCGAGGACGACCACCAGCACCAGCATGAGGGCGGCGAGCACGAGGCAGACGATGGAGAGCACGAGCCCGGCGATCGCGAGTCCGCGCCCCCAGCGGGGGATGTCGCGCCGGGCAGAGGTCTCCCGCATCCCGAGGATCGAGAAGATCAGCCCTGCGGGAGCCAGCAGGCCCGGGCAGAGGATGAAGGAGAGCAGCCCCAGGATGAATCCGGTCACCGCCATCCCGGAGGTCGGGGGCATCAGGGCATACAGCCCGCCGGGGTATCCGGGATGCTGGGGACCTCCGGCGATCCCGTCCCCGGGGAAGCCGCTTCCCGGGTACCCGGCGCCGGAGAGGTCCGCTCCGGAGAACCCAGCAGGCGGCCCGTAGGGCGCAGGCCCACCGGGGCCGACCGGGCCAGGGGCGTACGGCGACGGGTCCGACGCCGTCCCGTCGACCGCGTAGGGATCGGACCCGCCCGGGCCGACGCCATAGGGATCCATCTCGTGCTGTCCCCCGACTCGCTGCTCGGACCCGTAGGGCTCGGAGGCCGGATACCTGTCCCAGCTCGACCCCTGGTCCTCGGGATATCCGCGATGGTCGGGGAATCTGCTGTTCTCGTCCCACCGGTCCATGCCGCTCATCTCCTCATCCCCTCATCACGTCGTCCGCCGCGGCAGGATCCGATCACTCGATGTTCGGCAGGTGCCGTTCGATCGCGACGACCACTCCCTGCGGCGTCGTGTGCAGCATCAGCGCCTCGCCCGCGGCGAGGAACGGATTCGACGTCGGGAGCTCGAGGGCCGCGCTCGCCCGGGCGACGGCCCGCACGGCACCGATCACGGTGGGCAGCACCGGGCGGTGGGTGCACACCACGATGCCCCGGCCTTCGTGCAGGACCCGCTCGATCACGGCACGGGTCCGGGAGGGATGCTCCTGGTGCGCATGCTCGGTGAGCTCGTCCTTCGTACGGATCTTCAGGCCCTCCACCCGCGCCAGCGGCTCGATGGTGGACACGCAGCGTTCCCACGGGCTGCTCAGCACGCTGCGGGGATCGAAGGCATCGATCAGCGGCGGCAGGGCGAGGGCCTGCTTGCGGCCTTTCGAGTTCAGCGGGCGGCTCGCCTCCCCCTTGCGCCACTTGGCCCGAGAACGAGCCGCCCCGTGCCGCTGCACGATGATCGGCACGGTCACGAGCTCGTCGTCCTTCAGGAAACGGCGCAGGGTCTCCAAGCAGACCTGGTCCCCCTGACGGGTCAGCAGCTTCTCGGCGGCCTCCAGGCGGACCCACTTCACCTCGTCGATCTCCTGGGCATCCACCGGCCCGGGAGCCGACTTCGCCCGCACGGTGCCGCACCAGTACTGGACGATCTTGGTGCGGCCGTCGGGCAGGAGGTACACCGCGGCCGGCAGGGGGCGGTGCAGGCGCACCCGGTACCCCGTCTCCTCGTCGACCTCGCGCACGGCGGCCTCGGGGAAGGTCTCCCCCTTGTCGAGCTTCCCCTTGGGGATGGACCAGTCGTCGTAGCGGGGCCGGTGCACCAGCAGCACCTCGAGGCCCTTCTTGCCCTCACGCCAGGTCAGAGCACCGGCGGCGAGGACGGGGGGCGGCTTCCCGGGAGCTACGCGCATGGATCAGCCCTTTCCTGTCGGACGCATCTGCACGTCACGGCCGGAGACGGTGAAGCCCCAGGTCTCGTACAGGCGCAGTGCCGGGGTGTTGTCGGCCTCGACGTACAGCTCCACGCCGGGCACGCCGGCGGCCTGCAGCCGATCCAGCGCCGCCGCCAGCAGGAACCCGGCCACGCCGTGCCCCTGCACCGAGGGGTCGGTCGCGACGACGTAGATCTCTGCGTCCGCAGGCGCCGCGGCGCGGTCCGCGCCCTGCTCGACGAGGTCGGGGGCCTCGCGCTTGATCCAGACGGAGCCGACCAGCTCGTCCTGGTACCTCGCCACCACCATGTCCTCGGGGTCGAACCAGGGCTCGGCCATGCGCTGATCCAGATCGGCGCGGGTCAGAGCGCCCTGCTCGGGATGATCGGCGAAGGCGAGCGCATTGACCTGCACCCAGCGGTCGGCGTCGCGGTCCACGTCGAAGGAATCCAGGTGCAGTCCCTCCAGCCGCGGCGCGGGAACGGCTGCGGGACGATCGGCGGCCGGGTGCTCGGCGGCCGGACGATCGGCAGTCGGGTGCTCGGCGTCGAGCCGGCGGTGCAGGGTCAGCAGCCGACGCGTCTCCTGGAGACCTGCGGCGCTGAGGAACGCGAGGGAGCCCTCGAGAGCGCCGTGCGCCCACACGCCGGGCTCGTCATGCAGTCCCAGGGCCGCCTGCAGCAGCGCGGTGCCGTGCCCGCGCCGGCGGTGCGCAGGATGGACCATGCCCTGGACCGTGCCGTCGGTCAGCACGCTCGCGTAGCCGAGCAGCCGATCATCACCGGTCGCTCCTGCGGGCTCACGGTCGAGGAGCAGATGCTGTGCGTTTCCTCCCGTGACGGCGAGACGCGCCGCTTCGTCCAGAGGGGCGACTCCGTCGTGGGCGGTGACCGCATCGAGCAGGTCACGGGCCGCGTCGCGGTGGGTCTGCGACAAGGCAACCGTCGTGATCATGGGGTCCTTCCGTGCATCAGAACGAGGTGCCGAGTATGCCCCTGCCTGCGGGCACTCGTAGACTGCCACTGTAGCGCCCGTCCGACCACGCTCGTCGGTGCGGGCGAAGAGACCGGAATCGAGTGCGAGGGAGGCACCATGACCGCTCCCGAGCGCGCCCCGCTCGGCGCCGCCCTGGCGATGCTGCTGACCCTGGTCTCCCTCACCGGTCCCGCCTCACCCGTCCTGATGGCGGTCATCATCGGGGCGCTCGCCCTGCTGGCGGGCATCGGCTGGCCCAACCTCCTGGAGCTGCCCTCCGCCCTCGGGACCCGGATCGTGATCGCGACGGTCGGGATCGTGGGTGCCGCGGTGGCCGTCTCCGCCTCCGAGCGCTTCGCACCGGTCTCCGGGATCGTGATGATCTGCGCCGCCGGGGTGTTCGCGGCGTTCGTCCAGCAGATGCTCCGTACGGACCGTCGCGAGCTCACCTCCTCCCTCACCGGGACCGTCGCCGGCGTGTTCCTCTCCGGCACCGCGGCCTGCTGGGTCATCGCCCAGGTGGAGGCCGTCCAGCTGGGCCGCGAGGGCCTGGTCGCGTCGATCACCGCGGGTCTGGCGGCGACGCTCCTGCTCAACCTCGCGCCGCTGCCGCCCACACTGCGGTTCGTGATCTCCCTCGTCGCCGGGACCGGGATCACCGCCCTGCTCGCCACGAGCCTGGCCGGGACCGCGCTGCCGTTCGCCATCGGGGCGGGGCTCCTGACCGCGATCGGCGCCGGCTGCACCCAGCTCCTCGTCAGCTCCTCGCTCGTCTCGAAGGAACCCCTCCCGTCCCTCGCGGTGGGTGCCGTCCCCGTGGCGACGATCGGCGTGGTCGCCCAGCTCGCCGTGACCCTCATCCCCTGATCGTCGCCGCTGCCCACCCATGCCGCACGGGTCGATCCGGAGCGATAGACTCCAGGGCATGAGCGTTCTCTCCTTGTTCTTCATCGCGCTGGTGGTCCTGGTGGGCCTCGGAACCCTGGCCTTCGCCGTCCTGGTGCTCACCCGCCTGTTCGACCACTGAGCGACGGATCGACTGAGCTGCCTCCATGCCCATCTCGCTGGACACCTCGCTCCCCGAATCGCTGTACCCGCTGGCCTGGCTGGTGGGCACCTGGACGGGTGAGGGTGCGGTGCATCGGCCCGGGAACACGGATGTTCCCGACCGTCGCATCGAGCAGCAGCTGATCTGCACCGCCCGCGAGGACGGCACCCTGGCCTGGCGGTCCACGATCCACGAGATCGACGATCCGGCGCCGCTGCCCCCGACCAGCGCCTTCGCCCGGGACGACGCGACGCCGCCGGCCGCTGCGGGATCGGGTGAGCGCACGCTGCTGATGCGCGAGGACGGCATCTGGACCGTCGGCGATCCCGTGCCGGGCCAGGACCTCGCGGCGGCGCGTGCCGCCAGGCCCGGTGACCCGGCCGCGTTCGTGTCCCATGCGCTGCAGGCGCGCTTCGAGCGCCGCGACGGCGCCGAGGAGAGCTGGGCGGGCGAGGTCCGCGGGCCGCGCATCCAGCTCGCCCGTGCCGCACCGGAGGGCGCCGAGGTCACCGACACCCGGATGCTGGGCTACATCAGCGGCCGCCTCATGTGGCTGTGGGAGCACCGGGTCCCCGCCACCGACACCGAGGGGTCGACCATGGCCCCCTACCTCTCCGTGGAGCTGAACCGTGCCTGATCCGTCCTCGCCCCTCCCCCTCCTGCTGCGCACGGGGGCCGTGCTCGGCGATGGCCCCGATGCGGCTGTCCCCGTCCATTACGGCGCCCCGCTGCGAGAGCAGCGCCGCCTGCTGGATCACCGGTCGGTCGTCGACCTGGGCCAGTTCGAGGTGCTCGAGGTCCGCGGCGCGGATGCCCGCTCCTGGATGACCACGATCACCACGCAGGTGCTGGCCGGGACCCCCGTCGGCTCCGCCTCGAGCCTGGCCGTGCTCAGCCCGCAGGGCCGCGTCGAGCACCTCGCCTCGGCGGTCGTCCTCGACGAGGACGCCCTGCTGCTGGTGCTGGACGCCGGGCGTCGTGCCGGCCTGCGCAGCTACCTGGAGATGATGCGCTTCGCGGCACGCGTCGACCTGATCGACCGTGATGACCTGCGGGTGCTGGGTGCCCTGGCACCGGCCGCCGAGGTGCTTCCCGAGCTCGGCCTCCCCGATCCCGTCGCCGTCTGGTCCGAGCCCTGGCCCGAGGTCGCCCCGGGCGGCGTGGCCTACGGCCCCGATCCGGAGGATCCCGTCGGCGCCGTGCTGACCGTCCTCGAGGCCGATCCCCTGACCGCTCTGCCGTGGCGCGCGGAGCATCTGGCCGGGATGAGCTCCTGGGAGGCGCTGCGGATCGCCGACCATCGCGCCCGCGCGACCCGTGAGGTCGACGAGCGCACCATCCCCCACGAACTGGATCTGCTGCGCACCACCGTGCACACCACCAAGGGCTGCTACCGGGGGCAGGAGACCGTCGCGAAGGTCCTGAACCTCGGGCAGCCGCCGCGCCGCCTGGTGATGCTGCACCTCGACGGCTCCCGGGACGTGCCCGCCGCCCCGGGCGGGGAGGTGCGCCTGGGAGGGTCCGACGGCAAGCTCGTCGGGACCGTCACCTCCGCGGCGCTGCATGCGGATCTCGGCCCGATCGCCCTCGCCGTCGTGCGTCGTGCGGTCCCGCTGGATGCGGCCCTGTCGGTGCAGGTCGTGATCGGCGGGTCCGACGAGGAGACGGCATCGATCTGGCTCGACGCCTCCCAGGAGCTGATCGTGGTCCAGCGCGACCACGGCGAGCGCCCGGCCACCGCCAAGCTCGGAGCCACGCCGGGACGCTGACGCTTCTCGCCGCGTGCACGTCCCCACCACAGGATTCGCACGGGCCGGCCACGGCTTCCCCGAGCGTTCATCACGCGGACCTGGAAGAATGGACCGCATGAATGCACAGGGCGACCAGCAGGACTGGACCCGACACCGGCAGGAGGTGTTCGCGGTCAAGGAGCAGGCGCTGCACGATGCCAGGCAGGCCGAGCACGAGAAGGCCACCGCGATCATCCGTCAGGCGATCGAGCAGTTCCGTGCGGCCGGCATCGGCCCGATCCCCCTGCGCGCGAAGCCGTACACCGGCTCCGGCAGCATCCGCACCGCGCTCGAGGGCTGGTACCTCAAACAGGACAGGCTGCTGGCCGTGGACACCGAGGGCAGGTACTACGTGATGAGGGTCGAGGGCGGGCTGCGGGCACGCCTGCAGGGATCCTCCCCCGAGCCGACCCTCGCTCCGCTCGTGGTGGGCCGTGGTGCGCGCGACGGCGACACCTTCAACCTCGAGGAGCTGCTGCGGATGCGGCTCGAGGACCCGGTGCGCCCATGAGCCCGACCAGCACCTCCCACAGCTCTTGGCTCGAGCGTGCACGCGTCGCGCTGATCGCCTGGTTCACCACCGGTCTGTCCCGCGGCCGCAACGACGTCCTGACCGTCGGCCGCGCCGCCGTCGCCGCGGCGATCGCCTATGCCGTCAGCGGCCTGCTGTGGAACCACGAGCACCCCTTCTTCTCCTCGATCGTCGCCTTCATCATCATCGGCTTCGGCATCGAGAAGAAGATGCGCAAGATCGTCGAGATGGCCTCGGGAGTGATGTTCGGGGTGCTGCTGGGCGAGGTCGCGCGCTCCCTGATCGGATCCGGCACCTGGCAGATCCTCGTGGTCGTGTTCTGCGCCGGCATGACGGCGCGCTTCATCGACAAGTCGAACCTCTTCGGCTTCCAGACCGCCATCCAGTCGCTGCTGGTCATGATCATGCCGATCACGCCCGGGATGACCCCGGGCGGTCGCGTGCTGGATGCCGTGACCGGTGTGGTGGTCGCGATCATCATCCATCTGCTGCTCTCCGGGGACCCTCGGCGCCTGCAGAGCCGCGCCGCGATCTCCTTCTACCAGGAGCTGGAGGACACCCTGGTGTCGCTGGCCCTGGCCGCACGCAGCGGCGACCGGGGCGTCGCACAGGCAGCACTGGTGACGATCCGCGACACCTCCCAGAAGTACACCGACGAGTGGAAGCTCGCCAACGACGTCGCCAACGAGATGGCGACCTTCTCCCCCACCGGGCTGCGCCACGCGGACGACGTCGGACGCCTCGAGCACCTGCTGATCGGCTCCGATCGGGCGATGCGCAACATGCGGGTGATCGCCCGGCGGGAGACGGAGTTCCTCGACGCCGTGCACGGCGACGCGCACTCCACGCTGGCCGACTCCCTGCTGGCCGCACGCGACGCCGTCACCGAGCTGGCCGCCGCGGTCGCGCACAAGGAGGTCGACTTCACCGAGGCACGCCGGAAGCTGCGCCTGTTCTGCTCGTACCTCACGCCGGAGATGCTCCTGCGCAACGACGAGGGGGTGCGTCCCGGCCGCGCCGGGCACTTCGAGGGCGTGACCCTGGCGATCCAGCTGCGCTCCCTCGCGATCGATCTGCTCCAGGCGACGGGGCTGACATCCGCCGAGGCCAAGCAGTTCCTGCCGAGCCTGGTCGTCGCCGCCGACGGCGATGCGATCGGTCCTCGGCCGATGACGCAGGAGATGCGCGCCCTGGAGCCGCCGGCCACCACCGAGGCGATCGAGCTGCTGATCTCGGACCGCTCGGATCCGGACCGTCGACGCTGAGGGGAGCCGTCACCCGGGGGCATGAGCCGTTCCCCGCGGCCGCCCCCGAGGTCTCCTGGCGGCGTCCAGACGGCCCCCGTATCCTGGGCGCATGATCGCTGCCATCCAGATGTGGATCTTCCTCGTGCTCGCCCTGGCCCTGCTGGCCGTCGAGATCTGGGCCTTCGTCAATGCCCTGCGCTTCCGCGCCGACGCCTATGTCGCGGCGAGCAAGCGCACGAAGGTGTTCTGGTGCATCCTCACCGGTGTCGCGATGCTGCTGGGCTTCCTCTCGCTGCCCTACCCGATCGGCCGCGGCGGCCCCTCGATGCTGTTCATGCTGGGCGGCGTCATCATCGCCGGCATCTTCCTCGCGGATGTGCTGCCCGCCCTGAAGCGGGTCATGGGGCGCGCCGCCGGCAACCGCTGGTGAGCTGACCCCAGCATCGCCTCACCCCCTCAGCACTGCATGCGTGCCGTAGAACGGCGATCCACTGCATTGCTGCTTCCCAGGGACCGGTGTGGCGTCGAGGAATGATCACCTCGTCCCCAGGAACGACGGAACCCCGGAGCCGAAGCTCCGGGGTTCCGTCGTCGTACGAGACCTGCCTATCGACAGCTCAGCTCATGGCTGCTCAGACGTGGGTGCCGGCCGAGCGGAGGTTCTCCGCCGCCTCGACCAGGCGTGCGGCCAGTCCGGCCTCCGCCTTCTTGCCCCAGGCGCGGGGGTCGTAGGCCTTCTTGTTGCCGACCTCGCCGTCGATCTTCATGACGCCGTCGTAGTTCTCGAACATGTGCGAGACCACCGGGCGGGTGAAGGCGTACTGGGTGTCGGTGTCGATGTTCATCTTGATGACACCGTTGTCGACAGCGGTCTGGATCTCCTCGATGGAGGAGCCCGAGCCGCCGTGCATGACGAGGTCGAACGGCATGTCCTTGCCGTACTCGGCGCCGACGGCCTTCTGGATGTCCAGGAGGATCGACGGGGTCAGCTTGACGTTGCCCGGCTTGTAGACGCCGTGCACGTTGCCGAAGGTCAGTGCGGTCAGGTAGCGACCGCGCTCGCCCAGGCCGAGCTTCGCGGCCGTCTTCAGGCCGTCCTCGGGGGTGGAGAAGAGCTTGTCGTTGGAGACGTCGGCCTGCACGCCGTCCTCTTCGCCGCCGACGACGCCGACCTCGATCTCGAGGATCTTCTTGGCCTCGACGGACTTCTCGAGCAGACGCTCGGCGATCTCGAGGTTCTCGTCGACCGGCACGGCGGAGCCGTCCCACATGTGCGACTGGAAGAGCGGGTTCAGGCCCTTCTTCACACGGTTCTCGAGGTCCCACTCGATCAGGGGCTCGACCCAGGTGGGCAGAACCTCCTTGGCGCAGTGGTCGGTGTGGAGCGCGACGTTGATCGGGTAGTTCTTGGCCACCGCGTGCACGAACTCGGCGAGCGCGAGCGAACCGGCGACGCGGTCCTTGACGGTGGAGCCTGAGAGGTACTCGGCACCACCGAAGGACACCTGGATGATGCCGTCGGTGTTCGCATCGCTGAAGCCCTGCAGGGCGGCGATGGCGGTCTGGGAGCTCGAGACGTTCACGGCCGGGTAGGCGAACTTGCCCGCCTTCGCGCGGTCGATCATCTCTGCGTACTGATCCGGGGTTGCGACTGCCATGGGGCATTCTCCTTCACTGAAGAGGGTCTGCGACGACCGGCGGCATGGAGTCGCCGCTCAGGGTCATTCGATCGTGCCCATTGTTCCACAGTGCGCTGGGCGGCCTCTGGTCGGAGGTCCCTCGCGGACACCGCCCTCAGCGCAGGGGTCGGTCGGGGATCTCCGCGTGCTGCAGGATCCAGCTGTGCATCGCGATCGCCGCCGCGGCGCCCACGTTGATCGAGCGCGTGGATCCGAACTGGGTGATGCCGACGACGAGGTCCGCCGCGTCCAGGAGCTCGGCGCTGACCCCTGGCCCTTCCTGGCCCACCACCAGCACGGCGTTGCGGGGCAGCGCCGTGTGCTCCAGCGGCATCGCGCCGGGGACCAGGTCGATCGCCACGAGGGGACGCCCCTGCTCCCGGGCCCACGCGATGAGGTGCGCTGCGTCGGGATGGTGGATCTCGTGCTGGTAGCGGTCGGTGACCATCGCGCCGCGGCGGTTCCAGCGGCGTCGGCCGACGATGTGGAACGCCCCCACCGCGAAGGCGTTCGCCGTGCGCACCACCGAGCCGATGTTGGCGTCGTGCTCGAGGTTCTCGATCGCGACATGCAGCTCGTGGCGATGGGTGTCGAGCTCGGCGATGATCGCCTCGCGCCGCCAGTACCGGAACCGGTCCTCGACGTTGCGCCGGTCCCCGCCGGCCAGGAGCTCGGGGTCGAGGTGGTCGCCCTCGGGCCACGGGCTCGGGTGCGGGCCGACGCCGACCACCCGCTCGGGAGTCGGCTGCGGCTCGGGAGTCGGCTGCGGCTCAGGAGTGGGCTCGGACTCCGCCATCATCGGCCGGCTCCGGCGCCGGGATCGCCCTCGACGGCCTGCTCCTGCTCCTGCTCCTGCTCCTGCTCCTGCTCCTGCTCCTGCTCCTGCTCCTGCTCCTGCTCCTGCTCCTGCTCGAGGATCTCGTCGTCGGGGTCCGGGAGCCCGAGCTTGCGGCGTCGGACCTCACGACGGATGATCTGGACCGCGAACACCACGATGACCAGGGCCACGATCACGTAGACCACGTTGGAGAAGATGTCGGTGTACGGCTCGATCACGGTCCAGTTGCTGCCCAGGAAGTACCCGATGGTCACGAACACCGTGTTCCAGATGGCGCTGCCGGCGAGGGTGAGCAGGCTGAAGGTCCACAGCGGCATCGCGTACAGACCAGCCGGGATCGAGATCAGGGAGCGCACCCCGGGGACCATGCGGCCGAAGAAGATCGCCTTGTGCCCATGCCGGTCCATGAAGTCGACAGTCTTGTCGTAGTCCTTCACGTGCAGGAGGGGAAGCTTGAGGAAGAGCGTGCGCAGGCGCTCCGGACCCAGCAGCCGGCCCAGCCCGTACAGCAGCCACGCCCCGGTCAGGGATCCGACGAGGGAGGCGAACAGCATCGCCCAGTAGTTCTGGTTCGGACCGGCCGCGGCCACACCGGCCAGGGGCAGGATCACCTCGGACGGGATCGGGGGGAACACGTTCTCGAGGAAGATCAGCAGGCCCACGCCCAGGGCGCCGAGGCTGTCCATGGTGCTCACGGCCCAGTCGACGATGTTCATGCGGATCTCCTCCGTGTGCGGTCCGGCCGTCAACGGCGCAAGGGGCGCGATGGGCGCAATGGTTGTGGGCGTACCGGATGCCTGCTGTCGTCGTCCGCCCGGTCAGGTTCTCCGACGGACGTCACGTCGCCTCGCCCGGAGCAGCATGCCGACCCACCGTCCATGGTAGGTGCAGGGATTCGCCCGACGCGGCACCGCGCGCCCGGTTGCGCAGGACCTTCACGAACACTGTTCCGCCTGACCACGGCACCGCCGCGGTCTACTCTGTCGCCATGACCTTCAATCCGAATGCGGAGATCCGCTCCGACAACGTCTCCCGTGCAGGTGGCGGCGGGGGCGGCGGAGGTTTCCGCCCCGGTGGGTTCCGCCCTGGAGGCCGCGGGCGCGGCGGGCTGAAGATCGGCGGTGGCAGCGGCTGCGTGCTGGTCGTGATCCTGGTGATCTACATCGTCCTGGGCGGCAACCCGCTCGAACTGCTCGGCGGATCCGACCCCTCGAGCACCCAGCAGGGCCCTGTCGCCGAGGGCGGCGCCCTGGAGGAATGCCAGACCGGCGAGGACGCCAACCGGCGCGACGACTGCCTGGTGCAGGCGACCGTCGAATCCGCGGACTCCCTGTGGGCGCAGCTCGCCCCGGACTCCGGCATCGACTTCGTCGAGCCCACCGGAAAGGTCTTCACCAGCACGGTCCAGACCGGATGCGGCGCGGCCACCGCGGACGTCGGCCCTTTCTACTGCCCCGCCGACTCGACCCTGTACGTCGACGTCTCCTTCTTCGACTCCCTGAGCTCGCAGTACGGGGCCGACGGCGGCCAGCTGGCGAAGATGTACGTGGTCGCCCACGAGTACGGCCACCACATCCAGTACCTCTCCGGCACGATGCAGGGCCTGGACCGTGAGCACACGGGGACGCAGTCCGACGGGGTGCGGCTCGAGCTCCAGGCCGACTGCTACGCAGGGGTCTGGGCGCACCACGCCTCGACCTCCACCGACGACAACGGCCAGACGATGCTGTCCCCGCTCACCGAGGACGACATCAGCTCGGCGCTGTCCGCGGCGAGCGCGGTGGGCGATGACCACATCCAAGGTGACGTCGCCGGCGGCGAGGTGCGTCCGGAGACCTGGACCCACGGCTCCTCGCAGCAGCGACGGGCATGGTTCACCACCGGCTACCAGGAGGGCACCGTGGCATCCTGCGACACCTTCTCCGCCGATCAGGTCTGAGGACCTGCGGGGCGGACGCGACCTACCGGGAAGCCCTGACTACTGGCCAGGTGCTGTCAGATCTCCAGCTCGGAGATGTCGTAGGCCGCGAGGTAGCGGTACCCGGCGGCCTCGACGGCCTCACGGGAGGCCTCGGAACGGTGCACGATCACCGCGACCGCGGCGATGTCCGCACCAGCCTCGGTGAGCGCCTCGCAGGCGGTCAGGACGCTGCCACCGGTGGTGGAGGTGTCCTCGACGGCGATGACCCGGCGCCCGGAGACCTCGGGGCCCTCGATACGACGCTGCAGGCCGTGGGCCTTGTTGGCCTTGCGCACCACGAAGGCGTCCAGCGGAGCGGCCGGGCTGCCCGCTGCGGCTTCGTAGGCGGAAGCATGCATGATCGAGGTGGCGACAGGATCCGCGCCCAGGGTGAGCCCGCCGACGGCCTCGACGCCGGGCACGAGGCCCTCGCGGCGCAACAGGTCCAGCATCACGCGGCCGACGAGCGGAGCCGCCTCGTGGTGCAGCGTGATCCGGCGCAGATCGACGTAGTGGTCGGCCTCGGCGCCCGAGGAGAGGATGACGTGACCACGCACCACGGCGATGTCGCGGATCAGCTCGCGCAGACGCTCGCGCGCGACATCGATCGGGGCGGACGGGTCAGGAGCAGAGGGGGTCTGAGGCATGCGGACAGGATAAGGGACCGTGCACAAGGGACCGCTCATCGCCGCAGGAGCTCAGCGCAGCCGCCGCTGCGCACTACGCCTCTTCGTCCCGCTGCCACGGCGCCCGGAGCGCACGACGCGATGCCTTCCGCTGGGACTGGAGGACCGCCCGCTGCTGGAACCGGCGGTACCAGTTCGGAGAGGTCATCGCCCGGATGAGCGGCCTGGGCGCGATGCGGGAGAACTCGCCGGCGGTGCGGTACTTGACCGAGGGGATCGACAGCACAGTGCCCTTGGCGGTGTCCTTGAGCGCCTGCTCGACCACGAACGGCGCCTTCAGCCAGGTGACACGAGGCATGCCGTCCATGGACATCGAGGCGCGCTCATGGAACTCGGTCTGCACGAACCCGGGCAGCAGCGCGGTGGCGCTGACGCCCGTGCCCTTGAGCTCCATCGCGAGCGACTCGGTGAAGACGGTGACCCAGCTCTTGGACGCGGCGTACGGGCCAGCCGTCGTATAGCCCGCCAGCGAGCTCACGTTGAGGATCGCGCCGCGCCGCCGCTGCACCATGGTGCGGGCCGCGGCATGGGAGAGCACCAGGACAGCCTTCATGAGGGTGTCCATCTGCTTCTCGTGGTCCTCGACGCCGATGTCGAGGAAGCCGCCGCGCAATCCGTAGCCGGCGTTGTTGATGAGCAGGTCGATCCGATCGACGGGGTCGGTGAGACGGACCGCGACCCGCTCCAGCCGCTCCCGGTCGGAGAGGTCCGCGGGGAGTATCTCGACGCGGACGTCGTGGACGTCGCGGATCTGCTCGGACACAGCATGGAGCCGGTCCTCGTCCCGTGAGACCAGCACGAGATCATGACCTGTGCCTGCCAGCTGCCAGGCGAATTCCAGACCTAGTCCTGATGTCGAACCGGTGACGAGTGCGCGCGCCATGGCCACAGCTTACGACTGCACGGAGCCTGCCGTGGCCCGCGGCGCCCCGCGCCGCGCCCGTCATGCCCCGTAGGATCACGGGCATGCGCATCGCCACCTGGAACATCAACTCGCTGCGGGCACGGATGGACCGTGTGCTCGCCTTCCTGGAGCGTCACGAGGTCGACGTCCTGGCATTGCAGGAGACCAAGGCCAAGCCCGAGCAGCTGGATCTCACGGCACTGCAGGAGGCCGGGTACGAGGTCAGCACCCACGGCCTGAACCAGTGGAACGGGGTCGCCCTGATCTCCCGCGTCGGCCTGAGCGACGTGCAGACCCAGCTGCCGGCCGTCCCTGCCTATCCCGAGGACGAGACCGGCGTGGTCGAGGCCCGCGCGATCAGCGGGGTCGTCGGCGACGAGCTGCGGATCTGGTCGCTGTACGTGCCCAACGGGCGCGAGGTGGACCACCCCCACTACGCGTACAAGCTGCGATGGCTCGAGGCGCTGCGCGCCGAGGGCGAGCGCGAGCTCACCGCGGACAAGGACTCCCGCACCGTCCTGGTCGGCGACTTCAACGTCGCCCCGCTCGACGAGGACGTGTGGGACATGGCCGCTTTCGAGGGGAAGACGCACGTCACCGAGCCCGAGCGGTCGGCGTTCCGCGCGATCGTCGACGCCGGCTATGCCGACGTGGTGCGACCTGACCACGAGGGCCCCGGCGTCTACACGTACTGGGATTACCAGGCGCTGCGGTTCCCGAAGAAGGAAGGGATGCGCATCGATTTCGTGCTCGGCTCCCCAGCGGTGCAGTCGGCGGTCACCGGTTCCTTCATCGACCGCGAGGAGCGCAAGGGCAAGGGCGCCTCGGACCACGCGCCCGTCGTGGTCGATCTGGAGTTCTGACCCCGCGGGGCCAGGCTCTGACCTCGGATCGGCTTCCGCGGCCCTGAGGGAAGGGCAGAGGCCCTCTGCACGTAGTGGAGCGGTGCCGCGATCACTCGCGACACCACTCCGCACGAACCGTTGGCATCGGTATCAGGCGTGCACATTTTTTGGCTGCGGTGGCGCTTTCGACGCCTCACAGCCGGTCCGTTGCGGGGACCAGTCGCACGTGGGTTCCGGTACTGGTATTCGTGTTATGCAGGTCACACTACGCCGGACCCGAGAGGCATGCAAGCCCTCGGCGTCGCGGTCCTTTCCTCCCCAGAGGGTGGTTGTCCACCGCCGCCGGGTCGGCCCTGCACCGAACGCTCCGTGGCGTCCACGATGACGGCATGACCAGCACCTCAGCACCAGCTCGACGAGCCATCACCCCCGCTCCCGGAGTGCTCGACAGCGGCGCGAGGGCCCTCCCGACGGGCTCAGCGCCCGGCAGTCCGGGTCGCCGGCCCGCACGCTTCCCCGGAGCGTCATCGCCCTCTCCCACCTCGGCCGACGGGGCTCCCCCGCGAGCGCTCTGGATCGGCGCGGATCCGGCATTGCACGAGCTCGTCCGCGACCACGCCACCGCCGTCGGCATCGACCTCCTCGACGCTCCCGGGGACGCTGCGCCGAGGTGTCTGGTGATCGACGACGTCGAGCTCGGCGGGCCCGGGGCACCTCCCTCCCCGGGGCGGCTCCCCCTGCTGGTGGTGACCTCGCAGACCGAGGTGGCCCGCGCGCTGTGGGAGCGAGCGCTGGCCGCGGGCGCTCGTGCCGTGCTCCCCCTTCCCGGCAGCTCCGAGGAGCTGCTGTCCCAGCTGACCGAGCTCGCCCGCCCCCGCGCGGCCACCACGGTGATCGCCGTGGCGGGTGGCTGTGGCGGCGCCGGCACGTCAAGCTTCGCCGCCCGGTTGGCGGCTGCGGCGCGGCCTTGCGGTCCCGTCGTCCTGATCGATGCGGACCCCCTGGGAGGGGGCCTCGATCTCCTGGTCGAGGGCACCGACGCGGTCGGCATCTCCTGGGAGGACGTGGCCGGTCTCGGTCCGGACGACGGCATCGCCCTGCGGGACGGACTCCCGCGGATCGACGAGATCGGCCTCCTGGGATCCCGGGCTCAGCTCGGGCCGGAGCCGAACGCGCTCTCCCGTGTCCTCTCCGCGCTCGCCCCGCTCGGAGGGACGGTCGTCGTCGACCTGGCCGACGACCTGGTGCCGGTCGCGGCGGAGCATGCCGATCACGTCCTCCTGGTCGTCCCCGCCTCCGATCACGCGGTACGAGCCGCCGCGCGCAGGCTGCGGACCTGGCACCTCCCGGACGCCATCACCGAGATCGTCGTGCGCCGACGAGGGCCGCTGACGCCCACCGAGGTCGCCGACGACCTCGCGCTGCCGCTGGCCACCTCCTACCGGGACGGTCCTCGAGGTGCCGTGCCGCTGCTCGACGTGCGCCGCCGAGGTGCCGACCGGGCCGCCCGTCGCCTGCTGCAGCGCCTGCTCGAGGAGAGCCGGTCATGACCCCGGTGACGAGTCGCGGTCCGGAGCAGGCGCTCGCACCGCTCATAGATCTCGTCCGCGAGGACCTGGTCCGCAGCCCTGGGATCGTCGACGTCCCGCGTGTCGCCCGAGCTCTGCGCCGCCAGGGCAGGGTCCTCGGCGCGGCCGCGACCCTCGACCTCACCGCCCGCCTCCGCGACCACATCGACGGGCTCGGCCCGTTGCAGCCCCTGGTCTCCGCCGGCGTCACCGATCTGCTGGTCAACGACGACGGCTCGGTCTGGATCGACGACATGGACGGTCTGCGCGCCGCCGACCTGCATCTGGGCCCTCAGCAGGCTCGCGATCTCGCAGTACGCCTCGCGACGTCGGGAGGTCGCCGCCTGGACGACGCCGTGCCCTGGGTGGATGCGCATCTGCCCTCGGGGATCCGCCTCCACGCCGTGCTCCCGCCGCTATCCCCCGGGGGCGCGATCGTGTCGCTGCGCCTGCCCGGCGGAGACGCGCTGGATCTCGACGCGCTCGAAGCGCTCGGCGCCTTCGGGAAGCACGGCCGGGACGTGCTGCTGGCGATCGTCGCCTCTCGTCTTCCGTTCCTGGTCACCGGAGGAACTGGGACCGGGAAGTCCACTCTGCTGGCCGCCATGCTGAAGGAGGTTCCGCCGGGCGAACGGATCGTCGTGGTCGAGGACGTGCTGGAGCTGACCGTCGACCACCCGCACGTCGTGCACCTGCAGTCCCGTCACGCGAACAGCGAAGGGGCGGGAGCCGTGGACCTCATCGCTCTGGTCCGGCAGAGCCTGCGCATGCGACCGGATCGGATCGTGCTCGGCGAGTGCCGAGGGGCGGAGATCCAGGAGCTGCTGCAGGCCCTGAACACCGGCCATGAAGGAGGGTGCGGCACGGTGCACGCCAATACTGCCCACGACGTCCCGGCCCGCCTCGAGGCCCTCGGCGCTCTGGGAGGCCTGGGCCGGAGCGCCCTCGCCGCGCAGGTCGCCAGCGCCCTCGAGGTGGTGATCCACCTCGGGCGCCGCAACGGGCTGCGGGTCCTGGAGGAGATCGCCCTGCTGCATCGTGAGGACGACGGCATGCTCCGGGCCACCACCGCGTGGCACATGGACGGCGAGGAGCTCCAGGACGGTCCTGCCGCCCCGGCACTCGCGGCCCGGCTCGGCCGCATCTCCCGAGAACACCCTCCAGGACCCCACCGGGCGGGCAGGAGAGCAGCATGACCCTCCTCGTCTCCCTCACCGCGGCCGCTGTCGCCACCACGCTCGCGGTGGCCTGGGTGGCAGCTCCGCCACGCCTGGCCGTCGGCCCTCGCTCCCGTCCGAGGCGAGTCCGCCGGGCAGCCGCCGGCCGTCTCGAGGTCGCCCGGATGGTGGAGCAGCTGGCCACGGTGATCAACTCCGGCGCCGGGCTCCGGCAGGCGTGGAGCGCCGTCGCCCTCTCGCTCCCCGCGGGCGAGCTGACCGACCTGGCCCGCGCGGCGGCCGCCGGCGCTGATCCTCGACGCGCCGCCACGGGCGCTCTTGCCTCCTCCGAGACGATCAGCTCCTTGGGCGCTGCGCTCGTGGTGGCCGAGCGCACCGGCGCTCCGACCTCCGGCATGCTGCAGAGCCTGGCGGAGGCCCTGCGGGACCTGCACGACGCCGCCCTGGCGCGCCGCAGCGCCTTCACCGGCCCGCGCTCCACGGCCCGCATCCTGCTCGTCCTGCCGCTGGCCGGTCTCGGACTGGGCATGCTGCTCGGGGGCGATCCGCTGCGCCTGCTGATCGGCTCGCCCGCCGGGAACCTGCTGGGCGCTCTGGGCATCGCACTGACGGGCCTGGGGTGGTGGTGGATGCAACGCCTGATCCACCGGGCCGATCCTCCATCGACGGGTCGGGTGGATCCCTCGGTGGTGCTCGAGCTGATCGCCGGGGCGCTGGAATCCGGGCTGCCCCTGGGGAGGTCCGTCCGCTCGGTCGCCGAGGCCCTCGCACCCGGTCCCGACACCGAGGCGCTCACCCGTGCGGCGACGGCTCTCGAGGCCGGCCTCGCCCCGGAACTCGCCACAGCGGGCCTGCCCGCCGAGTTCGCGGCGCTCCGAGAATCCGCGATCCTCGCGGAATCGGCCGGGGCGGATCTCTCCCGGGTGCTGCGCTCCGCCGGCCGGGATGCCCGCCGCGGACGCGCCCGGGACTCCGAGGTGCGCGCGGCACAGCTCGCGGTGCGCCTCGTCCTGCCCACCGGGGTGGCGCTGCTTCCCGCCTTCGTGGTCCTCGGGATCATCCCCACGGTGATCTCCCTGCTCGGAGGCACTATCGCCCTCACCACCGCAGGGGCCACGCCGCTATGAGCCGTACGCCCACCCGTCACCTGCCCTGTTCCGGCGAGCGCGGCGACGCTCGCAGGGCTCCCACTGTGCGTCGGTCCCTTCCCGGGTCGACGCCGGGCAGCCACGGCTGCCCTTCCGGACCGGCACCTGCCGGTCCGGGTCGAGCGGCACCTGCCGCTCGCCACTGGGCGGTGCCCACCGCCCACGAAGAGGAGGAGACACCATGTCCGCCACGAAGAACCGGATGCGCCGATCCCTCGATCGCGTGCTGCGCGACGAGACCGGCGCGTCCACCGCGGAGTACGCCATCACGGTGCTCGCCGCCTGCGGGTTCGCCGCCGTCCTGGTCGCCCTGCTGGCCTCCGGAGAGGTGCGCGAGCTCCTGATGGGCATCATCACCTCTGCGCTGTCGATGGGGTCGTGATGCCGCGGTCCGCCCGGTCGTCCCGTTTCCGGGACGACCGGGGGTCCGCCACGGCGGAGACGGCGATCGTGCTGCCCGTCGTGGTGATGATGGTCGTCGTCATCCTCCTCGCCGGTGCCGGGCTGGGAGCACAGCTCCGTCTCGAGAGCGCCGCCCGAGGAGCTGCGCGCGAGATGGCCCGCGGGGAGGAACCCGCGGCGGCGATCGCCACGGCGCAACGGATAGGCGGGCCCGGCACGCAGGTGCAGGTCTCCGGGGCCGGGGTGTGGGTGCGGGTGGACACCTCCCGTGCGCTCGAGGCCCCGAACGGCGTCCTCGGCGGGGCCCGCTGGGAGCTGAGCGCCGACGCCGAGGCGCGGCGCGAGCCGCATCTGATCACCGGCGGTGACGGATGAGCACGGGCGCGGCAGGAGTGCTCGCCTGGACGGGAGCCGCCACGGCGGTGGTGGCGGGGCTGTCCCTCCTGGGCACCGGAACCATGGCGCACTCACGCGCCGCCACTGCCGCGGACCTCGCCGCGCTGGCAGGGGCGGACTCCCTGGCCGCCGCCGGCGGGGAGCCGTGCGCGATCGCCGCCGAGGCCGCCTCCCGCAACGATGCCCAGCTGCTGCAGTGCGAACTGCGCGAATGGGACGTGCTCGTCCAGGTCCAGGTCGAGGCATCCCCGCTGCCACCCGCGACCGCCCGCGCCCGTGCCGGTCCAGGCCCCGCAGACCTGCCTGGGTCACAGGACCAGCCCGGGGCACAGGACCGGCCATGAGCCCGAGGATCTCAGGGGTGGAGCAGACCCAGCAGCCGTTCGGCCTCACGCTTCGACAACGGCTCGTTCCCGTTGCCGCACTTCGGAGAGACCACGCAGGCAGGGCAGCCTGCCTCGCATCCGCAGTCGGAGATCATGTCGGCCGTCGCCCGCAACCAGGCGTCGGCGTCGTCGGCCCCTCGCTCGGCGAACCCTGCACCACCGGGAGCACCGTCGTAGACGAAGATCGTCGGCTCCCCGGTGTCCTCGTGCAGTGCGGCGGAGAGCCCGCCGATGTCCCAGCGGTCACAGGTCGCCAGCAGCGGGAGCATCGAGATCGCCGCATGCTCGGCGGCGTGCAGAGCACCGGGCAGCTCCTCCCCCGGGATCTCCGCGCCGTCGGTGGTCGATCGCGGGATCACCCACCACACCGCCTTCGTGGTGAGGGTGCGCGGTGGGAGGTCCAGCGGGTGCTGGGCGAGCACCGCCTGGGTGAACACGTCCCGCACCTGGTATCCGGTGACCTGATCGGTGACGTCCACCGTGCCGAAGCACAGCTGCACCCCGCCGGACCACGCGACCTCACGGTCCGTCTGCCGGATGCGGACGGTCGACGTCGACTGCGGGTGCGTGGAGTGCAGCGGGTCCTCGCGATGCACGAAGGCGACCGCCCGCTCCACATTGAGATGGTTGACCACATAGCTCGTGCGCTGGTGGAGATAGACCGCGCCGTCGTGGACCTGGGAGTGGGCGCTCGCGGCATCGACGGTGCCGAGCAGGGTGCCGCTGGACTCTTCGACGATCCGCACCGGCTCCCCGCCGCTGCCCCGCAGATCGGTGAGCTCGTGGGCGGATTCGGTCATCGTCCAGAACCAGCCGGTGGGCCGCGCCCGCAGCACGCCCCGAGCCGCCAGCGTGGTCAGCAGCTCGCGTGCGCTCGGGCCGAAGATGACCTCCTCGCCGTCCCGGATGGCGAGCTCGGAGGCGGCCGCGCACAGATGGGGCGTCATCACATAGGGATTGCCCGGATCGAACACCGCCGCCTCGACCTCCGCCCCGAAGATGGTCTCGGGATGGTGGACGACGTAGGTGTCCAGGGGATCCTCTCGCGCCACGAACAGCGCCAGGGCGCCGCCGTCTCGGTCCTGTCGCCTGCCGGCGCGGCCGAACTGCTGCCACAGGGAGGCGCGGGTCCCGGGCCAGCCGGCGATCACCACCGCATCCAGGCCGGCGATGTCGATCCCCAGCTCGAGCGCATTCGTCGAGGCCAGTGCCTTCAGCTCGCCGGAGCGCAGGGAGTCCTCGAGCTCCCGGCGCTCACGGGCCAGGTACCCGCCGCGGTATGCGGCCACCCGCCGTGCGCTGTCCGCCAGCTGCGGGGAGAAGGTGTGCTCGGCCTTCTGCTCGAGCAGGCGCCGCGCACCGCTGGAGACCAGCTCCGCCCCGCGGCGGGAGCGCGCGAAGACCAGGGTCTGGACGTCCCGTTCGACGAGGTCGGCCAGCAGTGCACCGGCCTCGCTCGTGGCCGAGCGCCGCAACGGCTCCTCGGAGGATCCCCGTCGCGTGCCGCCTGCCGTCGCCTCCTCCGGGTCCGTGTCCCCGTCTGCGCCCATCCCCGCGTCCGCGTCTGCTCGCGCGTGGAGGTCTGTGCCGTCGTGCAGCTCCGTGCCCCCGTCGCCCGCACGTCCGGTGGTCATCGGACCCCGCCCGTCGACGCGGGCGATCGTCCCCGGTTCCCAGAGGCCGATCGTCAACCCGGCCCGTGGCGAGCCGTCCTCGGTCACCGCGGTGACGTCCTGGCCGATCAGTCGGCTCGCGGACAGCTCCGGGGTCGCGGTCGTCGCAGAGGCGAGGATGAACGTGGGCTCGGCCCGGTAGTGGGCGGCGATCCGCCGCAGGCGCCTGATCACCATCGACACGTGGCTGCCGAAGACACCGCGATAGCTGTGGCACTCGTCGATGACCACATAGCGCAGCGCACGGAAGAAGCTCGCCCACTGCTCATGGCCGGGGAGGATGCCGAAATGCAGCATGTCCGGGTTCGTCAGCACCACGGTGCCGTGCCGGCGCACCCACCGCCGCTGCTCGGTCGGGGTGTCGCCGTCGTACACCGCGACGCGGGCGTCGCGGATGCCCGCCCCGTCGGCCATCGCGGTGATGTTGGTGAGCTGGTCGGCGGCGAGCGCCTTCGTGGGCGAGAGGTAGAGCACGGTCGCGCGGCGCGCCGTCGGGTCCACCTCCCGCGCCCCGACCGCGGTGAGCGCGGGCAGCAGATAGGCGAGGGACTTGCCCGAGGCGGTCGCCGTGGCGAGGACCACGTTCGTGCCGTCATGGGCGAGCTGCGCTGCCTGCTCCTGATGGATCCAGGGGGCGGTGATCCCGCGCTCGGCCAGGTGCTCGAGCAGGCGAGGGTCGACCCAGTCGGGGAAGCTGCCCTGCCGGCCGGGCCTCGCAGGGCGCTGCTCGACGTGGGTGAGGCAGCTGCGACGGGTCAGGGGGCCGGTGAGATCGGTCAGGAGCTCGGACGCTCTGCCTGCCCGCATCGACTCCTCATTCCCTGTGCATTTCCCACACCTGCGCTCCGTTCCCGGGGCAGGCGGCTGGGGCACAATCGTAGCCATGTCCACCGACATCTCCAGCGCACCCCCGCAGGTGCTGCCCGACCAGGTCGCCGCCCTGCGCGCCGACCTCCGTGCGGCCCGCTACACGGTCGAGGCCACCGAGTCCCTCCTGGGCCCCGTCGCGCTCGCCGCGCTGCGGCGCGAGAACCCGATCCCCGCGCGGCGTGCGCTCGCCCCGCAGTCGGATCCGGCGTCGGCGGATTCGGCGCACTCGGATCCGGCGCTCTCGGATCCGGCCGCCGTGCTGTTCCGTCTGTTCGTCCTCGGAGACACCCTCCCGTACTCCCTCGTGCACGCCGTCCTGCCCACCCTCGGGGCGGACGGTGCGCTGCAGCTGGAGCTCGTCGGCCCTGCGGCGCCCCCCGCGCATCGGGGCGAGGGCGATCACGAGGCCGTCGACCCCGACCGCCCGCTGCGCGCTCTGCTCGATCTCGCGCCGTACTCCGCGAGCGACGATGCCGGCGAGATCTCCTGGTGGATCGCCTCGGACCTCTCCGAGCTCGCGACCGGCCGCGCGCTGGGGCCGGAGCACGTGCTGGGGGTCGGCGGCGCCTCGCTGACTCTCGCACGGATCACCTCGCGTGCCCCGGTGGGCCGCGTGCTGGACCTCGGCTGCGGCGGCGGCATCCAGGCGCTGCACGCCTCGCGTCACGCCGAGCATGTGGTCGCGACCGACCTCTCCGAGCGCGCGCTCGCCTTCGCCGCCTTCAACGCGGCCCTCAACGAGGTGGACCTCGAGCTGCGCCAGGGCTCCCTGCTGGATCCCGTGGCGGACGAGACCTTCGACCTCATCGTCTCCAATCCGCCCTTCGTGATCACCCCGCGGCGCGCAGCGGCAGCGCCGACGGTGCCGCCGGAGCAGCACGAGCACGAGCACGAGCACGAGCACGAGCCAGCAGACCCCGAGACGACCTGGACGTACCGGGACGGGGGACGCGCCGGCGACACCCTGCTCGCCGAGCTGCTCACCGGCCTGCCCGCCCACTTGGCACCGGGCGGCAGCGCCATGATGCTCGGCAACTGGGAGATCCCCCGCGGAGGCGACTGGGACGAGCATCCCCGTGCCTGGCTCGCCGCCGCCTCGGAAGACGGCGTGGACTCGTGGGTCATCCAGCGCGAGCAGGAGGACCCCGCGCAGTACGCGGAGACCTGGGTCCGCGACGGCGGCGTCACCGACCGCGATCCGCGCTGGTCCGACCTCCAGGCGGCCTGGCTCGACGACTTCGCCAGCCGCGACGTCGAGGGCATCGGCTTCGGCTACCTCCTGCTGCGCCGGCCGGCGGGCTCTGATGCCACGGGCTCTGGTGTCCCGGCACCGCGCCCGGGTGCGCTGTGCACCGAGGAGGCCACCGGCACGGGGACCGGGACGCTCGGCGTGCACCTGGCCGAGAGCCTGCGCGCTCTCGATCTGCTCGCCGGGACGGATGACGACGCCCTCGCCGCGAGCCGGCTGGTCCGCGCCGCCGACGTGGTCGAACGCCGTCACCTCACCCCCGGCCAGTGGGATCCGACGCTCATCGAGCTGATCCAGGGCGCAGGCTTCGCCCGCAGCGTCCAGGCCGACCAGGTGCTCGCCGCGACCGTCGGCGCCCTGGACGGGACCCTCACCCTCGGTCAGGTGCTCGCCGCGGTGTGCGCCCTCACCGACGCGGACCCCGACGAGGCGCGCGGGCGGGTGCTCCCCGTCGTGCGCGATCTCGTCCGCACGGGGATGGTCCACCTGTGAAAGCGCCCGATGACCACACCGGGGCCACTCCCCCGGAGCACGACGCCATGGCCCCTCCCCCGGAGCCGGGTGCCCGCACGCGGCGCCGCCGCACCGGGGCGCTCGCCCGCCCGCTGCTGGCTCTGCTGTGCGCCGCGATCGGCACCGGCCTGGCCGTGCTCCTGGCCCGGACCTCGGTGGGCACCACGCGCGGGCAGCGCCTGGACCAGCTGATCCTCTCCGGTGCGCAGGATCACCAGGGACGCCTGTCCCACTACGCCGAGCTCGCGGTCGGGACGGTGAGCGTGCCGATCATGGCGGGTCTGCTCGCCCTCGCGCTGGTCCTGGTGCTGATCCGTCGTCGGCTCTCCCTGCTCGTCCCGCTGGTGCTCCTGGTGCTCGGCGCGAACATCACCACCCAGGTGGTCAAGCATCTGGTCGTCACCCGCGATGCGCTGGGCCCGGGCATCGACGTCACCCCGAACTCGTTCCCCTCCGGGCACACGACTCTCGCGGCCACCGCGATGATCGCCGTCGTGCTCGCCTCCGGCCGTGCTCGCGCAGTCATCGCACCGCTGGGAGTCGTCTGGACCGCTGCCGCAGGCGTCGGCACCCTGGTGCTGGGCTGGCACCGGTCCAGCGACGTCGTCGGGGCGATCATCATCGTCGCCGCCTGGACCTTCCTGGTCCTCGCGATCGACGGCCTGCACACGCGCCACCGGCTGGCGCGGGATACGGACCGCCCAGGACGGCGGCGACGGCGCGGGGACGCATCCCGAGACGTCCCGGACTCTTTCCCGCAGCCCGCCGCGCGGTCCGCCGCCCTGCTGGATCTGCGCATCGGGGTCGTCGATCGGGTCGTCGCCGTGCTGCTGGGCCTGGCCTCGCTGGTCGGACTGGTCTACGGCGCGATCGCCCTGGCCGGTCTGGGCCTTCCCCTGGATCTCCAGGATACCGCGCAGCAGACCTCCTCCTTCATCGCCACGGCCGCCCTGATCGCCGGTGGCACAGGTTCCTGGATGGCGCTGGTGCTCGTTCTGCGCACGCCGACGTCACACAGGAGCAGCCCCGGCGACCGTGTACCGTGAACAATCGCCGAGCGCAGATGATGCGTCCGGTTGATCCCGGACCACGGCATTCGGCCACGGCGGACGGGCCGCGACGACTCGCGGCGAGGAAGGACATATCAACGTGACTGGCGGACGGCATCTGGTGATCGTCGAGTCCCCTGCGAAGGCGCGGACCATCAGCCGATACCTGGGGGACGACTACATCGTCCAGGCATCGGTGGGGCACATTCGTGACATCCCGGTGCCGCGCGACCTTCCTGCGGAGATGAAGAAGGGCCCGTACGGCAAGTTCGGGGTCGACGTCGATGGCGGGTTCGATCCGTACTACATCGTCAGCCCCGACAAGAAGAAGACCGTCGCGGACCTGAAGAAGGCCCTCAAGGACGCCGACACCCTCTACCTCGCCACGGATGAGGACCGGGAGGGCGAGGCGATCGCCTGGCACCTCCTGGAGACCCTCAAGCCCAAGAAGTCCCTGCCCGTCAAGCGCATGGTCTTCCACGAGATCACGAAGGACGCGATCCTCGCCGCGCTGGAGAACACCCGCGAGATCGACACCCACCTGGTCGATGCGCAGGAGACCCGCCGCATCCTGGACCGCCTGGTCGGCTTCGAGCTCTCGCCCGTGCTGTGGCGCAAGATCAAGCCGTCCCTGTCGGCAGGTCGTGTGCAGTCCGTCGCGACGCGCCTCGTGGTCGAGCGGGAGCGGGAGCGCATGGCGTTCGTCGCTGCCGACTACTGGGACGTGACCGGCACCTTCGGGGCCGAGTCCGAGCAGTTCACCGCGAAGATCGCGACCGTCGACGGCGCCCGTGTCGCCTCCGGCAGCGATTTCGCCGACGACGGCACCCTCAAGCCCAGGGCCGCCTCGGCGACCGTGCTCACCGAGGAGTCCACGCGGACCCTCATCGAGGCGCTGACCGATGCCCCGGCCACGGTCTCCTCGCTCGAGTCCAAGCCGTACACCCGCCGCCCGGCGGCACCGTTCACCACCTCCTCGCTGCAGCAGGAGGCCTCGCGCAAGCTGCGTCTCGGCGCCCGCCAGGCGATGCGGGTCGCGCAGTCGCTGTACGAGAACGGCTACATCACCTATATGCGTACCGACTCGGTGACGCTCTCCGGCGAGGCCATCAAGGCCTCCCGCGCACAGGCCGCAGAGCTCTACGGCTCCCAGTACGTGCCGGACAAGCCGCGCTACTACCAGACCAAGTCGCAGAGCGCCCAGGAGGCGCACGAGGCGATCCGCCCCGCGGGCGACCGCTTCCGCACCCCGGCCGACGTGTCCGGTTCCCTCTCGGGAGACGAGTTCCGTCTCTACGAGCTGATCTGGAAGCGCACCGTCGCCTCGCAGATGGCCGACGCGAAGGGCACCACCTCGACGGTCGAGCTGCAGCTGGAGCAGAAGGACCGCACCGCGACGTTCCGCGCCGCCGGCACCGTGATCACCTTCCGCGGCTTCCTCGCCGCCTACGAGGAGGGTCGCGACGCGAGCCGCTACGGTTCCGACGAGGCCGAGGGCAAGGGCGACAAGCGCCTGCCGCAGATGGAGGAGGGCCAGAAGCTCGACACCCGCGAGCTGACCCCGGACGGCCACTCCACCACGCCTCCCCCGCGGTACACCGAGGCCTCGCTGGTGCGGGCCCTCGAGGAGCGCGGCATCGGCCGCCCCTCGACCTACGCCTCCACCGTCGCCACCGTGCAGGACCGCGGCTATGTGCTGCGCCGCGGCACCGCCCTCGTGCCCAGCTGGGTGGCCTTCGCCGTGGTGCGCCTGCTCGAAGAGCACTTCGGGGCATTCATCGACTACGACTTCACCGCGCAGATGGAGCAGCAGCTGGACCGCATGGCCCAGGGCGAGCTGAGCCGGTCGGAGTACCTCAAGAACTTCTACCACTCCGATGGCACCGACGGCCCGATCGGCCTCAAGCCCATGGTCGACGACCTGGGCGACATCGATGCCCGCGCCATCAACAGCATCGACATCGGTGAGGGCATCACGTTGCGCGTGGGCCGCTACGGCGCCTACGTCGAGCGTGCCGCCCGGGACGAGAACGGCGAGCTCATCGAGGGGGCGGATCCGCAGCGGTCCTCGGTCTCCGACGATGTCGCCCCCGACGAGCTGACCGTCGCGCTCGCCACCGAGATGCTCGAGCGCGCCAAGGACGACGGCAAGGTGCTGGGCACCGATCCCGAGACCGGCCACGAGGTCGTCGCGAAGGACGGCCGGTTCGGCCCGTACGTCACCGAGATCCTGCCCGATCCGGAGGAGACCGGCGGCAAGAAGGTCGCCAAGGCCAAGCAGCCCAAGCCGCGCACGGGCTCGCTGCTGAAGTCCATGGACCTCGCGACCATCACCCTCGAGGACGCCCTGAAGCTGCTGAGCCTCCCCCGGGTGGTCGGCACGACGGAGGACGGCACCGAGGTCACCGCGCAGAACGGCCGCTACGGCCCGTACCTCAAGAAGGGCACGGACTCACGGTCGCTGGAGTCGGAGGAGCAGCTGTTCACCGTCACCATGGAGGAGGCGGAGAAGCTCTACGCGCAGCCCAAGACCCGGGGGCGCGCCGCCGCGAAGCCCCCGCTCAAGGAGCTCGGCACCGATCCCACCAGCGAGAAGCCGATCGTGATCAAGGACGGCCGCTTCGGCGCCTACATCACCGACGGCACCACGAACGTCTCGCTGCGCGCGTCGGAGACCGTCGAGGAGATCACCGAGAAGATCGCCATCGAGAAGCTCGCGGAGAAGCGGGCGAAGGGCCCCGCGAAGAAGCCGGCCGCCAAGCGCAAGGCTCCCGCCAAGAAGAGCACGACGACGAAGAAGAGCACCACCGCGAAGAAGTGAGACCGCTCGGCCGCTGAGCCACGGGGCCCGGACACGGGACCCGAGCACGGGGCCCGAACGGAGGCTTCGGAGCAGGTGCCTGCCGGAACAGGGGCACGGACCATGAGGTCCGTGCCCCTGTTCCTGTCCGTCCTGTCGCTATCCGTCCTGCCACCGCCGATCCTGTCGCCGTCTGCGCCCGACGCCCGGCACCCGGCACCCGGCACCCCACGCCCGACGGCCAGCGCCTGACGTCCCATGACCGGAATGTCAGGAATCATCCCCTTTGTGGTCACAGCCGCTCACCGGGGGTCACGAGGTGGTCACGGGGCTGTCGCGAATCGCCTTCACCGGGTCGCGATGGCCCGATAACCTGCGGAAGCGGCCTACAGTGTGACCAAGAGCTCGTTGTTGACTCACGAAGGAGTGATCATGGATCGACGTCTCAGCCGGCGCACGATCATGACCGGCGCCGCGGCCACCGCGGCACTGGGGATGACCGGATGCCTGCAGAACCCTGACCCCAGCGGCGGCGGAGGTGGTGGCGGCGGCGAGAAGTACAAGCCCGGCGACACCCCCGGTTCCGGGTCGGTGAGCATCCTGGGGGCCTTCGGCGGCCAGGAGCAGGAAGCCTTCATGGCCTCCCTGGAGAAGTTCGAGTCCGACTCGAAGATCACCATCAACTACACGCCGGACAAGGACTTCACCAACACCATCCAGCAGCGTGCCGGTGCCGGCGACGCTCCGGACATCGCCCTGTTCCCCCAGCCGGGCGGCATGTTCGACCTCGCGGGGAAGGGGCTGATCACCCCGATCGACGCGTTCCTGGACTACGACGAGCTGAACTCGACCCTGATCCCCGGCTTCCTGGACTCCGCACGGTTCGAGGGGCGCGTCTACGGTGCCCCGATGCGCATGGCCTGCAAATCGCTGATCTGGTACCCGAAGAAGGCGTACGAGAAGGGGGGCTACTCCGACAAGCCCGCCACCATGCAGGAGCTCACGAAGATCACCGATCAGATCAAGGCCGACGGCATCGCCCCGTGGTCCGACGGATGGGACGACGGCCAGGCGACCGGCTGGGTGGGCACCGACTGGATCGAGGAGTTCATGCTGCGCGTGCACGGTCCCGTCGTCTACGACGACTGGACCAAGCACCGGATCCCCTTCAACGCCAAGGAGGTCGTCGAGGTCTTCGACATCGTGGGCGACCTGCTCAAGGGCAAGGGCAACGTGCTGGGCGGAACGGACGCGATCATCAACACGCCGTTCTCCGAAGCTCCGCTGCCCCTGTTCGACGACCCGCCCAAGGCGATGCTCGTGCGCCAGGGCAACTTCGTCACGGGCTTCTTCCCCGAGGACGTCCAGGCGAACATGGACGAGGAGGTCGGGGTGTACGCGATGCCCACCTGGGAGGGCGGGTTCGACGGCCAGCCGATCCTCGGCGGCGGTGACCTCGCCTCGCTGTTCACCCTCAACGACGACACCGTGAAGGTCATGGAGTTCCTGACCTCCGATGCCTTCGGCGGCGAGTGGGCGAAGGCCGGCGGCTGGCTGAGCCCCCACCGCACCTTCGACCAGTCCCTGTACTCCGACTCGATCACCCAGCAGGTCGCGGAGATCGCCTCGAACGCCCAGGTGTTCCGCTACGACGGTTCGGATCTGATGCCCACGTCCGTCGGCGGCGGATCCTTCTGGACGGGCATGGTCGAGTGGCTGCAGGGCGCGAAGACCTCACAGGAGGTCTGCGACGAGATCGAGTCCGGGTGGCCGAAGTGACCACCGCGACGCCCACCCGACAGGGGCCCGGCGGGTCCTCGCCGATGGAGCTCAACGAGCACACGAGCTCCCCGGCCCGCCCCGTGCGCGTGATCATCGGAGCGGTCGGCATGGCCGTGACGGCCTGGTTCGTGTGCAACGTGTTCCTCGCCTTCGCGTACTACCCGCAGTACTTCGCGAACTCCGGGATCCTCATCGGGGTCCTCGGCCTGGTGGTCGGCATCGGCGGCTCGGTGCTGTTCTTCTACTTCCTGAACCTGTGCATCGAGGGCTTCCCGACGAGGTTCGCCGAGGGACTCATCCCCTATGCGTTCCTGCTGCCGGGATTCAGCCTCATCGGCCTCTTCCTGCTCTACCCGACGGTCCAGACCATCGTCTACTCGTTCGCGAACGACGACTCGACCGGGTGGGTGGGGCTGGACAACTACAAGGCGATCTTCAGCACCGGGCACTTCTGGTCCACCCTGCTGAACAACTTCCTGTGGATCCTCATCGTCCCGGTCCTCAGCGTGGCCTTCGGCCTCGCCGTCGCGGTGCTCGCGGACAAGCTCTCTCCGGTCGGGGAGAACGCCGCGAAGTCGATGATCTTCCTCCCCATGGCGATCAGCTTCGTCGGTGCGGCGACGATCTGGGGGCTGGTGTACGCCTTCAACTCCCCCGGCGAGGCCCAGACGGGCCTGCTCAACGCGATCGTCACCTCGCTCGGCGGTGATCCACAGCCGTGGTACCAGATCGACACCGCGCGCCTGAACTCGCTCGCGCTCATGGTGATCCTGATCTGGCTGCAGACAGGCTTCGCGATGGTCCTGATCAGCTCCGCCATCAAGGGCGTCCCCGAGGACACCATCGAAGCGGGCCGCATGGACGGTGCCGGCGAGATCCGGATCTTCTGGCAGATCGTGTTCCCCCAGGTACGGGCCACGCTGCTCGCCGTGCTGATCACGGTGCTGATCCTGGTGCTGAAGGTCTTCGACCTCATCTACGTCACCACCAACGGTCTGTACAACTCCGATGTGATCGCGAACCTCTTCTTCCGGAAGCTGTTCACCGATCAGCAGGCAGGGCAGGCCTCGGCCATCGTGGTCGTGCTGCTGATCCTGGTGATCCCGATCCTCATCTACCAGGTCAAGAGCTTCAGGGACCAGGAGGCGAACCGATGAGCATGACGATGAAGGACGGACGCAAGCGTTCGATCTTTGCCACCATCGCGATGCCGCTCCTGGCACTGCTGTGGACGATCCCCACGGTCGGGCTGCTCGTGACGAGCTTCCGCTCGCGGGAGGCCGCGGCGTCGACCGGCTGGTGGACGAGTCTATGGGAGGGCGGCTGGACGCTGGACAACTATGCCCAGGTGCTCGGCGACCCCTCGATCTCCGGTTCCCTGATCAACTCCATCGTGGTCGCGGTTCCCGCCACGGTGCTGCCGATCATGTTCGCGGCCTTCGCCGCGTACGCGTTCACGTTCATCAACTTCCCCGCCAAGGACGTGCTGTTCATCGTGATCGTCGCGCTGATGGTGGTCCCGATCCAGGTGGCGTTCCAGCCGATGCTGGACCTGCTGGGCCCGCGGGGTCTCGGGATCAACGGACAGTTCGTGGCGGTGTGGATGCTGCACACCGGCTTCGGCATGCCGCTGGCCGTGTACATCCTGCGCAACTACATGGCCACTCTCCCCAACTCGGTGGTGGAGAGCGCCAAGATCGACGGGGCCTCGCACTTCCAGACGTTCTGGCGTCTGGTCGCTCCGATGTCCTCCCCGGCGATCGCCGCCTTCGCCACCCTGCAGTTCCTGTGGGTGTGGAACGACCTGCTCATCGCCAAGCTGTTCCTGGGCGGCGGGGAGAACAAGACGGTCATCGTGAGCCTGCAGCAGATGCTGGGCACCCAGGGCCAGGGCGCCGAGCTCCTGACCGCCGGTGCCTTCGTCTCCATGGTGATCCCGATGCTCGTCTTCTTCGGGCTCCAGCGGTTCCTGGTGCGCGGCATGACAGCAGGCTCTGTCAAGGGTTGATCGACGTATCGCGAGGTACGAGGGATAGGAGATCAGCCATTCAGGCAGAGGTTGATCGACGTATCGCGAGGTACGAGGGATAGGAGATCAGCCGGAAGTCAAGGGTTGATCGACGGATTGCGCCGACGGCGGACCTTTCTCCACAGCGACCCCGACACCACCGCGGTGTCGGGGTCGCTGGGTAGATTGGACCCATGAGCGAGTCCGACGCATCCCGAGGCAGCGACGCAGCGCCCACCCTGGCCCTCCCTGCCTCCACCGTCCCCGATCCGGCCGCCGCACCTGGCCTGCGCTGGGGCGTGATCTCCCCGGGGCACATCGGCGACCAGTTCACGGCGACGGCGCACCGGGCGACAGCCTCGCGCGTGGTCTCCGTCGTCTCCCGGTCCCGGCAGCGCGCCAAGGACTTCGCCGCGAAGCATGGCATCGAGAGCGCTTTCGACTCCGTCGCAGAGATGCTCGCCGCGGGCGGGCTCGACGCCGTCTACATCGCCTCCCCGCACGCTCAGCATCATGAGCTGGCGCGCCCTGTTCTCGAGGCCGGCATCCCGGTGCTCGTCGAGAAGGCGTTCACGCTGAACGCGGGCCAGGCCCGTGACCTGCTGGACCTCGCGAGTGAGCGCGGTGTGTTCGCCATGGAGGCGATGTGGGCACGGTTCCTGCCGCAGTACGACGTGCTTCGCCAGGTGATCGCCTCCGGCGTTCTCGGCGACGTCATCGAGGTCGCGGCGGACCACGGGCAGACCTTCCCGGCAGATCCGTCCCACCGCATGTTCAACCCCGATCTCGGCGGCGGCGCGCTGCTCGACCTCGGGGTGTACCCGGTCTCCTTCGCACAGATGGTGCTGGGCGACCTCTCCGACCTCGCCGTGCGCGGGGACCTGACGGACACCGCCGTGGACGCCTACTTCGGCGTGCTCGCGACGGGGTCCGAGGGTGGTCGTGCCCGGCTCTCCGCCACCTTGCTCGCCCGCACCCCGACCGAGGGCGTGGTCAGCGGTACCGCCGGATCGGCGCGACTGTCCGGGGCCTTCTTCGCCCCGGGAACCCTCACGGTGTCCCTGCATGATGGGCGGTCCGCGTCCTTCTCCCATCCCGGCGCGCCCGGCGACGGCATGGCGTACGAGATCGCTGAGGGCGCTCGGCGGATCTCCGCCGGGGATCTCGAGTCGCCCCTGATGAGCTGGGCGGATACCCTCAGTGTCATGGACACGATGGACGCCGTACGCGCCGAGCTCGGCGTGGTCTACCCCTCGGAGGCACTCCCGTGAGCATCCTCGAGATGTCCCGTGGCCTGCGCATCCCGTCGCCGCATCCGCCCAAGCGGGGGGTGTTCATCTCCTTCGAGGGCGGTGAGGCCGCCGGCAAGACCACGCAGATGCAGATGCTGTGGGATCACCTGGTCACCCAGCGCTCCGTCGCCGAGGACCTCATCCTCACCACCCGCGAGCCCGGCGGCACCACGCTCGGCGAGAGCATTCGCGAGCTCCTGCTGCACGGCGAGCACGTCGACCCCCGCGCCGAAGCGCTCCTGTACGCCGCCGACCGTGCGCACCACATCGCCACCCTCGTGCGCCCCCATCTGGCGCGCGGCGGCCTGGTGCTCGGCGACCGCTATCTCGATTCGTCGATCGCCTATCAGGGCGCGGGTCGTTCGCTCGAGCCCGACGAGATCGGTTCACTTTCCCTGTGGGCGGCCGACGGGCTCCTGCCCCACCGCACGATCCTGCTGGACGTTCCCACCGATGCCCTCGACGAGCGCCGGCTGTCCGCCGACCACGACCGTCTGGAGAAGGCGGGCCAGGACTTCCATGCCACCGTGCGCCAGGAGTTCCTGGATCTCGCCGCCGCTGATCCCGAGCGCTTCGCCGTCATCGACGGCACCCTTGCGCGCGAAGAGGTCCACGCCCAGGTGCTCGAGGCCGTCAACGAGGTGCTGGGCATCTTCGACCCGACGTTCGAGCCGGCACCGCCCACGAAGCACCGGGACGAGATGTGACCGACCCCAGCACGACCGGGACGGCCGGGAACACTGCGACGACGCTCGCCCCCGGTGCGGGCGGCCCAGCGGCTCCTGAGGGATCCGCGCTCGGGGTGTGGGCCGACGTGGTCGGCCAGGACGCCGCGGTCGCCCAGTTCCGGCGCGCGGCCTCCCCGCAGGGCTCCCTCGCGCAGGCCTGGCTGATCACGGGACCGCCGGGCTCCGGCCGGTCCACGGCGGCGCGCGCCTTCGCGGCGACCCTGCAGTGCGAGACGGGCACCGGCTGCGGGCAGTGCCGCAGCTGCCGCACGGTGCTGGCGAACACCCACCCGGACGTCACGGTGGTCGCGACCGACAAGCTCTCCATCGCGAAGGAGGAGGTGCGCGGGCTGGTGATGACCGCCCAGCGCGCCCCGGCGACGGGACGCTACCGGGTGCTGATCGTCGAGGACGCCGACCGCATGAGCGCGGGCACCTTCAACGTGCTGCTGAAGTCCATCGAGGAGCCTCCCCCGTCGACCGTGTGGATGCTCTGCGCCCCGTCGGCCGAGGATCTCGCGCCCACCATCAAGTCCCGATGCCGCCTGGTGGCCCTCTCGGTGCCGCCCTCCGACGTGGTCGCCGAGCTGCTGCGGCGGCGGGACGGGGTGGACGAGAACCTCGCGATGCGGTCGGCGCGCGCCGCCCAGGGGCACATCGGCCTCGCCCTGCGCTACGCCACCCAGGAGGGTGCGCTCGCCGCGCGTGAGGAGTCCGCGCGAGCGCTGCTGGGGCTGCGCGGGGCGGGTGAGGCCGTGCTCGCGGCCCAGGCGCTCGTGGACCGTGCCACGGCGGAGGCCAAGGCCCATGCCGACACGGTCGCCATCGAGGAGAAGGAGCGTTTCCTGCGCTCCGCCGGCATCGACGACGGCAAGGTCCCGCCCTCGCTGCGCTCTCAGGTGCGCCAGCTCGAGGAGGACGCCAAACGTCGCCAGACCCGCCTCGTGCGCGACGTGCTGGACCGCTACCTGCTCGATGTCCATTCGGTGCTGCGCGACGTGCTCAGCCGTCAGCTCGGCAGCGGCAGCGAGCTGGTGAACATCGAGGTCGCCGACGAGATCGAGCGGTCCGCGGGCGCTGGCTCGGCGAAGACCACGCTCGGGCTGCTCGAGGCCGTGCAGGAGGCCAGGGCGCGCATCAGCGGGAATGTTCCCCCTCTGCTCGCGATCGAGGCGCTGCTCGCCCGCCTGGCGGTCTCACAGCGCTGAGGACTGCTCCTCCCTGAGCTCACCTCGAGCTCGTCTCGAGCTCATCCCGCACGACCGCGGTGCCGCCACCGCCCCAGGCTCTGGACGCATCCCCAGGCCCTGAAGCATCACTGGTCTTGAAGCAGCCTTGGTCCTGACCGCGTCCCAGACCGTGAACCCGAACCAGGCCCTGATCCCGCTCCGGACGTCGACATGTCCCAGACACGCCACTGTGCGCAGTGCTTCCCGTCGCGGAAGCACAGCGCACAGAGGCGTCGAGGGGTGGGTCAGGCTCCGGTCGGAGCCGCGTCGTCGTCCTCGGGGGCAACGGGAGCAGCGTCCGCCGCCGGGACGTCTTCTGCCACCGGAGCGACGTCCACGGAGGGAGCGTCCGCCGCGGTCTGCTGGACCTCGGGCGCCGCGGCCTGCACGTCCTCGGCGGAATCCGCCTCGGGCACCTCTGCAGCCGGCACGTCGGCCACGGGGGCGACGCTCGCCGGAGCGTCCGTCGCAGGTACGTCGGTCGCAGGCACGTCGGTCGCAGGGACCTCCGGCGTGGCCTCACCCGTCGCGGGTCCGACGGTCACGACAGCGTCGACAGGCTTCTCGGCAGCATCCACGGACGCTGCGTCCGGCGCCGCATCCGAGGTCGCCTCCGGTGCTTCGTCGGAGGAGCTCGTCTGGAGCTCGACGTCGAGCTCATCGACCACGACGCCGCTGGCACGCGGGATCTCGCGATCGGCGTCCTCCTGGCCGGTCTCGGAGTGCGACCCGCAGCCGAAGCCCAGGTGCACGACCTTGCCGTCGGCCGGGGACCACTCGTTGGTGCACACGCCGAACTCGCCGCGCAGCGAACCGGAGAGCTTCGAGAGGAACCCGCAGCTGGAGCAGTTCGCCGAGATCGTTCCGCGACGGCCGCGGCCCGAGGTCTCCCGCGGGCCGAAGTCGCCCTCGATCCACCGCTCAGCAGCTTCGGCGCGTCCCTGCGGGGACAGCACGCGCGGGCGGCCCAGACCGAGCTCCCACAGTGCGACGTTGTCGGCGTCGTCATCGCCGGTGGCCTCGTAGCCCTGCTCGAGCCGGGGGTCCTCGTCGCGGTACGGCAGCAGGTCGTCGGTGCCGATGTCCTCGGGCTTCAGACGCTCCGACCAGGGCTCCCACTCGGGAGCCAGGATGGCGTCCTCGCCCGGGAGCAGCGCGGTCTCCGCCACCGTGGCGGCCTTGGCCCGTGCTGCACGGGTGACCACCACGACCCAGGACCATCCGCGATATCCGGGCATCGTGCACTCGAAGACATGCGTGACGATGCGGTCCCCGCTGGCCTCGGCACGCAGGTGCTCGCCGACCTGGCCGGGCTCGGTGACCTCGAGCAGCGCCTCGCGGGCGAGCTCGACGGCGTCAGCCGCCACCGCGTCCAGCCGGGGCCGGACGGTGCGGGGGCGACGGGGGGCGGTGGTCGGCTGGGTCATAGGTTCAGGCCTCGAAATTATCGGCGACGGCGCGGAGCACGGTGGAGATCTTCTGCGAATGCCCGCGATCGGGGTAGCGGCCCTGACGGAGGCCGTTGGATGCATCGTCCAGCAGACGGATGAGGTCCTCGACCATCCCCGCCATCTCGTCGGGCTTGAGCCGGCGCGCACGGCTGACCGAGGGAGCGGGCTCCATCAGCTGCAGCGAGAGCACCTGCGGGCCACGGCGGCCGTCGACCATATCGAACTCGACCCTGGCTCCGGGACGGAGCGCGGTGGCTCCCTCGGGCAGGTTCGAGGCGTGCACGTACACGCTCTGACCATCCTCGTCATCGAGGATGAAGCCGAAACCCTTCTCGGCGTCGTAGAACTTCACCTTGCCGCGTGGCACGTGGATCCCATTCCTTGTCTGCTGATGTCGGTCTGCTGGTTCAGGTGCCCGGGCGATCACGGACCCGATGGGGATCCGACGGAATCCGTCCGTTCCCCGGGCGTGCCGGAGACCGTCCGGCAACGATCCAGTCTAGCGTGCGCAGCTCGGCCCGGGGCGAGCACGTTTCCCGGGCACGTGACCGTGGCCACGGGCGGGGCCTCCTGGTGAGCGCTCGGCCCTCAACCACTCGACCCATCGACCCCGCGACCCGTCTATCGCGAGTGCGCGTTCAGCGCCGCCGCTCGGGCGGGATGTCGCGGGTCGCGGAATCCGGCGGCACCGGGTCCAGGCCGAGACCCACCAGCATCTGCTCGAGGATCATCGCGGTGAACCCCCACACGAAGGCGTCCCCGGGCAGATCGAACACGGGGCCGACGCCCTGGCCGTGCAGCAGTCCGCGCCACCTGTGGGCAGGGTCGGCGAGAGACCCTGCCCCCGTCAGGGGCGCCCACACCACGCGCTCGACCTCGACCGGGTCCTGCACCCCGAGCTCGGGGAGCGTCGGGGACCAACCCAGGACGGGCGTGACCCGCTGAGCGCGCCACGGCATCGGGATCGGGGCGAACGCGCCGAGCACCTCGACGTCCCGAGGGGCCAGCCCCGTCTCCTCCTGCGCCTCGCGCAGGGCCGTGTGCACGTCGTCCAGGTCGCCGGGATCGGCGCCGCCTCCGGGGAGGGAGAACTGGCCGGGCTGGGAGCGCAGGGCATGACCCCGCTCCTCGAGCGCCACGTGCGCGTCCTCCAGTCCGGTGCCGGCGATGAGGATCAGCACGGCGCTGCGACGCACCGGCACGCCGTCGGTCGGCGGATCCCGAGGGTCGGCGTCGCGCCGCACGAGCACCTCGCCGCGACGAGCCCGAGCGGCGAGCGGGAGGAGGAAGTCCGGCAGGTCGACGGACTCTCCAGTTCCGGCGAACGGCACGGTCATGCGACACCCTCCTGCCGGGCCAGGCCGACCTGCGGGCACACGTCCACGAGCACGCAGCTCCCGCAGTGCGGTGCCCGAGCCGTGCAGACGCGCCGTCCGTGCAGGATGAGCCGCAGGCCGAGGATCGTGAGGTCCTCGTCGGGGCTCCCGGTGCCATCGGCCGCGACCTGGGCGACGACGTCGTCCTCGATCTTCCGCGGGTCCGTCTGCTCGGTCCAGCCCAGCCGGCGCGACAGCCGCCCCACATGCGTATCGACGGCGAGCAGGGAGTGCCCGAACCACGCGCCGCGCAGCACATGCGCGGTCTTGCGGCCCACCCCGGGCAGCGCTTCGAGGGCGGCCTGGGAATCGGGCACCTCGCCGTCGTGCGCGGTGACCAGGCCCTGTGCGAGGCCGATGATCCGACGCGCCCGGGTGCCGCCCATGCCCAGCGTCCGCACGATCTCCGTCACGTCGGCCTCCGCCGCTCCGGCGAGCGCCTCCGGATCGGGCCAGGAGGCGAAGAGGGCGGGGGTCACCTGGTTGACGCGCACATCGGTCGTCTGGGCGGACAGCACCGTCGCGACCAGCAGTTCGAAGGCGTCGGAATGGTCGAGCTCGGTGCGTGCGTCGAGATGGAGATCGCGCAGCCGCGAAGCGACGATGCCGGCGTCGGCCGGTCCGACCGGGCGGTTCGCGACGCCCTGTCGGGCGCTGCTCTGCACCATGCGAAATGCTCCTCATCCAGCGTGTGACACATAACAGGGGCTTCGGCGCGATAGTGTTTGGTCATCATGTGACAGCCACCACCGAAGTTCGTGGCATCGGTCACAGGGAAGCACAGTACGGTCCCGGCAGTCGGGGCCCCACCATCAGGAGGTTCCGTGGACGAGAACATCGTACGGTCATCGCCACTGTTCGCTGCACTCGACGAGGACGGCAAGCAGGCCGTCCTGGCGTCGATGAAGCAGGAGGACTATCACCGCAGCGCGATCATCTTCCGTGAGGGCGATCCCGGCGATCGGCTCTTCATCATCGGCTCGGGCAAGGTCAAGGTCGGTCACGCCTCCGGCGACGGCCGCGAGAACCTGCTCGCGGTCCTCGGCCCGGGCGAGACTCTCGGTGAGCTGTCGCTCTTCGATCCCGCCCCCCGCAACGCGACCGCGACCGTGGTCGCCGAGTCGACGCTCTACTCGCTGTCGCAGCAGGATCTGTACCGGGTCCTGGCCCAGCGTCCCGAGGTCGGCCGCCACCTGCTCGCCTCGCTCGCGCGGCGCCTGCGCAAGACGAATGAATCGCTCGCCGACCTCGTCTTCGCCGACGTCCCCGGCCGCGTGGCCAAGAACGTCCTCGATCTCGCGCAGCGCTTCGGTCGCCAGACCGACGACGGTGTGATGGTCGCCCACGGCCTCACCCAGGAGGAGCTCGCACAGCTCGTCGGCGCCTCCCGCGAGACGGTCAACAAGGCCCTCGCGGACTTCGCCTCGCGCGGCTGGATCCGCCTCGAGGCCCGCGCCGTCCTCATCTCCGACGTCGAGCGACTGCGCCGCCGCGCCCGCTGATCCTCGATGCCGGGCTGCGGCCTTCCCAGGGCTGCCGGGGCCCGGCACCCATCGGGCGCTCATGCCCCGACACGCACGTCGAATCCCCCGTTCCGCACCGTGGAGGTGACGAAACGGGGGATTCGACGTTCCCGGGGCGCTGTCGCCGCCCGCCTGGGTGCGCCGCCGTGGGGGCCAAGCCGCATGCCAGGAGAAGCCTCGCGCGGTCTCCGCGTCGGTGGTCCCGGCTCAGCCCACCTCGGCGAGGTACTCGAGCGTCGCCCGGAGGTTCCAGCGGGCCGCCTTCTGCAGGGGTTCGGGGAGATCCGGCCCGTAGACCGAGCGCAGCAGGCGCTCCAGCGTGAGAACTCCTGCGGTGCGAGCACGACGCACCTGGTCGATCCGTTCATGACGGTGCGCGAGCGCGATCTCGATCGCCTCGAGCGCGGCGAGCGGGTCCTCGTAGGCCGGACCGTGCCCGGGGTGGATCGAGCCGATCCTCCCGTCGAGCGCCATCACCCGCAGGATCGAGAGCGACTGCAGGTACTCGGCCAGGTTCCCCCCGTCGTCCGGCACGATCACGGTCGAGGAGCCTCCCAGCAGCGTGTCACCGCTGAGCAGGCGCCCGCCATCGACGAGCACGGCGACGGAGTCGTCCGTGTGGCCGGGGAGGTGGATGACGTGCCCGACGGTCCCCTGGTCGCCCTCGAGGGTGGATGGCAGGGGGCGGGACCCGGGCAGCGAGGTCTGGTCCGCGGCCCACAGGGGCACATCGCGCCCGCTGCGCGCCGCCAGCTGACGAGTCAGCGTCGCGGCGCCGGCGGTGTGGTCGAGGTGACGATGGGTCACCAGGACCCCCATCGGTCGTGCCTGCTCCCCGCAGGCCACCAGCAGGTCCGCGAGGTGCTCCGGGTCCTTGGGACCAGGATCGACCACCCAGACCTGGTCCTGGTCGCGCAGGAGGTAGCTGACGGTCCCGGTGAGCGTCATCGGGCCGGGGTTCTCGGCCCGGATCGCGATCAGCTCGACGGCACCGCCCTCCGGATCCCGCTGCGGCAGGTCATCGGACATGTCGCCCACCGCGCTCTCAGACCGCGGAGGCGGAGTCGGGCGCGGCAGGACCGTCCAGCTCCACCAGCAGATCCAGCTCGACGGGCGAATCCAACGGAAGCACGGCCACGCCGACGGCGCTGCGCGCGTGGCGACCGGCGTCCGCGAAGACCTCGCCGAGCAGCTCGCTGGCACCGTTGATCACCGCAGGCTGCGCCGTGAACGACGGATCGGAGGAGACATAGCCGGTGAGCTTCACGATCCGCACCACGCGGCCGAGATCACCGATGAGGTCCTCGATCGCGGCGAGAGCGTTGAGGCAGCAGACCGCAGCGAGCTCGGCGGCCCGCTCGGCGGAGACCTCCGCCCCGACCTTGCCGGTCGCGGGGAGTGCGCCGTCAACGAAGGGCAGCTGCCCGGAGGTGTGGACCTGGTTCCCGCTCGCGACGGCCGGGACGTAGGCGGCGACGGGAGCCGCGACGGCGGGCAGGCTCAGGCCCAGCTCGTCGAGCCGTGCTCGGACCCGGGTCCCGGGCCCCTGTGCTGGGGTGCTCATCGGTTCAGCCCTCGGAGAGAGGACGCTTGAGATAGGCGACGAGATTCTCGGGATTGGGTCCGGGGACGACCTGGACCAGCTCCCACCCCTCCTCGCCGTAGTTGTCGAGGATCTGCTTGGTCGCGTGGATCAGCAGCGGAACGGTCAGGTACTCCCAGCGGGTGATGGTGCTCATGGGGCGAGCCTACCGGCCGGAGCCGACGGTGGAGCGGCCGGGGCGCACGCCCCGTCCAGAACCGTCGGCCGCGTCCCGAGCCACCGACAGCGTCCCGAGCCGCAGGCCCCGTCCGGAACCGTCAGACACCCGGCGGGTCGTCGGCCGCCCGACGTGCTCCCGAACGCCCGGGACCCTTCAACTGCCCACGGCCTCCTGCGTCGCGCGGCGCAGCACGGAGGACCAGTCGCTGACATCCGGGTTCCGGCGCAGCAGCCGACGGCGCTCTCGCTCCGTCATCCCGCCCCACACCCCGAAGTCCACGCGGTTGTCCAAGGCATCGGCGAGGCATTCTGTCCTCACCGGGCATGCTCCGCACGCCGTCTTCACTGCATGTTGCTCCGCGCCCTGTACGAAGAAGCCGTCCGGATCCATGGTCACGCACGCTCCGCGTGTCGCCCAGCTCGAATCCTCAGTGATGGGAATGGCCCCGATCGTCATGTGCAACCTCTTTCGGAATCCTCGTTGACCCGTTTTCTTCGACCACTGTATGGAGACGCACGCCACAGTGCAAAATTTGAGGCCATCACGTGACCTCCGCGTGATAATCGCGCCCTGACTCCCGACCCCTCATCGGCCCCTCCGCCAGCGCCTGGGTCGGCTGCTCTGTCAGCTTCCGAGTCGGACCCCGAGTCGACCCCTGCGCCGGCCCTCAGCCCGCCTTTGGTCACCGAATCCACCGATTCGTCCCGCCAGCGGGACGTTCTCGTGGAATGGACCGGCGTGTCGCGCCAGCTGTCCAGCTCCTCGCCCTCGCTTTCGCCCTCGCCCTCGCCTCTCAGCGCCCGCCCCCGACGCCCAGCTCCCGGGCCGCCCTCGGCCACCCTCGGCCGCCCTCGGCCACCCTCGGTCACCCTCGGTCACCGAATCCACTGATCCGTCCCGCCAGCGGGACGTTCTCGTGGATTGGACCGGCGTGTCACGGCCGGCCGTCCCACGGCACCGCTGCCGCGCGATCTCGCCTTCCTCGCACATCTCGGACCTGCATCAGGTTGGTGAAGATTTCTCGCCCACGGGCATGCCTCGTGGCCCTGCGGGTGTCCTCGCCGTACTGTTGGAGCATGGCCCGTACTCCGTCCAGCTCCGGTTCCGGACGCTCCCTCCCCGTCGCTCTGGCACAGACCCTCTACCTGCTGCTGGGGATGCTCGCCGTCTCCGCTCTGGCCGGGGTGCTCCTGGCCGCGTTCTTCCTGCCGGCGGTCTCCGCCTCCTCGAAGGTCGCCGAGGACGGCGTCGCTCTGTTCGAGTCGTATCCGACGGAGCTCGAGGTCGAGCCGTTGAACGAGGCGAGCCGCATCGAGGCTTCGGACGGCTCGCTGCTGGCGACGTTCTACACCGAGAACCGCATCATGGTGCCGCTCGAGGAGATCTCCCCGTACATGCAGCACGCGGTGATCGCGGTCGAGGACCGCCGCTTCTACGAGCACGGCGGCGTGGACGCCAAGGGCATGATCCGCGCCTTCGCCTCGAACGCGAGCGGCAGCGCCACCCAGGGCGGCTCGACGCTCACCCAGCAGTACGTGAAGAACGCCCTGCTCATGGATGCCGTCCAGAAGGGTGACCAGGAGGGGATCGACGAGGCCACGGCGCAGACGTACAGCCGCAAGGCGAAAGAGGCGAAGCTCGCGATCTCGCTGGAGAAGCGGTGGAGCAAGGACGAGATCCTCAACGCCTACCTCAACGTCGCCCAGTTCGGCCCCTCGCAGTACGGCGTGGAGACCGGTGCGCGGCACTACTTCTCGAAGAACGCGAAGGACCTCAACCCCGGTGAGGCGGCGCTCCTGGCCGGCATCACCAACGGCCCGAACCAGTACGACCCCGTCAGCCACCCGGAAGCCGGCGAGAAGCGCCGCAACGAGGTGCTCGCCGATATGAAGCGCGAGGGGTACGTCACCGACGAGGAGTTCGACAAGTACACCGCCCAGCCGGTCGAGGACATGCTCAAGATCCAGAACCTGCGGGCCGGTTGCGCCGACGCCGGCGACGGCGGCTTCTTCTGCGACTACGTCACCCGTTCGCTGCTGAACGATCCCGAGTTCGCCCCGAGCTACGAGGAGCGTCGCAAGCTGCTCTACGGCGGCGGGCTCACGATCAAGACCACCCTGGATCCGAAGAAGCAGGCCACGGCCACGGACATCCTCCAGCGCAAGGTTCCGGGCGACTCCTCCAACGGGTTCGGGCTCTCGATCGTCACCGTCGAGCCGGGCACCGGCAAGATCCTCACCATGGCGGAGAACCGCGAGTTCAACCCCTACCAGGACGCCAAGCCCGGTGAGACCGCGATCAACTACAACGTGCCGCAGGCCCTCGGCGGGTCGAACGGGTTCCCCGTCGGATCGACGTTCAAGCCCTTCGTGCTCCAGGAATGGCTCAAGAGCGGGCGCGGCATCGACGACAAGGTCAGCACCAAGCGGGAGACCATGCCGAGCTTCCCGGCGCACTGCCTGGGCGGCGGAGCCTGGCGGGAGCGGCCGGGATACAACCCCGACAACGCCGTCTCCGTGAGCATCGCCCCGATGGAGACCGTCCTGAACGGCACCAAGTTCTCCATCAACACCGCCTACGCGAACATGGCCCGCCAGATCGATCTGTGCGACATCGCCGACGGGGCGCGCGACATCGGCGTCATCCCGGGCAAGTACAACCCGTACGACAGCACCACCTGGGACATGGACATCGCCGACATGTACGGCCAGACCCTGGCCCCCTCCGCAGTGGTCCTCGGCCAGCTCCAGGTCTCCGCCCTCGACATGGCGGGCGCCTACGCGACCTGGGCCGCCGGCGGCACCTATTGCAAGCCGCAGTCCATCACCGAGGTGACGGACCGCAACGGCGAGGCGATGGGGATCTCCGGCGCCGAGTGCCATCAGGTCGTCGACAAGAAGGTCGCGGACACCATCGCCTGGACCCTCGAGCAGGACCTCGAGGACCCCAAGGCCACCGGCAAGGGGAAGATCATCGAGGGCCACCCCGCGGGCGGCAAGACGGGCACCTCGAACAAGCAGTACCACACGTGGTACGTCGGCTTCACCCGTCAGATGTCGACCGCCGTGTGGTTCGGCCACCCCCAGGGCGACAAGCGTCCCGGCGGCTTCGCCATCGACGGCACCATGCTCACCAGCGGTCATGTCTGGGGCAACACCGTCTCCCTGCCCACCTGGCAGGAGTACATGACGAAGGTGCACGAGGGCCTGCCGAGCAAGCCGTTCCCCGCCGCGCCGGCATCCACCAAGACCGAAGCGAACGGAGCGGTGGAGAAGGGCAAGGTGCCCAACGTCTCCGGCAAGTACCTCTCCGAGGCCAAGTCCGCGATCGAAGCCGCCGGCTACGTCCCGGAGGTGCGCAACGAGTCCTCCGACTCGGTCGGCAAGTGGTACGTGATCGGCACGGATCCGGCCGCCGGCAGCTCGCTGCCCGAGGGTGAGACCGTGGTCATCCGTCAGTCCACCGGAAAGGGCTGAGATGCGGCCGCTCCTCACGGCCGCAGGTTCGGTAGGTCTCGCGGGGCTCGGAGTCGGCGCAGCGGCGCACCTCTGGGCACGCCACGTCGAGATCCACCGGTACACGCTGCGCGAGCTCACCCTGCGGATCCTCCCGCCGGGCACCCGGACCCTCCGTGTGCTGCACATCAGCGACATCCACCTGGTGCCGGACCAGGAGCGCAAGATCGCCTTCCTGGAGTACCTCTCGGCGCTCAACCCGCACCTGGTCATCGACACCGGGGACAACATCGCCTCGGCGGCAGCGATCCCCGTGCTCGCAGAGGCTCTGGACCCGCTGCTGCAGCGCCCGGGGGCCTTCGTGATGGGCTCCAACGACATGTTCGAGCCCGCCCCCAAGAATCCGGCTCGCTATCTCCTCCCCGATCCGCGCCCGGACGGCATGACCGCGCCGAGGGACTTCACGCTCCCCACCGAGGAGCTGACGCGTCGGCTGACCGCACACGGGTGGAAGGATCTCACCAACGCCCGCGCCGTGATCGAGCTCGGTGGACTCGAGGTGCGCCTGGCCGGCGTCGACGATCCGCACCTGGAGCGTGACGAGATGCCGGCTCCGGCGGACCCTCCCCCCGCCGCTCCGGATCATGGCCATGTCCTGCGCCTCGGTGTCGCGCATGCGCCCTACCGCCGAGTGCTGGATGCGCTGGTGGCCGACGGCTCCGATCTGCTCCTGGCAGGCCACACCCATGGTGGCCAGCTCCGACTGCCGGGGATCGGCGCACTCGTGACCAACTGCGACCTGCCCCGGCAGCAGGCGCGCGGCCTGTCCACCTGGCACGACGTGCCGCTCCATGTGAGCGCCGGCATGGGCGCCAGCCCGTATTCGAACTACCGGCTGTTCACGCCTCCGGAGGCGACCTTGCTCACGTTGCGTGCTCGCGAGGCGAGCGCGGGTTCCTGACACCGCAGAACCCCTGCTAAAGTTTCTCTTCGGTGCACCGCTTCGGCAGAGCACCACCGGGGTGTGGCGCAGCTTGGTAGCGCGCCTCGTTCGGGACGAGGAGGTCGCAGGTTCAAATCCTGTCACCCCGACCGGTTCTCAGGGCCGCGATGCTGTTGCCAGCATCGCGGCCCTGAGTCATATCGCCGGCAGTGCGGTCACGATCGGCACGGCAGTCGAGGTCGTCGCTGTCGTCACTGGCGTCGCTGCAGTCGCTGCAGTCGCCGCCATTACTTTCGTCGCGACCGTCGCTGCCGCCACATGCGGGCCGACTGATCCCCGACAACCGCCATCAGGGCATCCTGGATTCTCGAAACAGCACCCCTGAATAACAACCGTGTAACTATCATAGCGATGTCCGAATTGTGGGGACAACACGTCGAGAGTTCTTGATTTTTTGTAAAATCTTGGCAAAGACCTCGGACTTCCTGAGTCAAGCCACCTGTGGCCTGGAAACTACCTGCACATACAGTGACCTGTGGTGCTGCCTTGAGCTGGGCACCGACCGAGTCGCCGCCTTCCCGTCACCGGCCCGGTCCCTTCCTCGCTTCCCCGGGGTGACGGGCGCAGGTTTCTCCCGCGCGTATCGCGCGAGAATTCCACGAGGCGCCGGAGAAAGTGATCGCTCCAGATGTTCCGCACTGTCACTCGAGGTACGCACCGGGCAGCCGGCCGTGCCGTGATCGACTACCGGGGCCTCGCCGCTCCGGTCGGTCGAGGCGTGGGAGGTGTCGCCGTGATCGGCGCCGTCTCGGCCACAGCCGCCATCACGGGCACCGCGACCGCAGAGCCCGCCGCCCCCGCGGCGCCCCAGGGCACCGTGCGCGCCGCGGCACCGGCCATCGCGCCGGCCGCCCCCACCCAGTCCAACTACACGAGCGTCAAGCTGCGCCTGGGAGCTCGCGGTGACGCCGTGAAGCACCTGCAGCGCCAGCTGAACTCCCATGGCGCCTCGATCCGGGTCGACGGATCCTTCGGCTCCGCCACCCTGCGCGCCGTCAAGGCTCAGCAGTCCTCGGCCCGCATCAACGTCGACGGCGTCGTCGGACCCAAGACCTGGAACTCGCTCAGCGGCGGCTCCTCGTCCTCGGACTCCTCGTCGACGTCGCAGCCGAAGCTGCGTCAGGGAAGCCGCGGCGGCGCCGTGAAGACCCTCCAGTCGCAGCTCAACGCCCGCGGCGCCTCGATCTCGGTCGATGGCTCCTTCGGTCCGGCGACCGCCTCCGCGGTGCGCTCGCTGCAGTCCGCCGCCGGTATCCGTGTGGACACCGTCGTCGGCCCTGCGACCTGGAACGCGGCCTACAGCTCCGTGAGCATCTCCCAGGGCAGTTCCGGCCAGAACGGCGGTCAGGGACCGAGCTCCGGGACGTCGGTCAACGGGCAGGCCATCGTCTATGCGGCCCGCAGCCAGATCGGGGTCCGCTACCAGTGGGGCGGCTCGTCGCCCGCGACCGGCCTCGACTGCTCCGGGCTGGTGTACTACGCGTACAACCAGGCCGGCAACTCGATGCCCCGCAAGACCGCCAAGGGGTACACCTTCGGCGGCAGGATCATCTCGCAGTCACAGGCGCAGCCCGGTGACCTCGTGGCCTTCACCGGCAACAACTACGGTCACATGGGCATCTATGCGGGCAACGGGCGGATCATCGACGCTTCCGGTTCGCAGCAGCGGGTCGTCGAGCGCACCATCTGGAACGCACCGCATGTCTTCGTCACCTACCGCTGATCCTCGGACCAGCTGCACGGACTGACGTCCAGGACCACGACGGCCTGCTCGACGCGACAGCGTCAACGGGAAGGAGCAGGGCGACGTGAAGGGGCCCGGTCGGCACTGCCGACCGGGCCCCTGTGTGTCCGGACTCCTCCGGGCGACCGGGCCAGGGACCCCATCAGGCGTCTTCGCCGCACACTCCTGACGGGCACGGTCCACCGTGACGGGCGTCTCATGGCAAACTGGGAACGACCACTCGATCCGCAGTTCAGGAGAAGTTGATGCCCGACCCTCTCGCTCTCGTCCCGTACCCGCAGTCCGTCATCTGGTCGGACGGGACCTGGGAGACCAGCTCGCCGTGGGACGAGATCTCCGTGGGGATCACCGAGGATCTCCCCCGCACCGAGTACGCGCTGTCGATCTCCCCCACCGGCGCGAACCTCACCGCGGGCAGCGAGGCGGCCCTGGCCGACGGGCGCAACACCTTCGCCCAGATCGTGACCGGCTCCGAGGGCTCGATCCCCTGCGTGACCATCAGCGACTACCCGAAGAACGCCTGGCGCGGCATGCATCTGGACGTCTCCCGGCACTTCTTCGCCGTGGCCGACGTCGAGACGATGATCGACGCGATGGCGCTGCACCGGCTGAACGTCCTGCACCTCCACCTGACCGACGACCAGGGCTGGCGTGTGGAGATCAAGGGCTACCCGAAGCTCACCGAGATCGGTGCCTGGCGGAAGCAGACGCTCATCGGCCATATGAGCGGCGAGGAATCTGCCTGGGAGTTCGACGGCACCCCGCACGGCGGCTTCTACACCCAGGACGAGCTGCGCGGCCTCGTCGAGTACGCGCGCCGTCGCGGCATCATGATCATCCCGGAGGTGGATCTGCCCGGGCACATGCAGGCCGCGATCGCCGCCTACCCGGCCCTCGGCAACTTCCCCGAGCAGCAGGTCGGGGTGCGCGAGGTCTGGGGCGTCTCCGACCACGTCCTCGGGGTCTCCGACGAGGCCTTCGACTTCCTCCGTGACGTGCTCACGCAGGTCGCGGACATCTTCCCGGCCCCCTACGTCCACATCGGCGGCGACGAGTGCCCGCGGGTGGAGTGGGAGCGCTCGTCGGCCGCCCGCACCCGGATGAACGAGTGGGGCCTGACCCGGGTCTCCGAGATCCAGGGGCGCTTCACGCAGTTCGCCGCCGACGTCCTCGCCGAGGCCGGCAAGCGGATCATCGCCTGGGACGAGGTGCTCGAGAGCCACCTCCCCGACGACACCGTGATCATGAACTGGCGCCACGGCAACGGACTGAAGTCCGCCACCGGTCGCGGCTTCCAGACGATCATCGCCAACAACGAGCACACCTACTTCGACCACTACCAGGCCGGCCCGAAGGGCGAGCCCCTCGCCATCGGCGGCCTCACCACGGTCAAGGACGTCTACACCGCCTCGTACAGCCCGCAGAAGCTCGACGAGGACCAGCAGAAGCTGCTGATCGGCCTCCAGGGGCAGCTGTGGACCGAATACATGCCCACCGCCGAGCAGGTCCAGTACATGGCGTTCCCGCGCATGTGCGCCCTCGCCGAGCGCGCCTGGGGCTCCCCCGAGCAGAGCTGGGACGAGTTCGAGGAGCGCCTGCGGGCCCACCTTCCGCGCCTCGACGCGTTCGGTATCCGCTACCGTCCGCTGGACTGACATGTCCACCTCCCACCGCGATGCCCATCCCTACGGGCGCTCGGCCGATGACGTCCGCCGACGCGAGCAGCGCGTCCGGCGGACCCGTCGGCTGCGCGCGACGCAGCTGGGCATCTTCTCCCTGCTCGCCCTGCTGCTCATCGGCGTCGGCACCTACGCCGTCGGTCAGTTCCGCGAGCCCGTCCAGGAACCCGGGGTGATCGGGCCGACGTCCGCCACCGAGGAGTCCACGGGCCTCACCTGCCCGGAGCCGGGCGCGGTCCCGCTGCCGCCGAAGTCGGTGACCGTCACGGTGCTCAACGGCACCGGGCGCGGTGGTCTCGCCGGGGACATCACGGAGCAGCTCGCGGAGCGGGGCTTCGCGGTCGGGGACCCGGGGAACACGAAGAAGGCGAGCAGTGCCGCCATGGTGGTCTACGGCCCGAAGGGCTACCTCGCCGCCCAGTCCGTGCGGGCGCAGGTTCCCGACGCCACGCTGACGCTGGACGAGCGGGAGGACGAGGCCGTCGATCTGCTGCTCGGCAACGGGTTCTCCACCCTCGCCGAGCAGAAGGACGCGACCGCCGCTCTCGAGAAGCCGGTCGAGATCCCTGAAGGATGCCCGACGGGCTGATCGATCCGAGGCACGCCGACCCGCGCCGCTCGTTCTTCCCCGCGGCGGGGCTCACTCCTCCGAGCGGTGGCGCTCGTTCCTCCCCGCGGCGGGGCTCACTCCTCCCAGCGGCGGCGCTCGACCTCCATGCGCATGCCGATCCAGAGCGCGACGCCGCCGCCGAAGAGCAGCAGCGTCACGATGGTGCCGAACACCAGCGAGGTGGCAGGGGCCGAGGGCATGAGGCCGGAGAGCAGGACGTTGATGCCGGTGGCCTGGTTCACCGATTCCTTGGTGCCGGTGAGGGTGGGGTCCACCTCCACCACGAAGCTCGCGGAGGTGGTGTTCCCCCTGGCATCGAGCACGTCGTAGGTGATCGGGGTGGTGCGGCCGAAGAACCCGTCCTCGGGCATGAAGGTCACGGCACCGTTCGCCTGGACGGTGAAGGTGCCCTCCCCGGGGATCACCAGCTTCTTGCCCTTGCTGTCCACGAGCTCGCTGAGGTTGGTCGCCGAGAGCGAGGCGATCTGCACCGTCTGCGGGAGCAGAGCCTGCGAGGCGCTGCCGGCGGTGTCGTTGCCGAGCAGATCCACGGTCACCGGTGTTCCCGGCGCGGTGCGCTCCTCGTCGTCGCGCATCGTGGCGATCTCCGGCGTGAACCGGGCCGTGAGGGTCGCGTGGACGTCATTGTCGGCGAAGACGCCCTGGGCGGTGATGCCCACCGGTTCGGCACGGCCCGTGAACCCCTCCTCAGGGGTCATGGTCACCGCCCGCGTCTCGAAGTCGATGTGCCACGTCCCCTCGTCGCCGACCGTCACCGTCGTGCCGTCGTCGGAGATCTTGGCCCCCGTGGGCAGCTTGTCGGGGTCGAAGCGGAGCGACTCCGAGCGGACATCGCGGACCCCGGTGGTCAGGTCGAACTGGACCACGGATCCGAGTGTGGCCGCCGCGGACCGGTCCATGAGCATCGGGTAGGCGGTGCTCAGCAGTGCGACGGCGGAGGTCGCTCCCTTCCCGTCGCCGCCGGAGATCCCCATCGGGGCGGCGTCATGCACCTCGGCGCTCTCCGGGGAGAAGCGCACCGTGGCACGGTCACGATCCAGCGTCCAGGACCCCTGCCCCGGGACCACCACCGTCGTCCCCTCGTCCGTGCTCTGGGCGACCTCCTCGCCGGCGAGGGGCACCAGCTCCAAGGTGCTGGGGTCGATGAACTGCTGGCCCTCCCCCACCACGAACAGGATGTCCTCGCCATAGGGCGCGGACCAGTCCAGGTCGGAGATGATCGGGACGGTGAGGCTGACCTCGATCGCGCGCAGCACGGTCCCCTCCGCATCCTGGACGACGATCCGCATCGGATCGACCTGGCGTCCCAGTCCCGGCCCGGCCGGGGAGTGGGTGAGCGTGGCGCCATCGGCCGAGAGCTGCCAGGTGCCCTGATCGGGAACGGTCGCACGGCTCCCGTCGGAGACCAGCGTCGACCCCGGAGGGAGCCCTGCCAGCTCGAGGCGTGCCTTCCCGCCCTCCGGGACCTCTCCCTCCAACGGGATGTCCGTGTTCTGGCCGGCCGAGCCGCGCACCGCGATGTCCTCGAGCTCGACCATCTCCGGGGTGAACTCCGCCGGACGGGATCGGACGTCATGGAGGCCCTCGATGGTGAGCGAGATCGGGACGACGGGCCCGTCGACCCCGGCCAGCGGGGTGAACACCAGATCCGCCCCGAGCAGGGTCCAGGTCCCCTCCCCGGCCACGGTGACGCTGCGGCCGTCCTCGGCGACCTCCATCAGCCCCTGGACAGCGGGGTCGAGGTCCTTGGGGATGGCGAGGAGAGTGGTGTCGAGGTCGACCTCGGTCTCGAGCTGGTCCTCGATGAGAGCATCCAGCGGAATGTGGGTGACGGCTCCGGGCACCATGGCGAGGGTGTCCGTCTCCGCCGGGAAATCGAAGGGGCCGTCCTCGCCCAGAGCGGCGGCCGGCAGGATCAGGGATGCGGTGAGCGCTCCGGCCGCGCACAGGGCGGCGGCGCGCGCGGCGACCTGTCGCAGGCCCGCGCGCGAACAGGGACGCGACGTCGGCTCGGGCACGTCGTCAGGGTAGCAAGCGCAGAGGGTCCGCCGACAGGATGGTCAGGACCTCCTCCGGACCGTGCACCAGCCCCTACAGTGACCTCATGGACGAGCCGAGCTCCCCCGCCACTGCTCCTGAGTTCGACACCACGGCGCTGCCGCCGATGGGAGAGCTCCTCGATGCCCTCACCTCCCCGCTGGCCGCGTGGATGCCGCGCCAGCGATGGTTCGCGCACAAGGGCGCGGGAACCCCCGAGGTCTCGATCCGGGGGTGGGCCCCGCTGCGCATCGCACCGGATCACGTGGTCGTCCTGGTGGTGGTCGGCACGAGGTTCGCCGGCAGCGATCCGGCCGAGGCGCTGTACCAGGTCCCTCTCCTCCTGCGGCATCCGGACTCTGCGTCCGCTGATCGCGACGAGGGCTCCGAGGTGGGGGTCCTCGAGACGCCGGCGGCCCGGGTGCGCGTGGACGATGCCCTGCGCGATGCCGACGGTCGTGCGGCCGTGTTCGCCCTCCTGGTCTCCGGCGGCGAGGCGAAGGGCCCCGGGATGAGCGTGATCGCCGACCGACCCGCGCACGAGCCCCCGCTCCCCCACGGGCACGCGCTGCGCAGCCGGATCCTGTCCGGGGAACAGTCCAACACGTCGATCATCGTCGAGCCCGAGGGGACGTCTCCGATCATCCTCAAGGTGTTCCGTGTGCTCCACGACGGCGAGAACCCCGACGTGGTGCTGCAGGGTGCGCTCACTGCGGCCGGCAGCTCGCGCGTGCCGCGGCTGCTCGGTGCGGCGAGCCTCCAGCTCGGGGACCTGCGCACCCATTCCCTGTTCGCCCAGGAGTTCCTGCCGGGCGTCGAGGATGCCTGGCGCGGGGCTCTGCGGCTCGCCGTCGCCGGCGAGGACTTCAGCGCGGCCGCCCGCGAGCTCGGCGCAGCGGTGGCCGAGGTCCATCGTGACCTCGCCGGTGCCCTGGGCACGACGGAGACCGACGATGCGCTGCGTGCACGGATGGTCTATCAGATGCGCTCCCGGGCGGCGATGGTCGCCGCGGAGGTTCCCCAGGTGGCCGCGCATCTGCCGACGCTCGAGGCTCTGCTGGACTCCGCGCTCGAGGTGCCCTGGCCGCCGTTGCAGCCCATCCACGGGGATCTGCACCTGGGTCAGGTGCTCCTGGTGCCGGGCCGCGGCTGGGTGGTGCTGGACTTCGAGGGCGAGCCGTTGCGTCCGCTCGCGGAGCGCTCCCTGCCCGATTCCCCGCTGCGGGACATAGCCGGCATGCTGCGCAGCCTCGACTACGTCGGCGGGGCGGTCGCCCTCGAGCAGGGCGAGGACGCGTCGGCGTGGGTCCGCGCCGCTCGGACGGCGTTCCTGGAGGGCTGCCTGGAGGTCGACGGCGGGAGGGCCGGCACCTCGGCGCCCGATGCGGATGCGGATGCGGATGCGGATGCGGATGCTCTCAGCGTGCTCCTGGCCGCCTTCGAGGCGGACAAAGCGGTCTACGAGGCGCTCTACGAGTCGCGGAATCGCCCGGACTGGCTGCCGATCCCGCTGGCCGCCCTCGAACGGATCAGCGCACGCAGCACGACGGATGGACAGACGGCTGGGCCGACGGCTACCTAGACGACAGGGCCGACGGCCGAGTCGATGGCTGGACAGACGGCTACATAGGTGGCTGGGCCGACGGCTGGAGGGACGGCCGGGCCGACGGGCTCGTCGACACCACTGTGGCGGACGAGGCTGCGGCCAGGAACGGTGCGCTGATCACGCGCACCGCGACCCGCACTCCGACGATCACCTCGAGGAGATCGCCCCTCCCCGTGCGCCAGGTGGCACTGCTGATCCCCTGGGAGTCGGATTCTGAACGACGGTGCAGGCCCCGTGCCAGGGCAGCGCGGTCGGCGGCGGCCAGCAGGTCCCGGGCGTTGTCCCCGCTGAGGTCCGGCAAGCCTGCGCTGGCCAGCAGGGCGCTCACGTGGCAGAGCGTCCCCGCACCGCGCCAGGTCTCCCCCGAGGAGCGGTCGCGCTGGGGACGTCGGTCGACGAAGCCTCCCAAGCCGGGCTGCTCGTCCAGCACCGCGCTGGTCACGCCCGTGAGGAGTCCGCGGATCCAGTCGTAGATCTCGTGCTGCTCCGGCAGGGTCGCCGGGGATCCTGTGGGCGCTGTCGACATGCGTGCCCGCCTCTCGCGTCGCGCGCCGTCGGGGTCGCCGATGCGCTGTGCAGCCGGCCCGTCCGGGGCCGAGCTGTCGATCCGGTCGTGGATGGTCTTCTCGTCGAACCCGTCGATCACATCGATCACATCGATCACATCGATCTCGCCGATCCTGCTGATCCCGCCGGCTCCGTGGTCCAGCGTAATAGTCGCCCTGGGGGCCACCGATGGGGAGAACTCCCCATCGGGGCGATTCATTCCTGGACGGGGACGAACTCCACCGGAGCGACCGAGGAGTAGCGGTCCTGGCGGATCGAGACCACGCCGACGCCACCGATGAAAGGAGCCAGGGCCTGCGGGTTCTTCCCCGGGTTGGCCAGGATGACCTGGAATCCGAAGTGACGGAAGGACTCCATCGCCGCGGTGATGAACTTGCCGGCGCCCTTGGAGAACGCCTCGTCGATGATGATCGGGGCGAATCGCGGCACCTCCTGGCCGGTGCCGGCCAGCTGGTAGCGCAGCGCCGCGGCGAGGCAGAAGGTCGCCAGTCGCTCATTCTGACCGCCCGAGAGCGGGCCGCCGGACTCGTGCGCGTGGACCACCGTCCCCTCGGCGTCGACCTCCTCGGCGTGGAAGTGGACGTGACGACGCACGTCGAGGATGACCCGGGAGATCTGGTCGTCCCGCGTGCGCGCCGCACCGATCATGTCCATGAGGTGGCGCAGGGAGAGGAAGCGCTCCTCGGCCAGGTCCCGATCACGGCTGATGTCGTTCAGCGCCATGTCCGCCACGGCGTCCTCGAGGGCGCGCTTGAACTCGTCGAGCGCGGTGAGGTGCACCGGTCTCATCGACAGCTGCAGGAAGCGGCCGGAGTGGAACTCGACCTGCGCCAGCAGGGCGTTGATGCGCTGCAGGCGCTTGCGGATCTCGGCGGGCTCCCGGGCGATGGCGGTGGCCAGGGCCTGCACGTCCCCGAGGGTGTTGCCGGTGAAGAACTCGAAGAAGCGGTCCTCGACCTCGGGCAGCTTCTCCTCCTCGATCCGCTGGAGGATCGCCAGGAAGTCGTCGGCCGCCTCCAGGGTCGCCGCGGTGTCCCCGGCCTGCGCAGGCCAGCGGCGAGAGAACTCGCGCATCACGGTGCGGATGTCCTCCTCGGTGCGGGAGGTGCGCCGGGTCAGGGCCATCAGCTCCGCGTCCAGGGTCGCCGACGCATCCTTGGTGACCTGATCGATGTTCCCGATCAGCAGGGTCGGCGCGATCGCGGCGAACCGCTCGGCGAGCTCCTCCTCGACCTCGGGCTCCAGGCTCGACTCGGCGACGCGCTCCGTCGCCGCCGCCAGGCGCTCGTCGGCGCGCTCTGCCTGCTCGCCGAGCTTGCCGGCGGTGCGCACCACCTCCAGCAGCTCTTCGTCCGACTCCGCGATCGAGCGCTCGACGTCGTCGATCTGCCGCGCGAGCTCGCTCAGCGCCGCCGAGCCGTCCTCCGCTGCACGCACCATGTCGCGCAGGTTGGACACGCGCCGGGCGACCGAGGCGGCATCGATGTCGTCCCAGGTGACTGAGCTGATCGACTGCAGAGCATAGAGACGCTCCCGGCGCTGCTCGCGCTGGGACTCGACGTCCTTGCGCCGGGCCTGCGCCTCGAACAGGGACTGCTCGGCGCGGGTGCGCTCCTGCTCGAAGACGGCGCGCTTGGCGCGGTTGTCGAAGCCGAGCACCCACTGGGAGCGGTCGTTGATCTGACGGTCGGCGTTCTTCTCGTGCCGGGAGGCGGAGTGCTTGATCTGGCCCGAACGCAGCACCGCACGGTTCAGCCGGGTGAACTCCTCGAGGGTCTCCGCGCACGTGTAGTCCATGCGAGACGCGATCTCGCTGGTCAGCCACACATGGAACTCGCCGTCCTTGACCTCGAGCTTGGCGGCCAGCGACCGCTCGTCAATCGTCTTCGACGGGCGGCGCAGGTCGGTGTTGACGCGGTTGTAGGAGATCCGCCGACGCAGCTTGGTGCGGTCGATGACCGTGGCCACCTCGCGGTAGACACGATCCGGCACCAGGATCGAGCGGGCGAGTCCGCGCAGCGCCTGCTCGGCGGCCGCGGTCCATTCCTCCTCGCCGCCGCGCACCTGCAGCAGCTCGGCGGCGAAGGGCAGCTCGGTGGGGGCGATGCCCACCTCGGCGGCGATGTGGTCGCGCAGGGCCACGTCCTCGGAGTGCAGGTTCGAGGCGCGCGTGGTCAGCGACGCGAGCTCCTCGCGGGTGCGGGCAAGAGTCGTGGAGAGCTCGCGCACCATCGCCTCGGCCTCCCAGCGGGCGGAGTCCGCGCCCTTCTCCTCGGACTCCAGCGCCTCGCGCAGGGCGTCGACCTCGCGCTGCAGGGCCAGGAACATGTCCTCGCCGGAGGGGGTGCGCAGTTCGACGGTGGCCAGCAGTGCGGCGAACTCGGTGCCGCGCTCCCGGCGTCGGTCGCGCTCGACCTCGAGGCCGGCGATCTGCTGCTTCCAGTCGTCGATCTCGCCGCCGCCGGCCCGCTTGCGCTGCTCCTTGAGCTGACCGAGGTCCGCGCGGGCCTCGGCGACGTCCTGGGTCAGTCGTCGCTGCTGGGCCCCGAGCCGGTCGCGCTCGAGCTGGAGCCGGCCGGTCTCGTCGCCGAGCAGGCGCACGAGGTGCTGGGCGGCATAGACATCGATATCGGCGCGGCGATCCACGAGCTCCCCGCCGCGCGAGCGCATCGCGGTCCAGTCCTCGTGGTCCTCCCGCAGCCCGCGCAGCAGGTCGCGCTGCTCCCGGGCGGTGACCAGCGCCTGGTAGACCTCGGAGAGGTTCTGGAAGTTCGCGAGCGCCTGGTCGGCGAGCTCGAAGGTGCGGGGGGCGTCGAGCATGTAGTCGCGCAGCAGGGCGTTGACGTCGCCGAGCTCCTTGGCGGACTGGATCTTGTGCAGCAGGCCCAGCGCCTTCTCGTCCGGGATGCCCAGCAGCTGGCTGAAGGCGGCGCGGTACTCCCGGAACTGACGGAAGGTCTCCGTGCCGGGGTGCGCGTTCTCGAGGGCCTTGCCCTCGATCTGCGTGGAGACGAACTGGCGCAGGTCGGTGACGTCCAGGGGCGTGCGGGAGATGACGTAGAGGCTCTTCACGTCGGAGTCCGAGGTGTGCCCGGCATGCAGCAGGAGCAGGCGGGAGAGCTGGACGATGCCGCCCATCCCGTCGGAGTAGCGCATGGTGAGCACCGACAGGGTGGTCTTGTCGCGCAGCACCTCCTGGCTGAACTCGCCGGTGGCCTGGTCGTAGTGCATCGCCCAGGCACCGCGCACATAGCTGGCCACCGTGCGGCGGTACTTCGAGCGGGCCGGGCCGGCGTCGGACGCCGCGGCGTTGAACTGGAGCGTGCGCGGCGGGGTGAGCAGGGCGCTGACCGCGTCGAGCAGCGTCGACTTGCCGGTGCCGGGACCGCCGGTGAGGAAGAAGCCCTTGGCGGAGATCTTCAGATCATGGGTGCCGTGGAACGTTCCCCAGTTCGACACCTGCACCGCGATCAGGCGCCACTGGCCCGGATGCGGATGGTCGGGGTCGGTGCCCACCCGGGCGGTCGGCGCGTCGGCCTCGGGCATGCCCGGAAGATCGAGGGTCTCGGCTGCGGAATTCACCCTTGCAGGGTACCGGGACCGGCGCCTGTTCCGTGGCGCCTCCGCAACAGGGCCCCGCGGCGCGTCATCGGGATCGGCCGACGGGGCCCTGTGGCGCACCGTCGGGGTCGGCCAACAGGCCCCTGTGGCGCGCCGTCCCGGTCGTCCGACGGGGCCCCGCGGCGCACCGCCAGGGTCGGCCAGGAGCCTGTCCGTGGGTCATATCGCCCGTCGCCGGAGGTCCTGTCACCGTCGCCGGGGACCGGCGCGAGGTGACGCGCCGGTCGACATCGCCATGGCGTTCCTGTCGAGTGCACATTGCTATAGTCCAAGTCCCGGCCGTCCTGGGGGTTCTCCTCGCATGCGGCGTCACCGTCACACTCGGCGTCTCCCCGCGAGGACGGCGCGCGAGCCCCTGATCCAGCACACGTGGGAGGAGCGTCGACGAATGGCATCATGCCCGCACCGGCGTCGCCGCGACCCTCTGAGCGCCGCATGAGCGCCGCCCCGGATCCCTCGCCGCTCCTCCTCTCCTCGTGCACCTCCGATGGTCCCGGGGACACGACCACGCTCTGGGACCAGGCCTTCCCGGTGTCCGTCTGGCGCAGCGTGCTGGGGGCGAGCACCGTCACCGTGCAGGTCGAGGGCACCAGGACCACTCTGTGGGGGGCCCGGGACGGGCATCGGATCCCGCTGGGCCCGCTGGCCGACGGGCGCCGGGAGATCCCGCTCGCCACGGACGACCACGAATGGCTCTGGGTCGAGGGTGATCCACGCTCGGTGGTCTGGACGACCGACCACTCGATCGCCCTTGCGCAGGTCACCGTGGTGATGCCGACCTACCGCCGGGAAGCGGATGCGGTCGCGCAGGCGGCCCGCTTCGCCCGGATGCAGTGCGTCCGTCACGTGATCGTGGTGGACCAGGGCGGGAGCCTCGCGGAGCACCAGGATTTCCGTCGGCTCCAGGCATCCGTCCCGGAGATCCAGCTGATCACGCAGCCGAACCTGGGCGGCTCCGGGGGGTACGCCCGCGGCATGCTCGAATCCGAGAAGCACCCGCAGGACGCCGTGCTGGTCTCGGACGACGACGCGATCATCAGCGAGGAGTCGCTGCGCCGCATGCTGACCTACCAGACGCTGGCCGCGCAGCCCACGATCATCGGCACCCCGTTGTTCTCCGCGCAGGACCCGATGCGGCTGACAGCCCTGTCCGAGGCGGTCCGCACGAACGACTTCCAATGGCACGCGGCCGACGGTGTGCACGGCCCCATCGACCTCACCGGGACGTCCCCGGAGCGCTGGACGTTCCTGCGCGCCCACGGGGAGGTCAACTACACCGGATGGTGGGCGACGCTGTTCCCGCCCGGAACCGTCGCCGAGCTCGGCCTGCCAGCCCCCTTCTTCCTGAAGTGGGACGACGCCGAGTACGGCCTGCGCGCCACCCGGCACGGCTACCGCCATGTGGTGCTGCCCGGGACGAGCGTGACGCACCCGCCGTGGGATGCGTTCCGCACCCAGATGTCCTGGTCCTCGCGGGTCCTGCACCGCAACCGCCTGGCCACCGCCGCCGCGTACGACGCCTCTCGCGGCGTGATCCTCTCCTCGCTGCTGCACCAGCTCAAGCACATCCTGTCCGGGCACCACCTGACCGCGACCCTCTGGGACCACGGCATCGACGCCTTCCTCGCCGGGCCGTCCAGCTGGCTGGGGCACGATCTCGAGCGGGCCCGCGCCGACGGACAGGAGCTGGTGACGCGGTGGAACGCCCGGAACCCGACGTCCGCGGAGGCGCTGCCCGCCCCTCGCTCCGCTCCCCTGCCGCTGGCCCCTGCGCTGCTGCGCGCCCTGCTGCGGCTGGTCCGGCCGGATACTGAGCCCCGGGTCGTGGTGGCGATGACCGCCGAGCAGCTGCACTGGCGCTCCGCGCTGGGCGCCGACGCCGTGATCATCACCGACGCAGGCGGTCCGGACGGCGCCGTCCACCTCGTGCGGGGATCGACGGCCCGCCATCTGCTCGCACGGACCATCGGTCGCCACCTGCGGATGGCTCTGCACTGGTCGTCTCTGCGCCGGCAGTACCGACGGGCTCTCCCCCGCGTCACGACCGACGCGGCCTGGGCCGAGCAGTTCGACCGGGCCGCCGCACCGTCGCCCACCCCGTCGTCCGCCCCGTCGTCCGCTCCATCGCCCACCCCGTCCTCCGATCCGTCGCCCGCCCCGTCGCGCTCCGAGAACGGGAGCGTCTAGACCATGCAGCCCCGCGAGAACACCCTGAACCGTCGCATCCGCAGCGCCGGCGGCAAGTTCCTGCGCAGATTCGGTCTGCTGCCGGGCGGGATGCCCGACGGCCTCGGGGACGACGCGACCCTCCGCGACAGCACGCTCGACGGCGACGTGATCGTGTACTTCGCCGACACCGCCGACAGCCTCTACCAGCTGCGCGGCTGGTACGGGCCGCTGCGGGAGCTGCACCGTGCCCAGGGGGTGACCGTGGTGTGCATGGACTCCCGGGTCGCGGCGACCATCCGACAGGAATCCGGACTGCCGGTGGTGACGATCGCGCAGGACGCGACGCTGGACGCCCTGATCATCCGCAGCGGCACGAAGCTGATCCTGTACGTGAACTACAACCCGCTGAACATGGCCCCGCTGCGTGCGCGATCCGCACTGCACGTCTCCCTGCTCCACGGCGACTCCGACAAGGGCGTCTCCGTCTCGAACCAGGTCAAGGCGTACGACTACTCCTTCGTGGCCGGGCAGGCGGCGATCGACCGCTTCGCCCGGTACACCTCCCTGTTCGACGCCGAATCACGCTGCATCGAGGTGGGCCGCCCGTCGCTGGACACCGACAGGGTGGAACCCGGCACCTCCCACCTGCGCGGCGACGATCCGGTGGTGCTGTACGCCCCCACCTGGGAGGGCGGGCAGGCGAGCGTCGCGTACAGCTCGCTGCAGACGCATGCCGATCCCATGCTGCGCTCGCTGCTCGCGCAGGGCTATCGGATCATCTACCGCCCCCACCCGCTGACGGGGGTCCGCGTCCCGGAGTTCGGGGAGGCGGACCGCGCGGTGCGGGAGCTGCTCGAAGGCGGCTGGCACACCATCTCCGGCGACCGCCCGCTGCAGCGCGACTTCGCCGAGGCGGATCTGCTGATCTGCGACGTCTCCGCGGTGGCGAACGATTGGCTGGCCACGGGCAAACCGGCCATCGTCACCCGCTCCGCCGGGGCCGACGCCCGCGATGCGGGCACTCGGATGCTCGACGTGCTGCCGCGCCTGGACGCCGCCGATGCCGAGCATGCCGCAGAGATCGTCACCGAGCAGATCGAGGTCGATCCGGATCGCGAGGAGCGCCGGCGCCTGACCGAGTACTACCTCGGCGACACCCGTCCGGGCGCCTCGCTGGCGCGGTTCCTCGGCGCCTGCCGCGACCTCAGCGCGCAACGGGATCGGCTGTGGAGGCAGATCACGGAGAACGAGCACCCCTCGGATCCGCGCACCGCGACCAGCTGAGCCGCGCGACTCGCGAGCCCAGTGCCGTCGGAGTGCTCAGTTCTCGGGACGCCCCGCGCGCCAGTACCCCATGAAGGAAACCTGCTTGCGGTCCAGGCCGAGCTCGCTCACCAGGTGCCGGCGCAGCGACTTGATCACGCCCGCCTCCCCTGCCAGCCAGGCGTAGAACGAGCCGTGCCCCGTCGTGGTCTCCCACAGGATCGAGGAATCGACATCGACGTCCTCGAGCGCCTCGGGAGCAGCGGCACCTGGCGTCGCATCGACAGCGGCGCCGGCGGGAGCGCCCTCCCCGCGGAAGGCTTCTCCTCGGAACGCCTGCGCGTTCTCGCCCATGAGGCGCTGCACCTCGGCGGCGAGCAGCTCTCCATGGGGCCGATCCCCGCGGGGCAGCCAGCGCACCTGGACCCCGGAGCGGGTGAGGATCCGCTGCTCGTCGGCGGCGTCCGGGATCTCCACGAGGGCATGTCCCGTGATGGAGGCCGGCAGCGACTCCAGGATCGAGCCGATCGCCGGGAGGGCGGTCTCGTCGCCCACGAGCAGCACGGTGCGGGCGGTGCCCGGCCGGAACTCGATGCCGCTGTAGTCGGGGCCCACGAGGCGCTTGTTCGGGCCGAGCATGGAGATGGTGTCCCCGATCTGCGCCTGCTGCGCCCATCGCGCCGCCACACCGCTGCCCTGGATCACCTCCGGCTCGAGGTGGAGCACGAAGTCGACATCGATCTCGGGGTGCTCCCCATGGTTGCCGGGATGCCCGGCCGCCCGGAAGTCCCGCACGGTGTAAGTGCGCATCCAGCCGCGGTCCAGGGGATCGATCTGCAGCCACGTGCGGTACCACTCGGGCTGGGTCACCGGGTCGATCAGGCCATCCGGTCGCACGGAGGCGAAGTGGTCCCGGCTCCTCTCGGGGCCGGGGACGATCAGCTTGATGCGCATGTCCAGGGGATGGCAGTTGGCGCCGAAGTGGACCAGGTCAGGGCTCGTGAAGGTGAAGCGCACCAGGTTCTTCCCGAGCTGTTGCCGGGCGGCGACGGTGAGCTCGAAGGCGAGCAGGGAGCTGTGCTCGAGAGCGGGTGCCAGATCGGCGACGGGAGCTGACGGGTCGGCAGTGATCGTGGTCATCGCGTCCTCCTCGGAGGGGTTGTGGTGGGTGCGCCCTCGGCCGCGGGGCAGCACCATGGGCGTGCCCGAATGGGGGTCCGGGGCGATGTGGCAGTCGAGGGCGAAGACGTCGCGCACCATCTGCTCGGTGATGACGTCGGCCGGAGGGCCCTCGACATGGATGCGGCCGTCCTTGACGGCGATCAGGTGGTCGGCGTAGCGGGCCGCGAGGTTGAGGTCATGCAGGACGATGCCGACGGTCGTGCCCCGCTCGCGATTGAGGTCGCGCACCACGTCCAGCACATCGAGCTGATGGGTGAGGTCCAGGAACGTGGTGGGCTCGTCGAGCAGCAGCACCTCTGTCTGCTGGGCGAGCGCCATGGCGATCCAGACCCGCTGACGCTGCCCGCCGGAGAGCTCGGCGACGGGCCGGTCCCGCAGGTCCACGGTGCGGGTCGCCGCCAGGGCGTCCTGCACGGCCTGCTCGTCGTCCTCGCTCCACTGCGGGAAGAGACCCTGATGGGGGAAGCGGCCGCGGGCGATGAGCTCGCGCACCGTCACCCCGTCGGGGGCGAGGGGTGATTGCGGGAGCAGACCGAGGCGCCGGGCGAGCTCCTTGCCGGCGAGGGCATGGATGTCCTTGCCGTCGAGCACGACGTCGCCTCCGCGCGGCGCCATCAGCCGGGACAGGCCGCGCAGCACCGTGGACTTCCCGCAGCCGTTGGCCCCGACGATGATCGTGATCTGCCCCTCGGGCAGCGTCAGATCGAGATCGTGGATGATCTCCCGGCGGTCGTAGGCCAGGTGCAGCCCTCGGGCCTGGACCAGTGCCATCTGTCGGCCACCTTCCCGTCGCAAGGTCTTCGTGGCGTCCACGGTCCAGCGGGTCCGACGACCCTCCGCACCGGGATGCACCCGCGCACCGATGTGCGATGAGGCAAGCCTGACCTTATTCCGCAAGCCCCATGGCACGCAATTGCGGTCCACGCGCGGGCCGGCCGGTTCCACCATCGGTGCACGCCGCAGGCCTGCACCTCCGCGACGACGTGAGCGGGATCATGCGGGAGGGCGCTCCCCTCAGGGGCATTCCCTCGGGCGACGGCCTGTCGGGCCGGATGCCGCCCGTGAGAGGAACCACGGATTTCGCCGGCTCTCCGCGAGCCGCTGAACAAATGCCCCGCGACCTCGTACAGTGAACGCCGAGGGTCGCGCCGGTTGCGGCCCAGTGAACTCGACGGATGCGGTTCCTGCAGATGACCGTCGGTCATCCGGCAGCGCCGCCGACCCGCACGAAGGAACGACTCTATGTACTCACTCATTCTCCTCAATGGCGGAATAGGCAGCCGAACGGGCGCAAGTCAGCCCAAGCAGCTCCTGAAGCTCCGCGGTATCCCGATCCTGGTCTACGCACTCGTCACGGCCGACCGTGTCGAGCAGATCTCCCAGATCGTGGTCAACTACCCGCCGCAGTGGCGGGAGCAGATCGAGGAGGTCCTCGAGGCCTACGCGATCTCGACCCCGGTCACCCTGGTGGAAGCCGGCGACTCCCGGCATTCCTCGGTCGCCGCGATGCTCCCGCATTGCACCAACGACGACGTGATCATCCACGAGTCCGCTCGCCCACTGGTGCGTGAGCGCGACTTCCGCAATCTCATCGACTCCGAGCACAAGAACGTCTCGCTCATGTCGCCGATCTCCTTCACGGTGGCCCCGGTCGACCCGGAGACCTCCGAGGTCACCGGGTCCCTGGACCGCGACCGACTGCGCAACGTCCAGCTGCCGCAGAAGTTCTCGAAGTCCGACCTCGAGGCGTCGCACGAGCGCGCCGTGAACGAAGGCATCGAGTTCACCGAGGACGCCACCCTGGTGGCGGACAGCGGGTTCCCCGTCCACTTCATCGATGGCTCGGACGAGAACTTCAAGGTCACCACCAGCACCGATCTGAAGATGGCAGGGTTCCTCCTGCGACCGGAGGAGGACGACGATGAGTAAGACTGCACTCGTGACCGGGGCGTCGCGCGGCATCGGCCTCGAGACCACCCGCCGATTCATCCTGAACCACGACGACATCACCACCGTGGTCATGTTCGCCCGTGACTCGGAGGACTTCGACAACAACGTGAAGGAGCTCGAGAAGGAGCTCCCGATCGGCCGCAAGCTCGTGCCGTACAAGGTCGACGTCGGCGACCGCTCGGCCCTCAAGAAGGCGGTCAAGCAGGCGTACGACGAGGTCGGGAACATCGACATCCTCGTCAACAACGCCGGCTACACCAACCCGGTCCCGCTCCAGCAGGTCAAGATGGCGGACTTCGAGAAGACGATGAGCGTGAACCTCTACGGCCCGTTCACCATCGTCAAGACGCTGCTGAACCGGGGCAACCGCTTCGATCTCATCGTCAACATCGCGTCGACCGCGGGCATCAACGGCCGCTCCGGCTGGCTCACCTACTCGGCCTCCAAGGCCGCGGTGATCAACATGAGCCAGGTGATGCGCGAGGAGCTGTCGATCTACGGCACCCGTGTGGTCTGCCTGTCCCCCGGCCGGACGGCGACGGATCTGCGCAAGACCCTCGCCCCCGACGAGGACCCCTCGACGATCATGCAGCCCGAGCATGTCGCCCAGGTGATCAGCACCCTGTCCTCCGGCGTCGGTCGCTACATCGACTCGGAGAACATCGTCGTGCGGCTCTGACCTGACGC
>NZ_JBQSYW010000007.1:0-207685 GCF_052379725.1 Brachybacterium sp. 107 | reverse complement strand
CTATCCGCCCTGGTGCTGATCGTGATCGTGCTGCTGCTCGTCGCGGTGGCCGCCGGCATCCGTGCGCTCGCCGCCGATGCAGCGCGCACGGACAGCGCCGCCGAGTCCCTCGTGGCAGAGCAGACCCGCGCGGTCGACGAGGGAGCCGACGACGGGAACGAGGACAAGGACAAGGACGACGACGGGAACCAGGACGAGGACGATCAGGAGATCGTGCGCACTGACACCGTCGGGACGGGCACCTGGACGTTCTCGCTTCCCGACCTGGACACCGACGACGTCGACGCTGACAGCGACGATCCCGAGGACCCGACGACGCACACCTATGCCGTGCGGGTCGAGGGCGGGATCGATCTCGACGCCGATGAGGTGGCCCAGGAGATCGCCTCGGTCCTCGACGACGCACGCGGTTGGCGCAGCGTGGACGAGGTCGCGTTCGCACAGGTGGAGGATCCGGCCACGGCGGAGTTCACGATCTCTATCGCTTCCCCGCCGACGGTCGACGAGCTGTGCCTGCCTGCGCACACGAATGGTCGGTGGAGCTGCCGGGTCGGGCAGGACGTGGTGCTGAACTCGGACCGCTGGCTGCACCGGACCCCGACCTTCTCCGACACCGCCGAGTACCGCGCGTACATGATCAACCACGAGGTGGGGCACTTCCTCGGCCATGACCATGAGACGTGCGGCGGTGAGGGTCTCACGGCACCGGTCATGCTGCAGCAGAGCATCGACCTCGGTGGATGCCGACCGAACGCCTGGCCGAGCACCGATGACCAGGCCGCAGGATCCGGTGACGGCTGAGGCCCGACGCGGGCCCCGCGACCTTCCGCGATCGGACGGCTCCCACCCCGGCGGACCGCGAAGAACACCGACCGCCCAGGATCACTGGCGTCCGTGGCTTACATTGGGCGGATGCTCCGTCGACTCGCAGCGCGCGCGTTCTGGACGATCAGCCGTTGGCGGCTGGCCTCCGAACCGGCGCCCTCCCGTCCGTCCGTGATCGTCGGTGCGCCGCACACCTCGAACTGGGACTTCGTGTTCATGCTCGCGATCGGCTGGAAGCTGGGCATCGATCTGCGCTGGCTCGGCAAGCACACCTTGTTCACGGGCTGGCGCGAGCCGATCATGCGTGCCCTCGGCGGCATCCCCGTGGACCGCTCCGACCCGAGCCGCGTGGTCGACGAGGTGGTCCGACGCCTGCACGCCGGGGAGTCGTTCTGCCTGGTCGTCACCCCGGACGGCACCCGCAGCGGCAACACCCGGTGGAAGTCGGGCTTCTACCGGATCGCCCGCGCCACCGGGATGCCGGTGACGCTGGGGTACGTGGACCGCACCACGATGACCACGGGCCTCGGCCCCACCCTCGACCTGACCGGCGACATCCCCGGCGACATGGACCGGATCCGCGCGTTCTACGCGGACAAGGCCGGCCAGCATCCGAAGCGCCGGGTGGAGCCGCGGCTGCGCGAGGAGTGCGGAGAGGGCCCGGGCGACTCCACCTCGCCAGGACCCGCCTGACAGCTCCGCGTCGGCCCCGAAGGACACCGTCGACCCCGGAGGACACCGTCGGCCCGACCCCACCCGGTGCGGCACACTCGGAGCATGGATGATCTGACGGTGACCCCCGGCCCCGGGGCTCCGCGTGGCCTGCGGGTGCCCGCCGGGGAGCTGACCGAACAGTTCTCCCATGCCTCGGGACCGGGCGGGCAGGGCGTGAACACCGCCGATTCGAAGGTGCAGCTGAGCCTGGACCTGGCCACCACGACAGCGCTCGACGACGATCAGCGCGCCCGGGTGCTCGAGGCGTTGACGCCCCGCCTCGCGGGCACGGTGCTCACGATCAGCGCCGAGGAGCACCGTGCTCAGCGGCGCAACCGGGTCGCCGCCCGGGAGCGTCTGGCCGCGCTGCTGCGCGAGGCGGTCGCCCCACCCATCGTCCGTCGGCCCACGAAGCCGACGCGGGGCTCGAGGAGGCGACGGCTGGAGGGCAAGCGGCGTCGTGCCGAGACGAAGCAGAACCGCCGACGCCCTGGCGTCGAGTGAGCCGCTCCGTACACTCATCCTCGTGACCTCCCTCACAGCGGACCCTGCGGCGACGATGATCGCCTCCGCGCTGGCCCTCGCCCAGGAACGGCCCACCGACCTCCACGTCGCCGACCTCGCCGATCACGTCGGGTACAGCCCCTTCCACTTCTCCCGGATCTTTGCGAAGCACACCGGGATCGGTCCGGGGCAGTACCTCATCGCCCTGCGCATCGACGCCGCCAAGCGTCTGCTGCTGAGCGGCGACGATGCGGTGGTCGAGGTGGGCGCCGCCGTCGGCTTCGACTCCCTCTCGAGCTTCACGCGGCGGTTCCGCATGACGGTCGGGGTGCCGCCCGCGCAGCTGCGCCGCCTCGCCCACCACATCAGTGACAAGCCCCCGCGGCCCTTCGCCCTGTTGCAGCCCGGCTCGGGCCTGGTCCAGGCGGACATCGCTCTGCCGCCGGGGTTCAGCCCGCGGGGGGACGCGTCGATCTGGGTGGGCTGGTACGCGCATCCGGCACCGATCGGGCTGCCCCGTTCGGGTCTGCTGATCTCCGGCACGCCGACGGTCCAGCTGCCCCTGTGCCCTGGTGCGACGTTCCTGTTGGGCTTCGCCGTGCCGAGTCAGGCCGACGCACTGGACCAGCTGGTGCCGTCGGCCCCGATGGTCGCCGTGCATCCCGTCCCGATCACGCAGCCCACCTGCGTGACGCTCGACTTCTCGGTCCCGGCATCGACCCGCCCGCCGCTGCTCAGCGCTCTGCCGAGCCTGTGCACCAGGTGATCTCCGTGCAGAACCAGGGGACGGCACCCTCGAACAGGAGTCACGAACCAGATGCGCAGGATCGGACAATCATCCCTCACCGAACCTGCCTAGCGTAGGGACCACACCACGGCTCCGGCAGCGAACAAGCCCGGGCCCATCACTCCAGGAGGAGACATGACTCGCACCACCGGCACCAGCACCTGGGCAGATCTCAGCGTCACCGATCTCGCCGCCGCGAAGACCTTCTACTCCGGCCTGTTCGGCTGGGAGTTCGAGGATCTCGGCGAGAGCTTCAACCACTATCACCTGATCCGCAACGGCGGCGCCCTCGTGGGCGGGATCATGGACGTCACCGGGATGACCACTCCCGATGGCCGGACCCTGCCCTCCGAATGGGGCATCTACCTCGCCGTCGACGACGCGAGGTCCCGTACCGCGAAGGTCACCGAGAACGGCGGCACCGTGGTGGTCCCCCCGGACGCCATCAGCGAAGCCGGTGCCATGTCCATCGTGCTCGATGCGACCGGCGCGACCATCGGACTGTGGCAGGCCGGGGCGATCGAGGGCTACGAGTTCACCGGCGCGCCCGGCTCCCCGGTCTGGTTCGAGCTGATGACGCACGAGTACGACAAGGCCGTCGCGTTCTACACCGCCGTGTTCGAGGCGAACCTGGTGCCGATGGGCGAGCCGATGGACGACGACTCCTTCCGGTACGCGACCAACGGTCCCGGTGACTCCGCCAGCTGGGGTCTGTGCGACGCGACCGGCGCGATGCCGGCGGAGGCGACCGGCTGGCGCCTCTACTTCGGGGTCGAGGCCTCCGAGGCGGCGCTGGCGAAGGTCGTCGAGCTGGGCGGGAAGGTCCTGGATGGCCCGACCGACTCGCCCTTCGGCCGGATCGCGACGATCGAGGACCCGTGCGGGGCGACCTTCCAGATCAGTGCGATGAGCGAAGCGATCCCCGAGGGCTGAGCCCGCCGGAAAACAACTGGAGGGCGGGGGCGGGCGTGCGTAGTGTCGCGCGTATGGACCACTCCCCCGCCCTCGACCTGCTCGGATCCCTCGGAGCCGACGCCACCCACGAGGACGCCGAGTCCCGCTTCCGCGAGGCGGGCTGGGGCCCCTGCGGCGCCGGCGACTGGGCCATCGCCCTTGCGTCGCCGACGGCGGATCTCGTGGTGCGGATCAGTCCTTTCGATCCGGTGGGGCCATACACGGCCCGGCTGTACCGCGAGGCCTCTTCCACCGGCCAGGTGCCCGCCCTGCATGCCCACCGCCGTCTCGCCGGCGGCGGCGACCTGCAGCTGCTGGAACGACTTGCCCCCGTGGACGAGTCCGAGGCCCACGAGCTCCTGGCTCGATGCGCAGTCCCGACGACGGAGTTCTCGGCGCTCGCGGCGATCGTCGGCGAGATCCATGCGGACGCACGCCGGGAGCTGCCCTGGTGCGGCCCGCTGGACACCAACCCGTCCAACGTGATGCGCACCCTCGCCGGGCAGCTCGTGCTCACCGATCCGTACTACGCCGACGGGCCGAACCTGTATGCCACCGCGGAGCGGGACCAGGCGCTCCTGGTGGCGCGGATCCCGGAGGCGGAGCGCCGGTACCTGACACACATCCCGCTCGCCTGCTCCGGCCCCTGGGAGGACGACGACCGGTCGGCGCTGCGGGAGGCCCTGCGCCGCGCCGACGAGGTGGCCGTTGCCGCTCGCCCTCCGGTCTCGGAGTGACGTGCCCCGCCTCCGCCTTCACTCGTCCTCGGTGCGCACCCGCGCCACGAGCTGCGTCGGGTTCACGAAGCGCAGCGCGATGATAAGCGTGACCAGCATCAGCGCCGTGCAGGACTGCGGGGCCAGCCGCGGCCGGGGGAGCGGCAAGGACGAGGCAGATCAGTCCGCGCGGGACGCCGCCATCCCGTTCCGCGCGCGCATGCGCTCGTCCCACTGGGTGATGATCCGCAGGTACAGCCCGCCGATCATGAGACCCCCCAGGAGGTCGCTGGCCCAGTGCCAGCCCAGCAGGAACGAGACGACCACGGAGTTCACGCTGATCACCACGACGCCCCAGCGCAGCAGCCGCAGCAGTCGCGGACTCGCCGAGCTGTAGTGCGTGATCAGGTAGACGACCGTGCCGTAGATGAGCACGGCCTCGGAGGCATGCCCCGACGGGAAGCTGATCCCCTTGGCCCCCATGTCCAGGTAGCCGCCGTCGAAGAAGTTCGGATCGCGCGAGTAGGTCACGGGTCGGGCGAAGATCAGTTTCAGCACACCGACGCCGAGGAGGAAGGCCAGTTCGGCGAGCACAGCGACCTGGATCGGGCGCCAGGATCCTCGCCGACGGGCGAGCACCACGGCGACCACGATCAGGATGGGCAGGCAGACGGCCTGGCCGGCGACTCGGTCCAGGACGTTCTGGGCGAACCACAGGAGGTCCGGCTCGATGTGGTAGAGCCAGCGCCGGGCCAGCAGCAGGTCCATGTGCTGCATGGGACCTGCGGCGATGAGGATCATGAGCACGGAGCCGACGATCAGTGCCGGGATCGAGGTGATCGTGTCCAGCCATCCCCGATTCCGGGGGAGCATCCGTCCCCGATCAGGTGCATTCTCGATCGGGGTATCGGGGCTGTTCGGCGCATCAGGGACCATCGACGAACGAGCTTAGACTGCGCCGAGCGCCAGTTCAGGACTTAGAGCCGAAGCTCACCACCCGAAACGCACACCGGAAGCTCCCCATCGGGCGCTCCCTCAGATGCACCGCCTCTCAGCGGGTCAGCGCAGGAGACGGCTGAGAAGCCGGTGCGCAGAACGTCGGCCGACGCGCTTACCCACCGCCTCCGGACCCTGTCGGGCGGCATTCACGTCGCCCTGCACCCGGCGAGCACGGAAGAGCCAGCGGAACATCAGAACCTCCTCGACGTGGTGAGCATCGTGACCCCTGCGGGTGATGCTCGGTTCCCAGCGGTGCTGGGGCTCCCGACCGTACCAACAGCCTTCCGTGCAGTCCCGGAAGCCGACCGACCGTTCACCTCGGGGCCCACCGCGGGCGTCGTCGGTCGCCGGTCGTCCGTCAGTCGTCACAGCCAGCCCTCGTCGCGGGCGGTGCGCAGCGCTTCGGCCCGGTTGCGGGTACCCGTCTTCCCGATCGCGCTGGAGAGGTAGTTTCGCACCGTGCTCGTGGAGAGGTGGAGGGCAGCGGCCATCTCCGCGATCGGCGCTCCGCCGTCGGAGGCGGCGAGCACCTCCTGCTCCCGCCGTGTCAACGGACTCGGACCGGCGGCGAGCGCCTGGGCGGCCAAGGCGGGATCGACGACGGTGCCGCCGGCCGCCACCTGTCGGACCGCGGTGGCCAGGTCCTCGACCGGGTCGTCCTTGACGAGGAACCCACGGGCACCGGCATCCATGGCGCGGCGCAGGTATCCGGCACGGCCGAACGTGGTGACGATGATGACCGCGGTGCCAGGATCCGCCCGCAGCACATCCGGGATGACGTCGAGGCCGCTGCGGCCCGGCAGCTCGATATCCAGGATCAGCACATCCGGGTGGTGCGCGGCGACGGCGCCGACCACCTCGTCGCCGCGCCCCACGTCCCCGATCACCACGAGATCGGGCTCCAGCCCGAGCAGTCCCGCCAGCGCGGAGCGCATCATAGTCTGGTCCTCCGCGATCACCACGGTGATCCGCGACCCGGCGCTCCCCGGCTCGGCCCTGCGCTCGTTCGTGCGGTCGGCGCCCTCGTCGGTCATGCTCTCCCCTCCTCGTGCGTCGGCACGCTCACCCCGAGCCGGAAGCCGTCGGCCTCCCGGTCCGCGACGAGCACGCCGCCCAGCGCTTCGGCTCGTTCCCGCAGGCCGGTCAGCCCGGAGCCCGGGCGGATCGAGGCGGTGACCGCGCCGCCGTCGTCGGTGATCTCGAGGGTGGCCTCTCCCCCGCCGGTCTCCACGAGGATCCGGCAGCGCCGAGCTCGGGCGTGGCGCAGGATGTTGGTGATCCCCTCGCGCACCACCCACGCGAACAGACGGTCCACGGACCTCGGCAGCGCACCGGCCTCGGCGAGGACCTCGATGTCGATCTGCATCCCGGCGTCGTCCAGAGCCTTCTGAGCGGCCTCGAGCTCATCGGTGAGCGTGGTCTCCCGATAGCCGACCACCGCCTGGCGCACCTCGCCGAGGGCGCTGCGGCCGATCTCCTCGATGCTGCGGGCATGCTCGGCGGCCGCATCGGGATCCGTCGGGACGAATCGACGCACTGCTTCAGCCTTCACGACGATCAGGGACAGGGTATGCCCGAGCAGGTCGTGGAGGTCACGGGAGAACCGCTCGCGCTCCTGGAGCACCGCCGTGCGAGCGAGCTGCTCGCGGGTGGCGCTCAGCTGCGCGGCGGTCTCCAGGAACCGGTCGATCAGGTAGGCGCTGAGGCCGGCCATGTACGTGACGACGGCGAAGACCAGCGCATCGGCGAGGGAGTCGGTGGTGAACCCGGCGGCGACGGCGCCGCTGACGGCGAGGCCGCCGACGAACCCCATCGCCAGGCGACGCCGCAGCCCCACGGCCATGCCGAGGGCCAGCAGCGGATAGAGGAACACCTGGTGCTCGTTCCACAGGACCTGATAGCCGATGACCACCACGGTGGTGGCGGCGACCAGCATCTCGGTGCGCAGGTCCGCATGCTGACGGGACGCGGGACGGTATCGCACCAGCACTGTCGCGACGTGCAGCGCCGCGAGGAGGAGCAGCATCAGCAGCTGGCCCACGTGTCCGTGCTGGAGGGCGGTCACGATCGGGGCCAGCACCAGCAGCGGCAGCCACAGGAGCGCATACCCGGGAGCCGGACGGCGCGCGACCCATGGCAGGGGCCGGTCATCGCACTGGGCAGGCGACGGTGGCGCGGGGCGGGCGAGGGTGTTCATGAGGCCTCCGCGGTCACAGTACGCCCGGCACCGACCACCGGCACGCTGCTTCGGCGCAGTCCGAGGATCAGCGCGAGGCCGACGACGAGGTGCATCAGCTCCAGGACCGCGAGCACGGTCCCGGCGGCGCCGGAGAGCACCGGGCCCGTCAGGGAGAGGACGAGGACCGCGACCGCCACGCCGGTCCAGACCGTCCGGCCGTACGGGAAGCGGAGCGCAAGGGCCAGCAGCAGCCAGGCGGCCGCCCCGCCGATCAGGACCGCTCCCAGGATCGAGGCGGGGCCGACCCTCTGGCCGGCAGCGGCCACCTCGAGGTCGATACCCCCCAGCGGAACCGCGACGGTCCAGATCAGCAGGGCCCCGGCCACCGCGGTGGCGACAGCGGCGACGACGATGCGCAACCGGATTCCTCGTGCCGATGCTGGCGGTGAGGATGAGGGCGGCGCGGTGGGGCCGCCCGTCGGCGTGGTCTGGGGAATCCGAGGAACGTTCGACATGAGGTGCTCCGTGAGTGCGAAGGATCCATCGTCCATCGATGGCTGTCTTCGACGCTACGGAGGTGGCGCGGCCGACGGCAGAGCCGACTGTACGGAGCTGACCAGGACATTCGTCCTGCGTGTCCGCGTGACCGGCGCCGATCGCAGGCAGGCGGCCGACGCTGCGGGTCGTGAGCTGCGCCCGACGCCTCGATCAGGCGAGTGAGGTCTCGCTCCGACCGACCGTGACGAACGCCAGATCAGGCAAAGTCCATCACCTCGAGCACGGCATCTCGAAGACGGACATCGTCCGGGGACAGCCCGGCGATGATCTCGACGAGACCTACATCCGTCTGCACGATCCGACCGATGCCCTGGCCGTCTGAAGCTGCATGCGTCACGAACGCGCACGTGTAGTCCGGGGCAGGGACCATCTCCGTAGCTCGATCGATCTCCACGACGGCGGTCGGCCCGAACACCACGAAGATTGTCCGTCGGCCTTCACCGCGCTGCAGCTCCACGCACCACTCCCACTGCCCGACGAACCGGGTCACGACCTTCTCGATCCGCCCCCGCTCCGTCAGATCGTTGACCTGGTCCGCCAGCGTCGTCCGGGAATAGTTCCGTAGGGCTGTCTTCACAGCGGTCAGGGTCTTGCGACTGTCCTGAAGCTGGCGCTTCGCATGCTCGGCGACGAGAACTGCGAACTCCTGGGTCGCTCGGTCCCGGGGACGATATCCATAGCGGGCCGATTCGCCGGTCTCGCACATGGTCCTGATGAACGAGATCTGATCCTCGAGATTCACAGCTGACTGCCCTTCCACGAAGTGATCGATCATCTGCTCGATGAAGAAATTCTGCTCGGGATGCCGCCGACGCCACGACGGATCCTGCGCGACATGGTCGCGCAGGTCTTCCAGGACCTCGCCGTAGGTCACGACGACCGATTGCTCCCAGCCGTCGCGCAAGAGATGTGCCTCCCTCCGATGGCACAGGAGCACCACCGCCGAACGGCGACCTTCCGCCGTGGCATGGGCGAGGTAGCGATGGTAGTCATGACCATGCCCGTCGGAGGTTCCATAGTTCTCGACGATGACAGCGGCCTCCTGCTGGACCAGGAGGATGTCGGCAATGTCCATGGAGAACTCGTCGTCTGTGCCGTCGCCCCCATAGGTGTTCACCTCCTGGACGACGCGGTATCCGTCCGCGGGCAGCGCGCCCTGCGGTGAGAATCCCGCATTGACCCGCTCGAGGAAGATTCGCTGGAACGCTTCTCCGAGCTCATGCGTGCCGTCGGTGGTGAGCAGCCAGGCGAACACATTGGAAAGCTGCTTCTCGTGGGTGCCGTGATGCATCACCCGGAAGACGTTGAACTCCTCGGCCAGGCTCCTGGAGAGAGTCGGCACCAACGCGGAGACCACGCTGTTCAGATCATTTGCTCCTCGTGCCATCACCTCAGGCTAGGGCAGCTCGGTCCCCGGCCGGAAGCGGTTTGACCATGATCAGGCACGGGGTGTTTTCACCCCACAGCTCCGTCTCCTCCAAGGCCAGGAAACCCTGCTTCTCGTAGAAATGCCGGGTACGGGCGTAAGCGGGGTCGGGATCCGAGGCCCCGAGCGTCTTCACCTCCAGCAGTCGCACCCCACGGGCGAGGGCGTCGGCCTCGCAGGCAGCGACCATCGCGGTCCCGACGCCGGTGCCGTGGACGGCACGATCCACCACGATCAGGTGCACCTCGGCGACGTGCGGGAAGTGCCGGTCGATCAGGGTCACGCCCACCACGGTGCCGGCGTCGTCGCGGACGGTCCAGGTCTCCATGGTGCGTGCGGCGTCGACGTACTCCGCGTTCGATTCCGGCCTGCCGAACCATTCCGGCACGGTGGCGAGCAGGCGGGCTACGTCCTCGGGGGCGGGGTGGTCCGGGCGTGCGATCCAGGTCATCGTTCAGCTCAGGTCGGGCTTGTCCAGCTCGCGCTGAGAGCGACGGTTCGCACTGAGGATGCAGCTGCTGAGAACGGTTCCGCCGATCACGGCGATGCCGAGAAGCACCCAGATACCCAGAGCAGGATCGATCAGTTCGAGCACGTAGATGGCGATCACGCTCCCGGCGAGCAGGAGCCCTTCCACGACGGCGAACGCGACGAAGAATCTGCTCATCTGCTCCTGCCGCTGGCGGGCGAGCTCCTTCGCGCCTGCGTCGGACGGATCGGTGTCGGAGCTGTGGCTCATGCGGTCATCGTAGCGATGGACGCACGCGACGTCCTGGCCTTGGGACTGCGGCCGATGTTCGCGTCGTGGGACCCGATCCTGTCTTCCTGCGGGACCTGGCCGCGGATGCCGCCGCGCTCGCGCAGGGTCTCGACGCGCGTCCGGCGCAGCTGGCGGGCATCGGCGTGGGCGGGATGGTCGCCCAGGTGGCGGCGCTGGACCATCCCGAGGCGTTCAGCGCTCTCACGCTCGTCGGCACGCGTCCGGTCGCTCCCGGTCCGGTCGACGAGGACCTGCCCGACCACGAGGCGTCCACGATGGAGCGTGCCTTCTCGCGCCTGGCTCCCGACTGGTCCGATCGTGCCGCCGTCGCAGAGTTCGCCGCCACCGGCGCCGAGATCCTCGGGAACGACCCCTCAGCGGCCCGCGCCACCGCGCTGCGCATCCACGACCGCACGGGGAGCACCGATCCGGCGCGCCACCAGTCGGATCAGCTCGGGATGGTCTTCTCCCGGCTCGACTGCTCGCCCCGATGGCGCGAGCGGCTGCCCGAGCTGAGGATCCCGACGCTCGTGGTGCACGGACGCTGCGATCCGTTCTTCCCGCTCGGCAACGGGGAGGCGCTCTCCCGCGAGACCCCCGGCGCGCAGCTGCTGGTCCTCGAGCGAGCGTCCACCGCGATCCCCGACCCCGCGGCAGGCGAGGTCGCGGCCGCCATGCTCGCGCTCCCGTCGGCCGAACGGTCCTGACCTCAATCGCCCGGCGGACCCGGAGCTCTCCCCCAGTCATTCACGCCGAGGACATGTGCCCGTCACGACGACGGAGTTCACTGGCGCGATGGACAGCTTCACCGCCCCGAACCGTCGGACCCTGCTGCGAGGAGCCGCCGCAGCGGCGCTCGCCACCACGCTCCCCGTGGCCGGTGCCGCCACCGCCGCGCCCGCCCGTCCCGGGTCGTCGCGGCTGACGCTCCCCTCCGGCCTCCAGACCGGGGACGTCACCTCGAGCTCCGCGGTGCTGTGGTCCCGCGCCTCGGGCGAGGGGCGGCTCCATGCCGTGCTCCACGCCCTGGACGCCGACGGCAAGCGCCTCACCGCCGGCCGCAGCCGACGCGGGAAGGGCACCGGCGCGGACGGCCGACCGATCTCGCTGCGCGGCCCGTGGGCCACCGCGGAGACCGACTTCACCGCACGGATCAGCGCGAAGCAGCTTCCGGCCGGCACGACCTTCGAGACCGAGCTGTTCTTCGAGGACGAGAACGGGCACCGCGGCGAGGTCGGCTCCGGCCGCTTCAGCACCGCGCCGGGTCACCGCTCCGACGGCGCACAGACCTTCGTGTGGACGGCCGACACCGCGGGCCAGGGCTACGGCATCAACCCTGACGTCGGAGGCATGTTCGGCTACGAGGCGATGCGCGCCGTCGCCCCGGACTTCTTCCTCCACGCCGGCGACACCATCTATGCCGACGGTCCGATCGCGGAGACGCTCGAGGAGCCCGACGGCGCGATCTGGCGCAACCTCGTCACCGAGGAGGTCTCGAAGGTCGCGGAGACCCTCACGGAGTTCCGGGGCCGCCACAGCTACAACCTCCTGGACGACAACATCCGCGCGATGTACGCCGAGGTCCCGGTCATCGCCACCTGGGACGACCACGAGACCACCAACAACTGGTGGGCCGGCGAGATCCTCGAGGACGAGAAGTACACGGTGCGCGACGTGAACACCCTCGCCGCCCGGGGCCGACGCGCCTGGCAGGAGTACCAGCCGATCGCCGACGTCCGTTCGCTCTCCCCCGGCACCGGCTTCGAGCCGGAGCGGATCTACCGACTCATCGAGCGCGGCCCCGACCTGGACGTGTTCGTGCTGGACATGCGCACGGACAAGAGCGAGAACACCGACGGCCTGGAGCAGCACGAGACCTCGATGCTCGGCGAGGAGCAGCTGCAGTGGCTGCTGAAGGGGCTGCGCAGATCGCAGGCGACCTGGAAGGTGATCCTCGCCGACCTTCCGCTCGGCATCGTGGTCCCCGACGGGAAGGGGCAGGAGTCGATCTCCAACGCGGAGAACGGCGCTCCGCTGGGCCGCGAGCTCGAGCTGGCCCGCCTGCTCTCGGGGATCAAGACGCAGAAGACGAAGAACATCGTGTTCCTGACCGGCGACGTCCACTACTGCGCCGCCCACCACTACTCCCCCGAGCGGGCAGCCTTCACGGACTTCAACCCGTTCTGGGAGTTCGTGGCCGGACCGATCAACTCCGGGTCCTTCGGTCCCAACGAGATGGACGGCACCTTCGGACCCGAGGTCGACTTCCAGAAGGCCGGCCCCGCGATGGGCTCCCCGCGCGACGGCACCGGCCAGTTCTTCGGCCGGGTCGAGATCGCCCCACAGGGCGAGTCGTTCACCGTCGAGCTGATCGACGCCAACGGCGACGTGCAGTACACCCGCACCCTGACGCCGGAGAGCTGAGCGGGGCCGGTCCCTGCGCTCGCACGACGGCACCTCGGTCCTCGACATCGGGTCCTGGGTCCTGGATCCCCGACCTTCGGCCCGCCGTGCGACCTGGCTCGGGCGGCCGTACGATCGAGCTCCCGAGCAGAGATCGGAGGCAGCCATGTCCGTGATCGCAGCTGGTCGGCGGCACTCCGTCGCGTGCCGGGTCGACGGCACAGCCCTGGCCACGGGCAGCACCCTCGCAGGTGAATGCGCGGTGGAGGACTGGACGGAGATCGTCGCCGTCGCCGCAGGGAACGTGCACACCGCCCGCAACACGGGCCGATCGCACACCGTCGGCCTCCGGGCTGATGGAACCGTCGTCGCGACCGGGTGGAACGGCTCGGGCCAGACCGAGGTCTCCGAGTGGACGGACATCACCGATATCGCGACGGGGTGGAGATCGACGCTCGGGCGTCGGGAGGACGGCACCGTAGTGGCCGCCGGACGGACCTCGGAGGGCCAAGGGGACGTCAGCGCCTGGCGCGACATCGTCGCGCTCGCCTGCGGGGACTGGCACACGGTCGGTGTGCGCAGCGATGGGACGGCCGTCGCCACCGGCAGCACCCAGCGCGGCCAGTGCCTCGTCGAGGATTGGCGGCATCTCGTCGACATCTCCGCCGGGTCCCTGCACACCGTCGGCCTCCGGGGCGACGGCACGGTCCTCGCCACCGGAGAGACGGCCTCGGGTGCGTGCGAAGTGGATCAGCTGCGCGGCGTCACTGCCATCGCAGCGGGCAGCCATCACACCCTGACGCTGCTCGAGGACGGGACGGTGCGCGCCGTCGGGGACGACAGCGCCGGCCAATGCGATGTCAAGGGCTGGAGCGATGTCGTGGCGATCGCGTCCGGCTCCGAGCACTCCCTCGGGCTGCTCTCCGATGGCACCGTGGTGGCGACGGGGAACAGTTCCGACCTGCGATGCGATGTCGGCACCTGGCAGCTCGGGGCGTGCCGGGCCCTTCGCGCCCGCCGCTCGTACGCACCGTAGAGGCCACACGGCGGTCTCTTGGCGCGCTCGGGCCGCGACCGCGCTGCTCGCAGCGCGCCTACCGTTCCTCGCCGAACCAGCTGTCGATCGCTCGCACCACCTCGACGTGGATCTCAGCCGTGCGCACCGGGTCCGCGACCTGCAGGCCGTGATCCGCACCGGGGATCTCGAGCACCTCGGCGCCTAGCCCCGCGGCGATCCCACCGTCCCAGGTGTCGGCGTCATCGGTCCCGGCGATGAGCAGCTGCCGTCCCGGATGCGCCGTGATCGCTCGGGCTACGGCCGGCAGCCTCACGAGCGGGGTCAGCCAGACCGCATCGATCCGATGCTCGGCCGCATACGGTGCGGCGAGGGTGCCGAGCGACTTCCCGATCACCCGGATCGGTCCCTCGTGGTCGCCGATCGCCGCCGCCAGCTCGAACCCGATCTGCTCCGTACCCCAGTGCTCCGCCGGGGTCCAGGCGACCGCGCGGACATTCCAGCCATGACTGATCGCGGCCAGAGCCGCGAAGTGGAGCAGGGGCATCTGGCACGTGTATGCCGCACCCGGGAGCAGGACCACCAGGCCGCGCGGTGGGGTCGGTGCCTGCCAGTCCCTGTAGTCGGCCATGACTCCTCCTCGAATCTCGGTACCGGTCTCGCCGCCGGTCCATCGCTCGAGCCGATTCTCCTCTCCCCGCGCTCCTGCTCCGCGCTCGTGGCCTGCCGTCACTCGCCGCGCTGCCCGGGATCGGCCAGCACGATGCGCCCGAACACCGTGCCGGCGTCCATCGCGCGATGGGCCTGCGCCGCCTCCTGGCGAGGCATCACGTCGTGGATCACCGCGGTGAGCTCGCCGCGCACCGCGGCCGCGAGCAGCTCCGCTCGCTCGGTGTTCCGCTGCGCCACCGGGACCGAGTCCAGGCTGAAGGTCGAGAACGAGCGGGACGTCTGGAACGAGGTGAGGAGGCGCTCCCCGAAGTCCGCGGGCGGGAACCCTGCGACGGCGCCGACGAGCACCAGCCGCCCGTTGGCGGCGAGCCGATCCAGGAACGCCGGGAGCCCGGAGCCGCCGACGATATCGAGGATGACGTCGTAGTCGTCGGGTGCCTCCGAGTTCCCCGTGCCGAGCCGGTCCAGCACGTGGGTCGCGCCGAGGTCCCGGAGCCGGCTGCCCCGATCCGCCGAGGAGGTCGTCACGGCCACCGCGGCAGCGCCACCTCGCACCGCGAGCTCGATCGCGGCGATCCCGATACTGCCGGCCGCTCCCCGGATGAGCACCCGTTCACCGGGTGCGAAGTGGGCGTGCGCCAGGGCGAAGCGGGCGACGGTGGCCGCGCCGCCGAGGGCGACGGCGTCGATCATCGAGAGCCCGGCGGGGAGCTCGGTGACGTCGTCGAGCGCGGCGACCGCGCGCTCCGCATACCCGCCTCCGGTCCCCACGAAGGCCCAGACGCGGCGGCCCACCCAGGACGGGTCGACGTCGCCGCCGACGGAGACGACGGTCCCGGCCACCTCGCTGCCTGGGATGAGCCCTCGGGGGAATCCGCCGATCATGCCTCGTCGGATGACGGCATCGACCCCGCCCACGCCTGCCGCGTCCACGGCGATCTCGACCTGGTGCGCTGCGGGGACGGGATCGGGGACCTCCTGCACGATCATCCCGCTCGGGTCGCCGTACTCCTGGATGGTCACTGCCTGCATCATCTGTTCTCCTGACATGCGCTCGGTGCGGTACTGTCCGAACGTAGTGGACGCCCACGTCCACTTGCCGGAAGTGAGAACGAGGGGTGCACAGATGACTCGCTTGCGCAGCGATGCCCAGGAGAACCGCGAGCGCATCCTGACCGCCGCGCAGGAGCTCTTCTCACGCGACGGCCTCGACGTCGGGATGCGCGAGATCGCCCGCCGGGCGGGCGTCGGGCCCGCGACGCTCTACCGACGCTTCCCCACCCGGGATGCCCTCATCGACGAGGCGTTCGCCGAGCAGATGCGCACGTGCCGATCGATCGTGGAGTCCGGCCGCACGGAGCCCGACCCCTGGGAGGGGTTCGCGTCGATCCTGCGCCGGTTGATCGAGGTGAACTCGCACAGCCGCGGCTTCGTCGACGCCTTCTCGACCGCCGATGCAAGGAGCGGAACCCTCGCGGTCCACCGCCGAGAGCTGCTCGCGACCATCGACGAGGTCGCCGAGCGCGCCCGGCGGGATGGTCGCCTGCGACAGGATTTCACCCTCTCCGACCTGCTCATGCTCCTCTCCACCGGCCGCACCATCGCGTCCTTCCCGGAGGCTGGTCGAGCGCGCGCGGCCGCGCGGTTCGCGACCCTGGCGCTCGACGCGCTGTCGGCGCGGTGAACTGCTCGACTCCGGCGACCTCTCTCCGGTTTCCCGTCATCGCCTGCGGGGGTCAGCCCCACTGCGGTGAGCGCGCACGATGCGTAGCGTCGAGGCATGGACACCTTCTTCGACTCCCTCCGCCGCATCCGCTTCCGACGTGGTCCCCGACGTCTCGTCGGGGGGATCGCCGGCGGGATCGCCGATCGCTTCGGGCTCGACGTGTGGCTGGTCCGCGTGCTGGTCCTCGCCTCGTTCCTGCTCCCGGTCCTCGGCGTGGGCGCGTACGTCGTGGTGTGGCTGCTCACGCCCTGGCAGGACGACAGCATCCCGCTGGAGCGCGTGGTCGGCAGTCGTACTCGGCGCTACTGAACTGCGGTCGGCCGACGGGTCACGGCCCTGGGCGTCTCAGCTCGGGTGCTCAGCTCGGCGGCCGATCAGCTCGGCGGCCGATCAGCTCGGCGGCCGATCAGCTCGGCGGCCGATCAGCTCGGCGACCGATCAGCTCGGGCGCACGATCCGCGGGCCGACGGTGCGAGCGCCCAGCGCGGCCACCCGGGATCGCAGCTCCCTGTCCGCGGTGACGACGACGATGCTCCCGCCCTGTGCGGCGAGCCGTTCGACGACGTCGACGATCGTGTCGTCGCCGATCCCGGGAGCGTCCACGACCTGCACAGTCTCGGTGGACTCGACACCGCGGGCCTTCCCCTCGACCACCAGCACCAGGTCCGGGGACACGTCGAGCTCCAGACAGCCACGGAGTGCTTCGGGCTCGAGCGAGTCGCGCACGCGCCGCGTCGCCCCGGCGCGATCGCGCCACCAGCCGTCAGGCACGCTGCCGACGCAGTTGGCGGCGTCCACCACCACGGTCGCGGCCACCTGATCCGTCGTGCGTGCGTGATCCGTCATGGCGCCGTCCCCGCCCGGGTGGCGGGCAGCTCGCTCCAGGCGAGCCGGACCTCGCCGGAGGCCCGCCGCAGTGCGGCGACGAGATCGTCCGCCGCATACTGCACGGAGCCGAGCCCGTCCTCGCCCGCCGACGCCAGAACGATCTGCCACGCCTCGCCGTCGTCCGGAGCCGTGACCTCGGCCGTGTACCCGCCGCGGTAGTAGAGACGCGTGCCGCCCGGGACGTCGGAGTCCGGTTCGTGCTCCAGGGACTCCACGAAGTCCTGCACCGCGGTCGCCGCGCCGGGCCCGCTGATGGACGCCCTCACCCCGGCCTTCGTCCACACGTGGTACGGCCAGTCCATATGCCAGGCGTCCGTCGGCCGGAACGAGGAGATCTCGGATCGCTCGTGCATGGTGGGCCTCCTCGGGGTCCGTGGGGATGTGCGGGTGTGCGGGTGTGCGGGTGTGCGGGTGTGGTCATCGAGACTATGCCCCGCTCCGCACGCTCCCGGCGCATCTGGTCCGAGCCCTCGCCGTGGGCAGGATTCCGTCCTAGAGTGCAGGAGTGACCCTCCACCTTGACGCAGTGGTCTTCGACGTGGCCGACGCGAACGCAGCGGCGGCCTTCTGGGCCGGGCTTCTCGACCGCACGGTCCTCGCCGAGCCCGACGGGGCACTGGTGCCGGGGATCGCGACGCAGGTGGGGCTCCGCTTCGTCACCTCGGACACCGCGCAGGTCGGCCCGCGACAGCTTCATCTGCACCTGACCAGCAGCACCCTCGAGCACCAGCAGCAGACCGTGCAGCGAGCGCTGGATCTCGGCGGGAGGCATCTGGACGTGGGCCAGTCCCCCGACGACCGATTCATCGTGCTGGCAGACCCCGGCGACGACGAGCTGTGCGTGATCGAGCCGGGCAACACCTACCTCGCGGGCACGGGATATCTCGGCGAGGTCACCTGCGACGGGACACGGGATGTCGGAGTGTTCTGGCACGAGGCCCTGGGCTGGCCGCTGGTGCTGGACGAGGACGGGCAGACCGCGATCCAGTCACCGCACAGCGGCACCAAGATCTCCTGGGACTCCTGGGACTCCTTGGACTCCTGGGACTCCTGGGACTCCTGGGACTCCTAGAAGGATCCGTCGGCGCCTCCCGAGCACGTGAGGAATCGACAGCGTGTCGACCTGGTCGCCGATGATCCCGCTCGCGAGGCGGAGCGGTTGGTCGCGCTGGGTGCGACCCGTCTCGCCGACCAGTCGGGCCATCTCGAGCTGGCCGATCCCGACGGCCATGAGTTCGGCCTGCGCACGGCGTGAGGCTCGAGCCCCGCTGATCCGACCCGACCTCCAGGAGGCTCTCCGGATGCCCGTCCCCGATACGTCCCCGTTCCAGCTCCGACGGGCGACCGCGCAGGTGTTCGTCACCGACTTCCCGCGCGCGCTGGCCTTCTACCGCGACCTTCTCCGGTTCGAGATCGTCTTCACCCATGGCGACCCCGCGTTCTACGGCGAGGTGCGCCGCGACGATGCCCGGTTGAACCTGCGCCATGTCGACGAGTCACCGTTCGTGGCAGAGGTCCGAGAGCAGGAACAGCTGCTGACGGCCTACATCACGACCGCCGATGCCGAGGCCCTCTTCCGCGAGTTCCGGGCTGCAGGCGCGGACTTCCAGGAGGCGCTGCAGGTGAAGCCCTGGGGAGCCACGGAGTTCGTGGTCCGTGACCCGGACGGCAATCTGCTCCTCTTCGGATCGCCGTCGACCTCGCCGTCCTGAGCGGATCGTCCGGGGCCGAGGGACCGCTCGGCGGATCTGTAGGCTCACCCTGTGGAAAACGTCCTCAACATCTCCGCCTACCTGTTCACCCGGATCACGGATCGTGAGCAGCTGCGTCCCGTGCTGCGCGAACGAGCAAAAGCGGCGGGGCTGAAGGGCACCATCCTCCTCGCGGAGGAGGGCATCAACGTCTTCCTCGCGGGCGAGGCCGGCGCCGTGCGCGGGTACGTCGAGGAGCTGCGCGCCGACCCCCGTTTCGCCGCGCTGACCACGACGGAGACCTGGTCGCCCGAGCAGCCGTTCCGCAAGATGCTCGTCAAGCTCAAGCGGGAGATCATCCGGATGGATCACCCGACGATCCGCCCTGCCGAGGAGCGGGCGCCGGCGGTCGCGCCCGTCACGCTCAAGCGCTGGCTCGACCAGGGCCACGACGACGACGGCCGGGAGGTCGTCCTGCTCGACACGCGCAATGCGTTCGAGGTCGACTACGGCACCTTCGAGGGCGCGATCGACTGGCGCATCGCACGGTTCACGCACTTCCCGGAGGCGGCCTCCACGCATCGCGAGGCGCTCGGGGGCAAGACCGTCGTGAGCTTCTGCACCGGGGGGATCCGCTGCGAGAAGGCCGCGATCTACCTGCGCGAGGAGGGCATCGACGCGCTGCAGCTCGACGGTGGCATCCTCGGCTACTTCCAGCACGTGGGTCACGACCACTACGACGGGGAGTGCTTCGTCTTCGACGAGCGCGAGGCGCTCGCGCCCGACCTCACGCCACGGGGTGGCGTCGCCTCGTCAGCGGATCACCGGACGCCCGCGATCTCTCGATGAGGTGAGCCGCAGGGTCCACGCGAGGGTCGAGTGGCGCCATCGGCCCTCATGGGAAGGATGATGCGGACGCGCCGCAGGATCCTGCGGCCGAGCTCAGCGGCGCGACGCGGCGAAGGTCGAGTGGCCGGGGCCGGAGCCCGGGGCCACGACGCGGTCGATCGCGTCGAGCTCCTCCGCCGTCGGCTCCCACGCCACGGCGCGCGCGTTGGAGGCGACCTGCTCGGGACGCGTGGCGCCGGCGATGACGGTGTCCACGGCAGGCTGGGCCCGCAGGCCGCCGAGGGCGATCTCGAGCATGCTGCGCCCGGACTCCTCGGAGAGCTCCCGGAACCCCTCGACCACGTCCCAGCGGGCGGAGTCCAAGCGGGCCGTCTCGGTGGCGAGGCGGGTACCCTCGGGGGCGCCGCCGCTCTGCGAGTACTTGCCGGTGAGCAGTCCGTAGGCGAGCGGGAAGTACGGCAGCAGGCTCATGCCGAAGTGCTCGAGGGCCGGGACCAGCTCGGCCTCGGCGCTGCGGTTGTACAGCGAGTACTCGTTCTGCGCGGTGATGAACGCGGGCGCCTCGACGGCGGAGGCGAGGTGCGCGGCGTCGGCGACCTCCCAGGCGGCGAGGTTCGAGCAGCCGATGTAGCGGACCTTGCCGGAGCTGACCAGGTCACCGAGGGCGTCGAGCGTCTCCTCCATCGGCGTGATGCGATCGGGGGTATGGAGCTGGAAGAGGTCGATGTGGTCGGTGCCCAGGCGGCGCAGGGACCCCTCGACCGCGCGGAGGATGTAGCTGCGGCTGGCCCGGTTCGCGCGCGCCCCCGGATAGGTCTCTCCCATGTCCATGCCGAACTTGGTCGCGATCACGACCTCCTCGCGGCGGGAGCCGAGCGCGGTGCCGAGCATCGTCTCGGACTCGCCGAGGCCATAGGCGTCGGCGGTGTCGAAGAAGGTCACACCCTCATCGAGCGCGGCCTGGACGACAGCGGTGGCCGCCTCCTGATCGATCCGGCGCCCGAAGGCGTTGCACCCGATGCCGAGTGCTGAGACGACGAGACCGCTGGAGCCGAGGGAGTCATAGCGCATCGACCCAGGCTATCGCCACGCCTCAGCGGTGTGTGCCGACGGACGTCGGTCCATCTGTCGTGAGCTGTGCGGGTGCCGACGTGCCGGCCCGATACACCCTCTGACCACCACGGCGTCACCCGACGGCGATCAGCACTGCGGCTCCCTGTCCGCCTGCGGCGAATGGCACCGCGCCGCGTTCGTCCCCATGGTTGCCTGGACCGCATGAAGATCCTGCTCCTGGGCGGTACGGCGTTCCTCGGACAGCGCATCGCCGTGGCCGCTGACCTGCTCACCGCCTCGGCGGAGGCTGCACGCAGTCACGTGCCGACCAAACCGGTGCCCGCCGCTCGGCTCGCGGAACTCGGCATCGGCGCCTGGATGGGCCCCGCTTCGCTGCCGCTGTGGATCGACGATCCCGAGTGGCGCGGCTTCGCCACGCTCGACACGGCGCGGGCCCGCGCGCACGGCCTGGAGACCCGCCCGCTCCTGGAGACGCTGCGCGATGCTCTCGCCTACGAGGAGCAGCGCAGCAGCGCACGGCAGGCCGGCCTCGACGATGCCGAGGAATCGCGAGCGCGAGCCGCGCTCGCTGGTGACGGCTGAACTCGCCATCGTTAGGCTGGAGGGATGGCGACAGTACTGCTCGTGCGGCACGGCCGCACCACGGCCAATGCGACCAGACTGCTGGCAGGCCGGACCGCCGGTGTCCACCTCGACGATCTCGGACGGGACCAGGCGGCGCTCACCGGAGAGAGGATCGCGGCCGTGCCCGTGGTCCGGGTGGTGTCGAGCCCTCTGGTGCGCTGCGAGGAGACCGCCCGCGCCATCGTCGAGCGCCAGAGCGGCGCGCCGCCCTCGTCGGTCGAATCCGATCTCACGGAGTGCGACTACGGACTGTGGCAGGGCCGCCGGCTCAGCGATCTCGCGAGCGAGGATCTGTGGCGGGTCGTGCAGTCGCAGCCGTCCGCTGTCGTCTTCCCCGGCGGCGAGTCCATGGCGGGGATGCAGGCCCGGGCTGTGGCAGCGATCCGACGCCACGATGCCGCCGTCGAGGCGAAGCATGGTCCGGGGGCGGTCTGGGTGGCGGTGAGCCACGGCGACATCATCAAGTCGATCCTGGCCGACGCGCTCGGCATGCACCTCGACCTGTTCCAGCGACTCGAGGCAGGACCCGCCTCCGTGTCGATCGTGAACTACGGCGCGAGCCGGCCGAGGGTACTGGCGACCAACACGGACTCCGGCGATCTGTCCTGGCTCGCACAGGCGATCCCCTCCGGCGATGCGCCGGTGGGCGGCGGTGCCGGCGCACCTGGCACGGATGGCGGTGCCCCCGACGCGGATGGCGGTCCCAGCACCCCCGACGCGGACGGTCGGAGGCCTAGGATCATCACATGACCGACGCGCCTGCACATGTTCACGAGTTCGATTGGCCGGACCGGGTCGTCATCGGGACGGTCGGGCCTCCGGGTGCCCGAACCTTCTACCTGCAGGCGCGCGCCGGGGCACAGATCGTGAGCATCGCCCTGGAGAAGCAGCAGTCGGCTCTGCTCGCGCAGAAGATCGACGAGGTCCTCGATCAGCTCATCGACGTCGAGGGCAACCGCTTCAGCGTTCCCACCAGCACTCCCGTCGAGCTCGTCGACAACGATCCGCTCGAGGCCGCCCAGGAGCAGTTCCGCGCCGGAACCATCGGGATCGGCTGGGACCCCACCACGGCCCAGGTGATCATCGAGGCGCATCCCCTCCTCCTCGACGACGCCGACGAGGATGCGGTCGACGATGTCGCCGAGGCGGAGTCCGAGATGCTGCGGGTGAAGATGCCGGTCGGCACCGCCCGTGCGTTCACCCAGCGCACCCTGGAGATCGTGGATGCCGGGCGTCCCCTGTGCACGCTCTGCGGCTACCCCATGGACCCCGACGGCCACATCTGCATCATTCCCGAGTACTGATGCCCGCGACGGACCTGGTGACCGCCGAGCTGACGCTCACAGGCCGGCTCACGACGGCCTCCAACGCGACGTTCCTGGGCACCATCGGTGACGCGGTGGTCGTCTACAAGCCGGTGGCGGGCGAGGCACCGCTGTGGGACTTCCCCGACGGAGCCCTGGCGTACCGGGAGGTGGCCGCGTATCTGATCTCCGAGGTCCTCGGCTGGAGCGTCGTGCCGCGCACCTGGTTGCGCGACGGCCCGCTGGGCGAAGGGATGGTGCAGCTCTGGCAGAAGCAGGATCCCGCCCAGCGCGCCGTAGACCTGGTCCCGACAGCCGACCTCCCCGGGTCGGGCTGGAGAAGCGTGCTCGAGGGCGAGGACCAGAGCGGGCAGAGCATCACCCTCGCCCACGAGGACACGCCGGCGCTGCGACGCATGGCGGTGTTCGACCTGATCGTCAACAATGCCGATCGCAAGGGCGACCACATCCTCGCCATGGCCGACGGGCATCGGTACGGCGTCGACCATGGCCTCACCTTCCATCACGAGCACAAGCTGCGCACGGTCCTGTGGGGCTGGCTGGGCGACGCACTGACCACCGAGGAGCGCGAGGGCATCGACCGTGTCCGCGACGGGCTGCGCGGCGAGCTGGGCCAGCGCCTCGCGGACCTGCTCAGCACCGAGGAGATCGCAGAGCTCACCGCACGCTGCGCCCAGCTGCGTGCGGACGGGCGGTTCCCGGCCCCGAGCGGCGAGATGCCGGCGGTGCCCTGGCCTCTGTTCTGAGGGCCGCTGTGGCTGCACGGAGCAGCCAGGCCGGCGTGCGCCCGGGGCGCTGGGGCGGGATGAGCGCGCCCGCCCCACTGCAGGCGACGAGCTGCCACGCGCGGCGTTCCCGCGCGGCAGGTCGCCTTGCGGTCGTCGGAGACGATCTCGGCCGCGATGAAGCCCTTCCGGGAGGCGGTGGGAACGGCATGGGCGGCCTCGGGCCAGCGAGGGGTCAGCGAAACCTTCAGCGATTGCGCCAGGAGCGCGGCCTGCGTGGTGAGCTCTGCCGCTCGATGCGGCGCAGAGCAACGCTGCACAGCACCAGGATGACGTACATGATCGTCATCGCACTCAACGCGACGACCGCTGCGACCAGCGGCACCACCGCATAGCTCAGATCCGGGTCGATCTGTTCGCCGACGAGCCCGATGACGATCAGACCAGCGACGAGGAGCCCAGTCGCGACGCCGAACCAGAGCGATGTGAAGAGGGGGCGCTCGAGGTCGGCCCACGCATACAGGTCCTGCCTCCGAGCCTTGTCAGGCACCGGTTCACGGACCGGCCGATGAGCTCCCGCCCCCTTCCTCCGCTTCCGCGCACGAGACCCTGCGCGCCCCATCACCGCAGGTCAGACGTTGAAGCGGAACTCCACCGAGTTCCGGCACGGAGAACCATCAGCGACGACGTCGTCTCATGTCGAGTCGAGGCGCGCGGTGATCGCGGCTGCAACCTCGTCCGCAGACTCCGATGCAGTGTCGAACTCCAAGACCGCATCAGACCACGCCGCATGGTCAGCGCGCCGGCGCTGCACGTCCGACCAGGTCGGCTCGCCCACGTAGGTGAGACTGCGATCTCTGCCGCTGAGCCGGCGCTCGTGCTCATGCACATCGGAGATCTCGAGGTACACGAAGTCGACATGTGAACCTGTTCACGGTGCCGCAGTGCGCCAGGTCTGCCGAGCCTCTTCACCGTTGTGGGCAGCAGCGACAACGACATCGTGACCGAGCCGCAGATTCTGTTCCGCCATCGCACGCGTTGCCTCGTAAGCGGTAACGCCGACTTGCCACCCTGGTGGCAGACCGCAGGCAAGGATCGACTCTTCAACCTCGTCGATGGACAGGTGGACCGACCCCGTGCGCGCAGCGACGACCCCGGCGATGCTCGTCTTCCGACCCCGTGGAGGCCAAAGAGCACGACAAGGCGACCGGTCACGCGACCGCCAGCGGCGTGATCGCGGCAACCTTGTCACGCAGCGCCCGCCGCTCGAGCCGCAGCTCGTAGTTGGACTGCAGACTCATCCAGAGCTCCTCCGACGTCCCGAAGTACCGTGCCAGGCGGATCGCCGTATCAGCCGTGATACCGCGCTTGCCGTGCACGATCTCGTTGATGCGCCGCGGTGGCACACCGATCGAGACCGCCAGCTTGTTCTGTGTGATCCCGAAGCCCTCGATGAAGTCCTCCATGAGGATCTCCCCAGGGTGGATCGGCTCGATCATCTCGTTCTCAGTGGTAGTCGACGAGTTCGACATCATCCGCACCTCCCTCTCTCCAGACGAAGCAGAGACGCCATTGCGCGTTGACGCGGATGCTGTGCTGCCCTCGACGATCGCCGACGAGTCGCTCCAGCCGGTTGCCCGGAGGGATCCGGAGATCCTCCACGTCGTTCGCGGCGTGGATCAGCTCGAGCTTCCGCAGACTCGCCCGCTGCACACGGCGGTCAACGCCCTTGACGTACTGCTCATGCCAGATCCGCTCGGTGCACTTGCTGCCGAAGGATCTGATCACGAGACCAGTCTATGACGCGACGCGTCAATAACGCTAGACGTTAAACCGGAACTCCACCGAGTTCCGGTACGTACGGCCATCACAGTGCGCTCAGCCGGACACCGCACCTTTCGTCGGGGCTGATCAGTCGGCGGCGAGATGGTCGCGCAATGCTTGGGCGAGAGGCGGGAGGTGGGTCTCGACGACGTCGCGGACGACGTCGACATCGACGCCGAAGTACTCATGGACGAGGATGTTGCGGAAGCCTCGGATCTGCGGCCAGGCGATCTCCGGGTGCGCACCAGTGATGTCTGTGGGGAGGTGGTTCACGGCTTCGCCGATGATCTGCAGGTTGCGCTCGATCGCGTCCTCTGCCATCTCCAACAGGTCCGCATCGCCGTCAAGAGCAGCGACATAGCGTCGGCACCGCTCAACGGCTTCGAGAACATCAGCGATGCGCTGGGCCGGGTCGCGGCTCACAATGCCACCGCATCCTCGAGCGCCGAGGCCGAGACCTGCCGCTTGAGCAGTTGCACCGGGAACACGTCGATGTCGTCGCGGCCGAACAGGGCTCGAGTCTCTTCCAACAGCCCGGAGGCCCGCATCAGGAGGTTGCCATCCGCAGGATCCATCTCGACGAGGATGTCGATGTCCGACCCCGGGGCCGCGGTGCCCCGGGCGACGGACCCGAACAACTTCGGGTTCGTCGCGGCGTACCGGTCAAGGAGTACTTGGAAATCAGCACGACGCGCGTCGATGAGCTCGCGAAGGGCGAGCGTCTCGGTCGTCATGATCTCAGCCATGCCGTCAGGATACCGACCCCGACACACTCGAGCTCAAACGATCGAGCCCGCCGTGCTCCGCCGTCGTCGCCCCAGTCTTGCCCGCTCAACGACCAAGCCGCTCACACATTGAAACGAAATTCCACCACGTCGCCGTCCTTCATGACGTAGTCCTTGCCTTCGATGCGCACCTTGCCCTTGGCCTTGGCCTCGGCCATGGAGCCGGCCTCGAGGAGGTGGTCGATGGAGACGATCTCTGCCTTGATGAAGCCGCGCTCGAAGTCGGTGTGGATCACGCCGGCGGCCTGCGGGGCGGTGGCACCCTTGGGGATCGTCCAGGCGCGGGACTCCTTGGGGCCGGCGGTGAGGTAGGTCTGCAGGCCGAGGGTGTCGAAGCCGACGCGGGCCAGCTGAGCGAGGCCGGACTCCTCCTGGCCGGTGGACTCGAGCATCTCGGCGGCCTCGTCCTCGTCAAGCTCGATCAGCTCGGCCTCGAACTTGGCATCGAGGAAGATTGCCTCGGCCGGGGCCACGAGGTTCTTCAGGGCCTTCTGCGAGGAGGCGTCCGCGAGGCCCTCCTCGTCGGTGTTGAACACGTAGATGAAGGGCTTCGCGGTCATCAGCTGCAGCTCGCGCAGTGCGGTGACGTCGATGCCGGCGTCGTCGGCGCCCTGGTAGAGGGTCTTCCCGGTCTCCAGCAGCGCCTTCGCCTTGACCACGTTCGGCAGCACGGCGGCGTCGACCAGTCCGCGCTTGGTGTCCTTCTCCAGTCGCTGCATCGAGTTCTCGATGGTCTGGAGGTCGGCGAGGATCAGCTCGGTGGTGATGACCTCCATGTCATTGGAGGGGTCGGTGGAGCCGTCCACGCGCGTCACGTCGGGATCGGCGAAGGCGCGGGTGACCTGGCAGATCGCGTCGGCCTCGCGGATGTTGGCGAGGAACTTGTTGCCCAGGCCCTCACCTTCGCTGGCGCCCTTGACGATGCCGGCGATGTCCACGAAGGAGACGCTGGCCGGGACCAGCTTCTCGCTGCCGAACACGCTGGCGAGCTGGCCGAGCCGCGGGTCGGGCAGCGGGACCATGCCGACGTTGGGGTCGATCGTCGCGAACGGGTAGTTCGCTGCGAGGACCTCAGCGCGGGTGAGGGCGTTGAAGAGGGTGGACTTGCCGACATTGGGCAGACCGACGATTCCGATAGTAAGAGCCACGGGACGTGATTCTACGTGGCCTGCGCGGAGCCCGGGCCCGGGGCCGGTGAGCCACTGGTCTCACCGGCCCCGGGAGCAGGATCAGCACGCGACGGTGAAGCGCTCGCGACGGTGCGCGGGCTTCTCGATCTCGTCGACCAGCGCGAGCGCGAGGTCCGCCCCGGAGATGAACGAGGTGCCCTCGGAATCGGTGAGCAGCACGTCTCCGCCCACGCGGTAGGTGCCGGTCGCCTCGCCCGGGGCGAAGCTGCCGAACCCGGCAGCGGGGCTCAGGAAGAACCAGTCCACGCTCTCGTCGGCCTTCCGCAGGTCCTGCAGGACGGCGTCGGCCACGCGGGGCTCCTCGGCGAACTCCTTCGGGAAATCCGGGGTGTCCACGAGCTTCGGGCCGCCCTCGGCGACCAGGAGCGATCCGGCTCCACCGATCACGCCGAGTCGCACGTGCTTCTCCGCCGCGAGGTGGGCGAGCGCGGCCTGCAGGTCCCGGAAGGCGCCTTCGTCCGCCATGTCGCCGCGGGGCGCAAGGGCGGAGACGACCACGTCGGCGTCGTCGAGCAGGTCGGCGAGGAAGGATTCCTCCCGCGCGTCGCCGGTGCGGTATTCGACGCCGTCCACGGGCTCCTTCGCGGCTGTGCGGCTGACGGCGAGGACCGCGTGACCGCGGCCGACGGCTTCCGCGGCGAGATGCCCTCCGGCGTATCCGGTGCCTCCGAGGATGACGATGCGAGCCATGGACTCTCCTTCCGAGCGCTCTGCCGAGCGCGAAGATCGATGCGGGGATGATCCACCCCGTCTCCATGGCTCACGCCATGGGCTTGACACTCACTGTAGGTGACTTAGTCTCTATCGGGAAGTCGGCACTTCGCAGTAAGTACCCCGGATGCGCGGACCCTCCCCGCGGTGCACCGCACCGACTCCGTCGCAACCCGACATCACACGACGCGAATCAGGAGTAACCGCCATGGCCTTGCTCGACTACGACCCCTACGCCCGCGACTGCCCGTCGCGGCAGCTGTTGGATCGGATCGGCGACCGCTGGACCGTGCTCGTCGTCGGCCTCCTCGAGGACGGCCCGCTGCGCTTCTCCGAGCTCTCCCGCCGCGTCGACGGCATCTCCCAGAAGATGCTCACCCAGACCCTGCGGGCACTCGAGGCCGACGGGCTGGTGCTGCGCACGGCGTATCCGGAGATCCCGCCGCGTGTCGAGTACGAGCTGACGGAGCTCGGCCGTTCACTCCTGGATCCGTTGCACGTGCTCGTCGCCTGGGCCACGGAGAACATGGGCGAGGTGCAGGCCGCCCGGGATCGCGCCTCCGCCGCCTGAGCGGAGTCCTCGGAACCCGCTCGCCGGCGCTCCGGCCTGTCTAAGGTGTTCGCATGGCTCCTCATCCCGACCCTGCACAGCCCCCGAACAGATCCCGCCGGCTCCTCCCCTGGATCCTCGGCGGCGTCTGCGCGCTCATCGCGATCGTCGTCGTGCTCGTGCTCGTGGCGGGCGCCGTCTGGTACTTCGCGCTGCGGCAGACGCCCGAGGATGTCATCGAGGAGTACCTCGAGGCGTGGAGCTCGGCGGACTGCGAGACCTTCGAGGAGATCACCACCGAGAAGTTCCAGGGTGAGGACTTCACCTGCGAGGGGTGGACCAGCGACATCGAGCAGCAGCAGGAGGAGGACGGCCTCGAGTTCGAGGACGAGATCGTGAGCTCCGAGGTCGACGGGGACCGGGCGACGGTGCGCGTCACGGAGACGATGACCGATGGTCCCGACGTCTCGGAAGGGACCTTCGACTGCCTGCTCGTCCGACAGGACGGCTCCTGGCTCCTCGATGACATCGAGATCGTCCAGGAGATGGAAGAGGTCTGACCGACCGTTCCAGCCACCCCGCGCACTGGCCGGGCAGGCGTGGCGTCGCTCGTCCGTCACACCGCCGTGATGTGCTGACGCCATGACCGGTACACAGATGCTCCTGCTGGGATTCGCGCTGGGTGCGGCGCTCGGAGCCGCCATCAGCTGGCTCGTGATGCGCGAGCGCATCCGGACGCTCGACCAGCAGCAGCGCGCCGGCGTGGACGCCTCCGGCCACCTGCTGCGCCTGGCCGACGAGCGCCACGAGCGGGATGTCGCGCGCCGCGACGCCGCCGAGGAGGAGCGTGAGGCCGAGCTCCAGCGCACGCTCGCCCCCATCACCACCACCCTCGCCCATCTGGAGCGCTCACTGGTCCGTTCCGAGGCTGCCCGGGTGGACGCCGAAGGGGCGCTTCGCTCTCACCTGGCACAGCTCGCGCAGCGGGCACAGTCCCTGGAGACCGGCACCAGCGCACTCACCGCGGCCCTTCGAGCCCCGACGGCGCGCGGCCGCTGGGGCGAGGTGCAGCTGCGACGGATCGTCGAGGCCGCCGGGATGCTCGAGCACGTGGACTTCACCGAGCAGCTCGCCGGAACACGGGCCGACGGGAATGCTGGGCAGAGGCCCGACCTGGTCGTGCATCTCTCCGGGGACCGGCACGTGGTGATCGATGCGAAGGCCCCGATGGACGCCTACCTCGACGCGACCGAGGAGACCGATCCCGTGCGCGCCGCGACCCGTCGGAAGGCTCATGCGAAGGCGCTGCGCCACCACGTCGGCGTCATCTCCTCCAAGGCGTACTGGAAGGCACTCGGGGACACCCCGGAGTTCACCGTGCTGTTCGTGCCCAGCGACGGGGTGCTCGCCGCAGCGCTGGAGACGGACCCGACCCTGCTGGACGACGCCTTCGGCAAGGACGTCGTGGTCGCCTCCCCCGCCACGCTCGTGGCGCTGCTGCGCACGGTCGCGCACACCTGGCGCACCGACGCTCTGAACCGTGATGCCCGCGAGGTGCTCGACGCAGGTCGCGAGCTCCACCACCGCCTGGGCACGTTCACCGGTCACCTGGGCAAGGTGGGCCGCTCGCTGGACTCCTCGGTCGCCGCGTTCAACGAGGCCGTCGGATCCCTGCAGACCCGGGTCATGGTCACCGCCCGCCGCTTCGAGGACCTGGGCCTGACCGGCACCGCGGTCGACGAAGTCGATCAGCTCACCCGCCGCGCCCGCACCCTGGAGGAGGCGGAGATCGCCGATCTCGCGGCGCCGTCCTCGGCCCACCGGCCCCTGACCTCACGCGAGGATCGCGAGGACCGCGCGGGCTGAGCGCCCCCGCCCGTAGCAGGACGATCCGGGCCCCTCGCGGAAGACGGCCCCGCACAGGATGACGGGCCGTCGGCCCTCCCTCTGGAGCGTGCCGGCGGCCCGTCGTCGTACGGGTCCTGAAGGTCGGGATCGTGGAGGTCAGGACTCCGCGGTGGCGCCGTCGCCGGTGGGCTTCGTGCGGCGGTCGGCCACGCCCTGGGTCTTCATCTCCTGGCGCAGCTCGCGCGGCAGGGAGAACATGAGGTCCTCGGTCGCGGTGCGCACCGGCTTCACGTCGCCGTAGCCCCGCTCGGAGAGCTCGCCCAGCAGCTGCTGGACCAGCACGTCCGGGACGGAGGCACCGGAGGTCACGCCCACGGTCCCGACGCCCTCGAACCACTCGTCGCGCAGCTCGGACACGGAATCGATGCGGTGGGAGGCCTTCGCGCCGGCCTCCTTGGCGACCTCCATGAGGCGCACGGAGTTCGAGGAGTTCGGGGAACCCACGACCAGCACCAGATCGGCGTCCGGAGCGATCTTCTTGATCGCCACCTGACGGTTCTGGGTGGCGTAGCAGATGTCGTCGCTGGGCGGGGCCTGCAGCGTCGGGAAGCGTTCGCGCAGACGATCCACGGTCTCCATGGTCTCGTCGACGCTGAGGGTGGTCTGCGAGAGCCAGACGACCTTCTCGGGGTCGCGCACGGTCACGTTGACCGCATCCTCGGGCGAGTTGACGATCTGCACGTGCTCCGGGGCCTCGCCGGCGGTGCCCTCGACCTCTTCGTGACCCTCGTGGCCCACCAGCAGGATGTCGTAGTCCTGCCGCGCGAAGCGCACGGCCTCCTTGTGCACCTTGGTCACCAGAGGGCAGGTGGCATCGATGGTGCGCAGGTTCCGCTCCTCGGCCATCTCCCGCACTCTCGGCGAGATGCCATGGGCGGAGAAGATCACGAGGGCACCCTCGGGGACCTCGTCGACCTCCGTGACGAAGACGGCGCCCTTCTCCTTGAGACGGTCCACCACGAACTTGTTGTGGACGATCTCGTGGCGCACGTACACGGTCTCGTCGAAATGCTCGAGCGCTCGTTCGACGGCGACCACAGCCCGGTCGACTCCCGCGCAGTAGCCGCGCGGTTCGGCAAGAAGGACGGTTCCGTTGCTCACCGCTCCATCGTAGGAGGTGGCGACGGACAACGGCAGGGAGGTGCGGCAAGACTCACCACACCTCCACAGGGACGTCACCGGCACGAGGGCCACGCCGGGCAGGGTTCCCTCAGCGCGAGTGCCTCGCGAGCGTCTCGCGAACGCCTCGCGGGGCCGCGCCGATGCCGCCGACCCGCCTCCGACGCTTCCTCCCCACCGGTCCGTCATCCCCGATCCGGCGCTCGACGAGCGAGCTGTCCCACCGGCGTGCCAGAGTGTTCCCATGACCGAGACGAGTTCCGTGCAGGAGGCAGGCGACGGCGACGCCCCCCGGCCCGCACCGGCCGCCACCGCCGCTCAGACCACGGCGGAGAATCCCTGGCCGCTGCGACAGCTGTCGGTGAAGGTCGGCGAGTACGTGGCCCGGATGTCCCCGCTGTGGGTCGAGGGCGAGATCGTCCAGCTCAACCGCCGTCCCGGAGCAGGACTGAGCTTCATGACGCTGCGCGACATCGATGTCGATATGTCCTTCTCGGTCCCGATCCGTGAGCACGTGCTGCGCGCGCTGCCCATCGAGCCGGTCGCCGGAGCGCGAGTGGTCGTCCATGCCAAGCCGACGTTCTGGACCAAGCGCGGAACCCTGCAGCTGGAGGCCGACGACATCCGTCCGGTGGGCCTCGGCGAGCTGCTGGCCCGCCTCGAGCAGCTCAAGCGCGTGCTCGCCGCCGAAGGCCTGTTCGCCGCCTCCCGCAAGCAGCCACTGCCGTTCCTGCCCCGTGTGGTGGGCCTGATCTGCGGGCGCGAATCCGCCGCCGAGCGGGACGTGGTCGTCAACGCCCGCCGTCGCTGGCCTGCCGTGGATTTCGAGATCCGAGAGGTCGCGGTCCAGGGCGTCAAGGCCGTGCGGGAGGTCTCCGCTGCGCTGAAGGAGCTCGATGGCCGGGACGACGTCGACGTCATCATCATCTCCCGCGGCGGCGGCTCACTCGAGGACCTGCTCCCGTTCTCCGACGAGCAGCTCACCCGCCTGGTGGCCGCGGCGACGACGCCGATCGTCTCCGCCATCGGCCACGAGGTGGACACGCCCCTCATCGATCTCGCCGCCGACGTGCGCGCCTCCACCCCCACCGACGCCGCCAAACGCGTCGTCCCCGACATCCAGGCCGAGCTGGACCAGCTCGACCTGGGACGCACCCGCCTGCGGTCGGCGATCCGGGCCCGGCTCGAGCGGGAGCAGTCCGCGCTGGATGCGATGCGGTCGCGGCCGGTGCTGGAGAACCCCGCCACGATCCTCTCCGGCCGGGCCGACGAGATCCGTTCCCGGATCGCGCTGGCCCGCACGCTGGTCGGAGCCCGCCTCGACCGGGCGGCCGACGAGATCGACCACCTCGGTCGCCAGGTGCGCTCGCTGAGCCCGCTGGCGACCCTCGAGCGCGGCTATGCCGTGGTCCAGAGCCCCGACGGGACGATCGTGCGCTCCCCCGGCGCGACCGCTGTCGGCGATCCGCTCTCCGTCCGGGTCGCAGGCGGTCGCTTCGGCGTCGAGCACGTCGACACCGACCCGTACACACCCCCGGTGCCCTGACGCGATAGCCGGGACCCGGTACCCGTGCTGCCCCAGCACTCGTCACCAGCACCAGTCCCCCGCCCCGTGCCGAAGCAACCGTTCCGACGCAACCGTTCCGACGCACTCGTTCCGATCAAGCCTCTGAGGAGCCCCCATGAACCAGTCCCCCGACGAGAACCCGCCCCTGGACCCCGAGAGCGCCGATGCTCCGGCCCCCGAGGTCACCCCCACCGAGGATGCACAGCTCCCCCCGGACATCGCCGAGCTGTCCTACGAGGCCGCCCGGGATCAGCTGGTCGAGGTGGTTCGCCGTCTCGAGTCCGGGCAGGGCGGGCTGGAGGACTCCATCGGGCTCTGGGAGCGCGGCGAGATGCTCGCCCGCCGGTGCCAGCAGTGGCTCGACGGCGCGCGGGTGCGTCTCGACGACGCGGTCAACGCCCGCCGCCAGGACGGCTGACCCACAGGGCGGAGCTCAGCCCGCGATGTCGGCGAGCGCGGCCTCGGCAAGCACGTTCAGCTCCTCGCGATCGGTCTCGCCGTGGACCAGCAGTCCGAAATCCTCGCCCTCGCAGGAGATCCCGACCCGCTCGGCGCCGTCCTGGCCGCCGCTGAGCGCCTGGCAGTCTGTGCCATCGATCGTCAGCTCCTCCTCGACCACGGTTCCGGGCAGCGCGGCGGACAGCATCGTGGCGCTCACCTCGGACTCCTCGGTGAGGGTGACCAGCGAACCGCCCGGCGAGGTGTACTCCACCTGCCAACGGGGGATGTCGCCATCGGTGAAGCGGGCGGACCGCTCCGACCACTCGTCCCCCATCGCCGGCGCGGCGACGGGGAAGCCCGCGATGTCCTGAGCCCGCTCGGCGCTCGCTGCGACGTCGACCTCCGAGTTCTCCAGCGGCTTGCGGTCGCTCTTGCTCCCCACCCCGAAGAACGCGATCGCGATGACGACCACGAGGGCCATCGTGAGCGCGATCGCCCACACCATGTTCCGCAGCACGGTGTTCTTCCGCGACGGCAGCTCGTAAGCGGACTTCGGCTGCGGACGGGGCTGCGGCTGCGGACGATCCGAAGTCGGCTCGTCGGGCGTCTCAGGGGCGTCGTCAGGGGGCACGTGCATACCCCCTATTGTGCCGGTGCACGGAACCTCCGTTCACAGGGTGTCGCGAGCGCGTGCGAGAGAGCCGGCACGTCACCGATCCTCGCCCTGTCCGTTCCGTTCGCCCCGACCGGGGAAACCTGCAATGATCGTGCGGTGACCGCCAGATTCCTCATCACCGGAGAAGCCCTCACCGACATCGTCGTCGAAGCCGACGGCTCACGTCGTGAGCATCCCGGTGGATCCCCCCTGAACGTGGCCGTGGCCCTCAGCCGCCTCGGCCACGACGCCCATCTGCTCACCCGCATCGGCCCGGACCCCCGGGGCGATGCGATCCGTGCGCATCTCGCCGACTCCGGGGTCCATCTGACCTCGGGAAGCTCGGTCAACGACCGCACGTCGACCGCCGAAGCCGTGCTCGACGCGCACGGCGCAGCGACCTACACCTTCGATCTGGTGTGGGACCCGGACCCCTCCGGACTGCCCGACGGGGTCGACGCAGTGCACACCTCGTCGATAGCTGCCGTGATGTCGCCCGGGGCCGCGACCGTCGAGGACGTTCTGCGCCGCAGCCGCGACCGCTCCACGATCAGCTACGACCCCAATGCCCGGCCCACCCTGATGGGTGACCCGGCCTCCGTGCGCGGACAGGTAGAGGCCAACATCGCGCTCAGCGACGTCGTGAAGGCCTCCGACGAGGACGTGGCCTGGCTGTACGGCACGGACGACCTCGAGGACGTCGTCGCGTCCTGGCTCCAGCAGGGCCCGTCCCTGGTGGTCATGACCCGTGGGAGCGAGGGCGCCGTGGGCTTCAACCGCTCCGGTCGGGTGCAGGTCGCACCGGTCGTGGTCGATGCCGTCGGCGCCGGGGACACCTTCTCCGCCGGCATCCTCGACGCCCTCGCGGCGAAGGGCCTGCTCGGAGGCGAGCACCGGGAACAGCTGGCCTCCCTCCCCTCGGACGAGATCGCCACCGTGCTGCGCCGGGCCGCGATCCTCGCCTCCATCACCGTCTCCCGGGCCGGCGCGAACCCGCCGTGGAGCCACGAGCTCGGCTGAATCAGCTCCGGCACCGGTTCCGCCCCGCGACCGTCACTGCATCCCTCACCCCGGCTTCACGCCCCGAGACCTCTTCCCCACCGACCACTCAGATACCGCACCACCGAACGACGACACCAGGGAGGCACATCCATGTCCCAGTCCACGCCCGCCGCCTCGCAGGACGGCTACCGCATCGAGCACGACACCATGGGTGAGGTGCGGGTTCCCGCCTCGGCCCTCTACCGGGCACAGACCCAGCGTGCGGTGGAGAACTTCCCGATCTCCGGGCAGGGCCTGGAGCCCGCCCACATCCACGCTCTCGCCCAGGTCAAGAAGGCAGCCGCCCGCGCCAACCAGGACCTCGGAGTGCTGGACGGCGCCATCGCCGACGCGATCGTCGCTGCAGCCGACGCCGTCATCGCCGGTGGCCACGACGACCAGTTCCCGGTGGACACCTACCAGACCGGCTCCGGCACCAGCTCGAACATGAACATGAACGAGGTCCTGGCGACCCTCGCCTCCAGCGACGCGCTCGAGGTCCACCCCAACGACCACGTGAACTGCTCGCAGTCCTCCAACGACGTCTTCCCCACGTCGGTGCACGTGGCCGTCACCGCGGGCGTCGTCGAGAAGCTGCTGCCCGCCCTCGCCCACCTCGCCGAGTCGCTCGAGGCCAAGGCCGAGGCGTGGAAGGCCGTCGTGAAGTCCGGCCGCACCCACCTGATGGATGCCACCCCGGTCACCCTCGGCCAGGAGTTCGGCGGGTACGCCGCCGCGGTCCGATACGGCATCGAGCGCGTCGAGGCGGCTCTGCCCCGCACCGCCGAGGTCCCCCAGGGCGGCACCGCCGTGGGCACCGGGATCAACACCCCGGCCGGCTTCCCGCAGAAGGTCATCGCGAACCTCGCCGAGCAGACCGGTCTGCCGCTGACCGAGGCGCGCAACCACTTCGAGGCGCAGTCCGCGCGCGACGGCCTGGTCGAGATGTCCGGTGCGCTGCGCACCATCGCCGTGTCGATCACGAAGATCTGCAACGACCTGCGCTGGATGGGCTCGGGCCCCAACACGGGACTGGGCGAGATCTCGCTCCCGGACCTGCAGCCGGGCTCGTCGATCATGCCGGGCAAGGTCAACCCCGTGATCCCCGAGGCCGTGCTCATGGTGTGCGCGAAGATCGTGGGCAACGACGCGGCCATCGCGTGGGGTGGTGCCCAGGGTGCTTTCGAGCTCAACGTGCAGATCCCGCTGATGGGCACCAGCCTGCTGGAGTCGATCCGTCTGCTCGCCAACGCGAGCACGGTGCTGGCCGACAAGACGGTCGACGGGCTCACTGCGAACGAGGAGAAGGCCCGCTTCTACGCCGAGGCCTCCCCCTCGATCGTGACCCCGCTGAACAAGATCATCGGCTACGAGAGCGCCGCGAAGATCGCCAAGCACTCCGTCGCCGAGCAGATCTCGGTGCGCGAGGCCGTGATCGCGCTGGGCTTCGTGGAGCGCGGCGAGGTCACCGAGGAGCAGCTCGACTCGGCCCTGGACGTCCTCTCCATGACCGCACCGAAGGCCTGACCGACGCCCTGGCGATCGGCTGACCGCCCCGAAGGCCTGATCGCACCGAAGGCCTGACCGCCAGCTCCTCATCCCATACGCATCCACCGGCGCCTGGTGTACAGCCTCTCCGCATAGAGCGGGGCTTGCACACCAGGCGCCGTTCCATGCACCACGCCGCACGCCTCCCCGCCACGCGCCACCCGTCACCCGTCACCCGGCACCCGGCACCCGTCACCCGTCACCCGGCACCCGGCACGCAACACGCAACACGCAACACGCATCACGCATCACGCCGCGAGCATCCCCTTCCCTGGGCGTGGCGAACGCAGATGAAATCCCCGCTGCAGGACCGCGAGGAGTATCTTCTCCGTCTCTTCCCAGTCGAGGAATACCTGCTCCCAGGTCAGCCGCACCACCTGATATCCCATCGCGATGAGATAGAGGTCCCGCCGGCGATCCTCGTCATATCCCGTCGGATCATCGTGGAACTGACGGCTATCGCATTCGATGACAAGGCTCCGGCCCACCAGCAGGTCCATCCGGCGGCTCTGCCCGGGGAACCTCACCTGTGCCCTCACCCCGATGCCTCGGGACTCCAGCCACCACCGCACCGTCGTCTCCGTCCCTGATTCCGCATCGGCCCGGATCCTCGACAACGGCCGTCGGAACCGTGCAGGGAGGCCCTCCACCAGCGCCCGAGCTGCGCCGAAGTTCATCCGCTTCCTCTGCACGGCGGACTCCAGGAGAACTGCCGTGTCCACGATCGGAAGACAGCGGGCCGCGTGCTCGAGGACGAGGTCCAATCCGGGCACAGGGTCGTCATCAGGCCATGCTCGCGGAGTCGTGTCGTGGAGGACCAGCGCTTCCTGACGGCCCGGATTCTCGGCATCGTCGGACTTCCACCGACGCAGCGGCGCGACCTTCATCGATTCGAGCTGCTCCCGGTTCGCTCCTGCCCGGGGCCGGTACACGTGCACACCATCACCGCGGGGCACCCAGAGTCCGTGGAACAGCGCCGCGTCCAAGCACGTGGGCCGAACACCTAACGCCAGAAGGCCGACAAGCGCCGGCGGTGCAGAATCGGTCAGGTACCACGGCTGCCTGCTGACGGTCGCGCCGGACCGCTTCCATCGGTCGAGCTCGCGCCGTGTCCAGCCCTCCCGCCGAAGCTGGTTCCGATGACGGATTCCGGGGATCTCCATGCGCGCACCCCATCACCAGATGTGGTGAGTTCGAGGGCAGAGGAGTGCCGGTGTGGACCGACCCGGTATGGGGAGGAGAGAGAGACGCACCGCACCAGGGTCTTGGCAAGGGCCAGGAGCCGGAGCCAGGGCCGGAGCCACGGCCGGGCCGGGCCGGGCCGGAGCCGGAGCCAGAGCCAGAGCCAGAGCCAGCCTGGTGACAGTCCCGGTCCGAGCTGGCCTCAGCCGCACCGAAAGGTGAAGTGCGGAGCCAGGTCCGACCGAACCGAGCCAGGGTCGCCGATGCCGTCGGTCTCGCGCTCGAGCGCCGCGGGCCCTACCCGTGCCGATCGTCCTTCCGTGGCCGCCTGCACCACCTGCGCCCCTGCCTGCCTGCAGCATCTGCGCTCCTGAGCCTCTACTCCACCTGTACCCCTCGCTACGGCGAGTCGATAGCGAGGTGCGACCGCATCCACCGTCGCCTGGTGTGCAGGCAGCACGTATACGGGGCACCCTGCATGTGACGCGCCAGTCAGCACGTGCCACCGCATCCACCGTCGCCTGGTGTGCAAGCAGCAGTTATACGAGGCACCCTGCATCTGACGCGCCAGTCAGCACGATGTGGCGATCGAGAGATGGGGATGGCGAGCGACAGGCGGGGATGGCGAGCGACAGGCGGGGATGACGAGCGACAGGCGGGGATGACGAGCGACAGGCGGGGATGACGAGCGCGGACCGGGGGCCGGGGCTGGGGACGGGGACGACGTCGGCCGAGCCCCGGCCCCGGCCCCAGCCCCGACCTCGACCTCGACCTCGGCTCAGAACACCGGCTCGTCCAGGACGTGGGTGACCAGTTCGGCGACCTTGGACCGCTCGGAGCGCTGCAGCGTGATGTGTGCGAACAGCTCCTTCTCCTTGAGCGCCTCCACGACCGAGGCGATGCCGTCGTACCGACCGATCCGGAGGTTGTCGCGCTGGGCCACGTCGTGGGTGAGCACCACACGGGAGTTCTGCCCGACACGGGAGAGCATGGTCAGCAGCACGTTGCGCTCCAGGGACTGCGCCTCGTCGACGATCACGAAGGCGTCGTGCAGGGAGCGTCCGCGGATATGGGTCAACGGCATCACCTCGAGCATGCCCCGCGAGAGCACCTCGTCGATGACGTTCTGGGAGACCATCGAGCTGAGCGTGTCGAACACGGCCTGGCCCCAGGGTCCCATCTTCTCGCCCTGGTCACCGGGCAGGAAGCCGAGCTCCTGGCCGCCCACGGCGAACAGCGGACGGAACACCATGATCTTGCGCTGGGTGCGCCGTTCGAGGACCGCTTCGAGGCCGGCGCACAGGGCGAGCGCGCTCTTCCCGGTACCGGCGCGACCGCCCAGGGAGACGATCCCGACGGACTCGTCCTGGAGCAGATCGATCGCGACGCGCTGCTCGGCGGAGCGACCGGAGACGCCGAAGACGGTCTGGTCGCCCTGGACCAGCGTCACCTGCCGGTCCCGGGTGACCCGCCCCAGTGCCGAGCCGCGCGGGCTGGTGATCGTCAGCCCGGTGTGCACTGGCTGATGGGCGACCTCGGGGATCTCGACGACCTGGCCGTCGTAGAGGTCGGTCATGGTCTGCTCGTCGACCGAGGTCGTGACCATGCCCGTGTAGCCGCGGTCCCGGGCGAGCTCCGCCCGGTACTCCTCGGCATGGATCCCGGAGGCGGAGGCCTTGATGCGCATCGGCAGGTCCTTGGAGACCAGCACGACGTCCTTGCCCTCGAGCTGCAGGTTCTTGGCGACCGCGAGGATACGGGTGTCGTTGTCCCCGAGGCGGAAGCCGTCGGGCAGCGAAGCGGTGTTCATGTGGTTGAGCTCCACCTGCACATGCCCGCCGTCCTTGCCGATCGGCAGGGGCACGGAGAGATTCCCGTGCTGCTCGCGCAGATCATCGAGCAGACGCAGCGCCTGCCGGGCGAAGTAGCCGAGGTCGGGATGGTGCCGCTTCGCCTCGAGCTCGGTGACGACCACGATCGGCAGCACGACGTCATGCTCGGCGAAGCGGTGCAGCGAGAGCGGGTCCGACAGCAGCACCGAAGTGTCCACCACGTAGGTGATCACTCCGGTCTCCACGCCCGAGAGGATCTGCTGAGCTCCTCCGGGACGCAACGAGGGCACCACCGGCGAGCCGTCCCTGTTCGCGGCTCCGATCACCCCCGACGTGAACCTCGTACCGGAGCCTGTGACGTCCGTCTGTGCGGACATCGTCTCGCGGGCTGTGGTGGTGTCGTCCATCGGAGCCTCCCGAAATCGCGCGGATGCCTGGACCCTAGCGGGGTCCTCACCCGCTCACGGGCGCGTCCCGCCGTCGGCGGGTTCGACGTTCACCCGATCGTCACCGGGTGTTCTGCCGAGCACCCGATGGAACCAGTGTGCCACCGGTCACACGCCCGGGGCGGGAGGCGCGGGCACATGATCGGCGACCGTCGGTGCCTCATGGCCGACGGTTGGGCCCGGCGACTGGGCCCGACGACTGGGCCCGACGACTGGGCCCGGCGACTGGGCCCGACGGCTGGGTCCGACGGTCGAGGCCGGCGTCCGGGCTGACGGTCAGGCCGACGGTCGGGGCGACGCGCGAGGCCGACGTCAGTGCTCAACCAGGGTGTGGACCGGGCCTGGACGACGGTGGTGTAGAGGTCAGACTCCGTAGCGTCGCTCTCGTCGGCAGAAGTCGCGCAGCGCGCGCAGGAGGTCGATCCGGCGGAAGCCCGGCCAATAGGTCTCGCAGAACCAGTACTCGGAGTGGACCGACTGCCAGAGCAGGAATCCGGACAGTCGCTGTTCGCCCGAGGTGCGGATGATCAGATCAGGATCCGGCTGCCCCCGGGTGTAGAGGTGCTCCGTGATCGAGTCGACGCTGATCGCGGCGGCGATGTCCTCCGGGGAGCGGCCCTGCGCGCCGAGGTCGCGCACGAGCTCCTGCACGGCGTCGACGATCTCCTCGCGGCCGCCATAGCCGATGGCGACGTTGACCGTGAGCTCGGAGTCCGGGGCGGCGCGCTCCTGGATCCGGGCGATGCCGGCGCGGACGTCGTCGGGCAGCGCCTCCGCGGTGCCGGTCAGCCGCACGCAATAGCCTGCCTCGGCGATCTGCGCGACGGTCGAGGCGATGATCTCGTAGAGCGCGACGAGCTCCTCGGGCGGGCGGCTCAGATTGTCGGTGGACAGCATCCACACGGTGACCAGCGGGATCTTCAGATCCTCGCACCAGGAGAGGAATTCGACGATCTTCGCGGCGCCGGCTCGATGACCATGCTCGGTGGACTCGCCGGCCTCTTTCGCCCAGCGCCGGTTGCCGTCGACGATGACGCCGAGATGCTGCGGGAGCTCGAAGGCTTCGAGCTCCTTGGTGAGCCGACGTTCGTAGACGCGATACAGAAGGCCGTCGTCATCCATTGCAGCCTCCGTTCACAGGGTCCGAGGTGATGCCCCGGCCGCCGTGGGGCGCCGGGTCCGTGCACGGCACGCTCTGTGCGGCCCGACCCATGACGCCGCACCCATCCAGTATCGACGATGCGGGATGCCGACCTCGCCGTTTCCCCGCAATCCTCACCGGATCGTCACGTGGGGCACCGCTAAGTTACGTTGCCGTAGGTTACGATTTCGGCATGACTAACGGGCCGCGTCCCGAGGACGGCGACAGCTCCTCGAGGACCACTCCATCGCACGCCACCCGGCGGGACCATGCCGCAGCACCCAGCTCCTCCCCCACAGCTCGCACTGCCGTCTCGGCGGAGGATCCAGCGCTGCAGGAGGCCGCGGAGGCGATGGCAGAGTCAGGAGCTCCCCGCATCGACCCCGACGCGGGGATCCCCACGGCGGAGACTCATCCCTTCGCCCCGAAGACCCTGACACGGGCGATGGCCGCTCGGGCCGCTCAGCTCGGGCTGCAGCTGCCGAAGCCACGGCTGCGGGGCATGCTCCACCTGATCGCTTTCCCCACCTCGCTGGTGGCCGGTCTGCTGCTGGTCGCGTTCGGCGACACGCTCGCGGTGCGGCTCGCGTGTGCCGTCTTCGTGCTGACCGCGGGGATGCTGTTCGGCATCAGCGCCGTCTACCACCGCGGCACCTGGACGCCCCAGCGCGCGATCATGCTGCGCCGCTTCGACCACGCGAACATCTTCCTCATCATCGCCGGCACGTACACCCCCATCGCGGTGGCGATGCTCGCCCCGCGCCAGGCGATCACCCTGCTCGGCATCGCGTGGGGCGGTGCGCTGGTCGGCGTGTGCTTCCGTCTGTTCTGGACGAACGCCCCGCGCTGGCTGTACGTCCCGGCCTACGTCGCCCTGGGCTGGGTGGCGGTCTTCTACATGCCGGCCCTCCAGGCTTCTGCCGGCTGGTCCGTGGTCTGGCTGCTGTCCATCGGCGGCCTGGCCTACACGGTCGGCGCCGTCGTCTATGCGCTCAAGAAGCCCAACCCGTCACCTGCCTGGTTCGGATTCCACGAGATCTTCCACGCGGGAACGCTGATCGGCTTCGGCTGCCACTTCGCCGCGGTCGCGACCGCCGTCGTCTGAACGGGACGGCGACGTCGTCAGAGCCGCGTGGCCGCGGCCGTCCGAGCGACTTGTCCGCCGCCGCCTGAGCGGAGCGGCCGCCCCCACCTGAGGGACACAGCGATCCCCCACGGCGGCCGACGTCTCGGCGACGGCCAACGTCTCAGCGGCGGTCGTCGCCGCCCGAGCCGTCGGCGTCGTCGTCGGAGTCGCGATCGACGTCGTGCGCTGGCGAGGGCCGAGGATCTGCTGGGATGCCCGCCACGTCGCCCGAGGTCTCGAGCGAGCTCTCCTCCGCCGCCTCCCGCGGGGCCTGGTCCTCGGCGTCATCGACGTCGGAGGGATCGCCGGGACGCAGGGGACCCGCGGTGCCCTCAGGGGCGTCCTCGCCCTCAGAGGCCGCCGCGGTGGCGTCGCGCTCGGCCTGCTCGGCGTCCATGCGCTCCTGCACTGCGGCGCGAGCCTTGACGCGTCGCGTGCGTCGGGTCATGTCGAGCACCAGCAGCACCACGGCCACCGCGAGGATGAACATCGCGATGAAGCCGGGCAGGCCCGGGGAGACGGAGACGGAGGTGAAGCCGCCGCCGTCCGAGGGACCACCATCCGAGGGGAAGGGGTCGGCCAGGAGCATGCCTGCCGCGGACTTGAACTGCGCACCGATCATGCGCGAGCCTCGATCGTCTCGTCGCGCAGCCCGGCGAACAGGTCGTTCTCCGGCAGCTTCACGCCGATCCGGGAGATGTGCAGCTCGTAGTCCTCGGTGCCCCACACCGCGGTCTCCACATCATGCGAGATCCGGAAGAACGGACCGTCGGGGTCCACCTGGGTGGCGTGCGCGCGCAGAGCGTCATCGCGCACCCCGAGATAGTCGCGCACGTCGATCCTGGTCGTCAGCAACCGGTCCGTCGACTCGTCGAAGCGTTCCATCATCTGCTCGAGCTCCTCGTTCGGAGCGCCGGCGGCCCGCAGGTGCCGAGCGACGGCGGAGAACCGTTGACGATGGAATCCGTTGATGTAGTAGAGCTTGGCGACCGCCCAGGGCTCACCGAGCTCCGGAGCGAAGTGCGGATCCGCGGCGAGGTCGAAGGCCGCGACGCTGATCCGGTTGGTCTGGATGTGATCGGGGTGCGGATAGCCGCCGTTCTCGTCGTACGTGGTCAGCACGTGCGGGCGCAGCCGACGGATGGCTTCCACCAGCGGGCGGGCGGCCTCCTCGGGGCTCAAGGTGGCGAAGCTGCCCGCGGGGAGCGGGGGCAGCGGATCACCCTCAGGAAGCCCCGAATCGACGAAGCCCAGCCATTCATGATCCACGCCGAGGATCTCCTGGGCCGCAGCCATCTCCTGGCGCCGCACGGTCGGCAGGACGTCGCGGGTCAGGGTGGGATCGTCGCGCAGCCGAGGGTTCAGCACGTCCCCGCGCTCCCCGCCGGTGCAGGTGATGACCGTGACCTGCACACCCTCGCGGGCATAGCGCGCGGTCGTACCGGCCCCCTTGGAGGACTCGTCATCCGGGTGCGCGTGGACGGCCACCATCCGCAGGGTTTCATCGGGCGCTGGCAACTGGACGGTCACGGTTCTCCTCGGATCATCGGCTCGGGGACGAGGCACCCCGGGGCCCGGCAGCGGCATCTCGGGCGTGCCGTTACAGCGTCCGATCGTACGCCACGTGGCCTGAGGGTTCACGGGGCGACGGACACGGGGCCGACAGACGTGACCGGGCCCTCCCGGGCGCCTGCGCTCCCCTGGGAAGTCAGCATCGAGAGGTCTGGGAGGATGGACTCATGAACGGCACCTTGCAGCGCCCGGCCGATCGCTACGGCGCCCCGAAGATCTCGAAGCGCACCGCCCGGATCCTCATCGCGCTCGTCGCCGCTGCCTTCCTCGCCGTGGTCGCCCTGGTCGGCTACTGGGTCGCGAGCCCACCCATCCGGGCCGACCTGGTCGGATACGACCACGTGGCCGATGACGTCATCGCCGTGCAGTACTCCCTCACCATGGATCCTGGCACCGAGGCCACCTGCCGCATCCAGGCCCTCAACGAGGGCCGCGCGCAGGTCGGGTTCGTCGAGACCACCATCCCCGCCCAGACGGAGCGCCAGACCGTGCACTCGGTGGAGATCTCCACCCAGGGCAAAGCCGTCTCAGCCGAGATCGTGGCGTGCGAGCCCGCCTGACCCTGAACCCCCGGCCCCCGGCCCCCGGCCCTCGGCCCTCGGCCCCCGATCTCCGGCCCTCGATCCCCGATCCTCGATCCCCGATCCCCGATCCCCGATCCCCGATCCCCGATCCCACCTGATCGTGACCGCTCTGGCCGACTCCCTCCGTCGAATCCGCCCAGAAGCCGCCCCCGGGAGGCGGACGCCTGGGAACTGCCGCTCGAATTACTCGCAGCGCGAAACTCCTTGAGCCTTCGGGAAACCCTGAATTGCGCGGTGTAAGGTATCCCGAAACCGGCATCGAGCCGGTGATCATCACCCGCACCACGGGGCGCATGAGGACATGTGCCCCGTGATTCGCGTATAGGGGGCTCTTTCACGATGCCCTCGATGCGCTCGATCCAAGACGACAGGAGTGAACCCATGAGCAGCCAGCCGAATGGCGCCTGGCTCACCCAGGACGCGTACGACCGTCTTTCCCAGGAGCTCGCTGAGCTCGAGGGCCCGGGCCGTACCGAGATCGCGGAGCGCATCGCCGCTGCCCGTGACGAGGGCGACCTCAAGGAGAACGGCGGCTATCACGCAGCCCGTGAGGAACAGGGGAAGCAGGAGGCTCGCATCGCCGACCTCCAGCGTCTCCTCAAGAATGCTGTGGTGGGCGAAGCGCCGAAGGACGACGGTGTCGTCGAGCCCGGCATGGTCGTCGCCATCACGATGGCCGGCAAGGAGCGCACGTTCCTGCTCGGCAACCGGGAGATCGCAGAGAACGCGGACCTGGAGGTGTACTCCTCCGAGTCGCCGCTGGGCAGTGCGATCCACGGGTCGAAGGTGGGCGACACGGTGGAGTACACCGCACCGAACGGGAAGTCGTTCTCCATCGAGATCCTGACGGCCAAGCCCTACGCCCCGTGAGGTGATGCGCCCCGTGCGCAATGCTCCGCCCGGAGCATGACGAGAGCGGCCCCCGATCCAGCTGATGCCGGATCGGGGGCCGCTCTCTGTCGCCCGGTGCGCGCCGGGCACTCAGGCCCGGCGCGTCCGCGTCACTCCTGGGTGGGCTTCGTCGGGAATTCGGGGGCCTGCTCGGGCGACTGCTCCGAGGTGTCTGCAGACGGTACTGCGGACTTCGCCTCCGACACGGTCGCCGGCTGCGCCTGCGAGTCGCTCGTATCCCGGCCCTCGGCCCTGCTGACATCCGACTCAGCATCAGCATCAGCATCAGCATCAACATCAACATCAACGAGATGGGGATGATGACCCACGGCGAGCGCCGCGAAATGATCCCGGGATGCGGAGTCCACACCCAGCTCCGGGCTGGGATCACGACCCACTATGTACAGCAGCGTGGCGTTGACGAACGCGATCAGCGGGATCGCGAACAGGGCGCCGGGGATCCCGGCGATCATCGCGCCGCCGGCCACGCCCAGGAACACGGCGAGCGGGTGCAGCTCGACGGCCTTGCCCATGAGCAGGGGCTGGAGCACATTGCCTTCGAGCTGCTGCACGAGCAGCACGATGCCGAGCATGATCAGGGCGAAGATCCAGTTCTGCAGCACCAGCACGAGGAGCACGGCGATGATGCCCGAGGCGATCGCGCCGACCAGCGGGATGAAGGAGAACAGGAACACGAGCAGCCAGATCGGCACCGCATAGGAGCCTAGGCCGAGGGCGACCATGCCGATCGAGATGCCCACGGCGTCGACGGCGGCCACGAGGATCTGGGTGCGCACATAGGCCGACAGCGCCTTCCAGCCCCGGCGGAATGCCTCGTGAGTGCCGGTTCGGGCGGCCGGCGGCAGGAGCCCCACGACCCAGCGCCAGATCGTCGGGCCGCTCGAGAGCAGGAAGAACAGCGTGAACAGCATGATCAGGACGCCGGTGACGAGGTTGCCGAGCACCGCGGCCGTGCTGACCGCCGAGTTGAGCAGCGTGTCCGCGTTCTCCTGGAGCTTGGCCAGCCCCTCGTCGAGGGCCGAGTTGATCATCGGTGCATCGATCTGGAAGGTCGTCTTCGCCCACTCCGACACGGATTCGAAGCCCGTGACCAGCTTGTCCTGGATGTCCGCCCACTTGGCGATCAGCTGCCGACCAGCGAGGGTGAACATGCCCGCGACCACGAGCAGCAGGCCGAGCAGGGCGACCCCGCTGGCCGCCCCGCGACCCAGGAACGTATAGCGCGTGAGCAGCTTGACCACAGGGGTCAGCAGCACGGCGAGGAGAACCGCGAGCAGCACCGGGATGACGATCCCGGTGATCTGGAGCAGGCCGTAGAGGATCAGCGCCGTCGCAGTGACGATCACGAGGATCCGCCAGGACCAGGCTGCCAGGCGACGCACGCCGAGCGGGATCTCCTCGACCTCCTGCGCCAGGCCAGGTGCCCGCGGAGTGGGGCGCAGCTTCGACATGGGGTTCCTTCCCTCGGTGCCAGGACGACTCCTGCGCATCCTAGTTGCACAGCATCCTCCGGGACGCCTCCCGGAGCGCGCACCCCGACGAAGGTCGGCCCCGTTCCCACCGACTGGAGGACACCACGCCGACCAGACGCTCGGTAGCGTGATCCCATGCACACAGCCGACCCGTCCTCCTCGACCCCGACCGGTTCCCCCGCTCCGTCGGCGACCGACTCCTCTGCCCCGTCCGCGCCCGGCCCTGCAGCGCCGGTCACGGGTGCCGCGGCGCCCGTCGGAGCCGACACCGCTCTCCCGACGCAGTCCGCGCTGTCGATCCGCGGCCTGCGCAAGACCTTCGGCAAGACCGAGGTGGTCCACGGGATCTCCCTCAACGTGCCGCGCGGCTCCTTCTACGGGATGGTGGGCCCCAACGGCGCCGGCAAGACCACCACCCTCTCGATGGCGACCGGCCTGCTGCGGCCCGACAGCGGCACCGCGCACGTGCTCGGAACCGACATGTGGGCCGCCCCCACGGCCGCGAAGAGCCAGCTGGGTGTGCTGGCCGACGGTCTGCGCACCTTCGACCGGCTGACCGGTCGGGAACTGCTGACCTATGTCGGCCTCATCCGTGGCATGGAGGCCGACGTCGTCGAGGAGCGCAGCGCATCGCTGCTCGCCGCTCTGGACCTCGAGGGCGAGGACGGCAAGCTCGTCGTCGACTATTCGGCGGGCATGACCAAGAAGATCCTTCTGGCCTGCGCCCTGCTCCATGCGCCGCGCCTGCTGATCCTCGACGAGCCGCTCGAGGCGGTCGACCCCGTCTCCGCACAGGTGATCCGGAAGATCCTCACGGCCTACGTCGACGGCGGCGGCACCGTGGTGCTGTCCAGCCACGCGATGGAGCTGGTCGAGGGCCTGTGCAGCCACGTCGCGATCATCGCGGACGGCGCGCTCCTGGCAGACGGCACGCTCGACGAGGTCCGCCAGGGCGGCAGCCTCGTGCAGACGTTCATCGATCTCGTGGGCGGCGGCGACGTCGCCGAAGGGAGCCTGTCGTGGTTGGAGTCCTGAGCAGCGAGCACGCCGCCACCGCGTCCGCGACGGACGTCGCCCACGGCGCGGTCTCCCAGAAGTCCCTCATCCGCCTGCTGATGACGCTGAAGTGGACCCTGTGGAAGCGGTCCTACCGCAAGAACATCGGCAAGCTCATCGGCACCATCATCGGCGTGCTGTACGGCGCGGGCGGTCTCGTCGGCCTGGTGTTCGCCTTCCTCGGCGCGACGCTGTGGAGCGGCGAGGGTGATCTGTTCCCGATGATCATCCGCGGCCTCGGCGCCCTGACGGTTCTGCTGTGGTTCCTGATCCCCGTCCTGGCCTTCGGCCTCGACGACACGCTGGATCCACGCCGTTTCGCACTGTTCCCGCGCAGCGGCAAGGAGCTGCAGCCCGGCCTGTTCGCTGCGGCCGTGCTCGGCCTGCCCAGCCTGTTCACCCTGGTCGCGCTGGTCATCGCCACCGCCTTCGAGGTGCTGTGGCTGGTGCTCTACGGCCACGGCGTGGGGTGGATCATCGCCGCCATCGTGCTGCTGATCCCTGCGAACCTCGCCGGGCTCGGTCTGTGCCTGCTGCTGCCGCGCGCCTGGTTCGCGCATTCGGCGAGCCGTGCCTCGTCGCGCAGCGGGCGCGAGCTGGGCGGGATCATCGGCATGCTGGTCATGCTCGCCGTGATCTACGGCTTCTCCCTGGGCATGCAGAAGGTCGCGGAGATCGACGTGGACTTCCTGATGCGTTGGCTGCCCCCGGTGATCGACGTGCTGGCCTGGACACCCTTCGGCGCTCTCTTCGCCGCTCCCATGGACCTCGCCGAGGGCCACGTGCTGGCGGCGCTGGTGCGCCTCGTCATCGGGGCGGCCGCGATCGCGCTGACCTGGCTGTGGTGGCGTCGTTCGCTCGATGCCTCGCTCACCTCGGCCCTGTCCGGCGATGCCTCCTCTGGGACCACGAAGGTCTCCGCCCTGGTGCCGCGCTTCGTGAAGCCGACGGCCTTCGGTGCGGTGCTGGGGAAGTCGCTGCGGTACTGGCGCCGTGACACCCGCTACCTGGCCGCGATTGGCATCTATCCGCTGGTCATCGTGTTCTTCGTGGCGATGGGGCTGATGCTCCCGGAGTCGCGGCCCATGATGCTCGCCATGGTGGTCCTGATGTGCGGTATCAGCGGGATCACCCTGTGCAACGAGATCGGGTTCGACGGCCCCTCGGGCTGGGTCAACATCACCGCAAACCTTCCGGCGCGTGCGAACCTGCTGGGCCGGGTCGCGGCGATGGCCCTGCTCATGGTGCCGCCGGTGATCGTCGTCGCCGCCGTGATCCCGCTGCTGTACGGCCTGCCCCATCTCATCCCGCTCATCGTGCTGGCCTCACTCGGCTCGATGGCCACCGGATGGGGCAGCTCGGTCGCGATCTCGGCGATCCTGCCCTACCCGGCGTCCGCGCCCGGTACCAATCCGATGAAGGACAAGTCCGCCTCGAGCACGAACGCGATGCTCACGATGACGATCGCCATGGTCGCGGTGTTCGTGCCGCAGATCCCGACGATAGGGCTGGCGATCTGGGGCCTCGTCGTGGGCAGCGACTTGCTGCTGCTCGTGGCCGGCATCGTCTCGTTCGCCGTCGGTGTCATCGCCTTCCTGGTCGGCCTGCGCATCGGTGTGGTGCGGCTGACCAGCCGTTACCCGGATCTGTTCCAGAAGGTGCGCGACTTCCTCTGACCCCCGGGTCCACCGGGTCCACCGAGTCCACCGAGTCCACGAGTCCACGAGTCCACGAGTCCACGAGTCCACCGAAACGTCCCACCATCGGGACGAAACGAGGGACTCGGCGGGCATCCACCGGCGCGTTCGTCCCCTTTTCATCGACACGCCCACCGAGTCCACCGAAACGTCCCACCCTCGGTACGAAACGAGGGACTCGGCAGGCGTCCACCGGCGCGTTCGTCCCCTTTTCATCGACACGCCCACCGAGTCCACCGAAACGTCCCACCCTCGGTACGAAACGAGGGACTCGGCAGGCGTCCACCGGGTCCAGACCGGCGAGGGGTGCGGGTGGGGCGAGGGGTGCGGGTGGGGCGAGGGGTGCGGGTCCGGGTGCGGGTGCGGGTGGGCGAGTTGGCTCAGGCGCCGAGCTGGCGCTGCATGACCAGGGCATCGATGCGTCGGCCCCGGATCCGGTAGTAGCCCCGGCGGCGATCGATCTCCTGGTACCCGGACCGTGAGTAGAAGGCCCGGGCCCGTTCGTTGTCCTCGCGCACCTCGAGAAGCAGGCGCTCCGCTCCCCCGCGACGGGCCTGTTCCTCGCACCAGGCGAGCAGTGCACGTCCGATGCCGACGCCCTCACGCAGGGTACCGATGGTGTGCAGATCAGCCAGGTCTCCGCCGATCATGATCCCCGCATAGCCGAGCAGCTCACCGCTCGCCTCAGCACCCGTGGCGGCGAGCACGTAGCGCCGATCCGGGTGCTCGATCTCCTCGGCGAGCTGGAACACGGTCCAGGCCTCGTCGGGGAACAGCTCGAGCTCGGCGAAGGCGATCTCCTCGACGTCGGCGAGTGTCGCGGGGCGCAGCGCCCAGGCCTCCGGTGCTACCGGACGCGTCCCGTCGGACGGTGGGACCGAGCCCGCTCCGGTCGTCATCTCCGCTGCCCCGCGCTCAGCGGCCCAGGGCGCTCTTGCGCGCGGTGGGCTTGGCGGCGTCGGGCGCGCGCAGGTACATCGGCTCGGTGCTGGAGAGGTCGATGCCCTGGCCCGTCAGCTGCGCGGCGGCGAGGATGAGGTGCCCGGCGTCCACATGGGCCATCTCCACGGTGGCCGGTAGCAGATCCGGGTAGATCGCCGTCCCGGAACCGACGAGCAGATCGCAGGCCGACAGCTCCTCGGAGACAGCTGCCGGGAGGTCGACGGCGGGGTCGCTGGTGCGAGTCACCGTGCCGTCCTCGTCCCGACGGAAGCGGGCGTGGTAGACCTCGCGGCGTCGTGCGTCCAGCGCCACGCCCACCGTCACCGGCGAGGTATCCGCGGTGGCGAGCGCCTGGTGGGCGAGGGCATCGAGGGAGCTGAGACCGTACAGCGGGATCCCGAGCACCCCGGCGATGCTGCGTGCGGCCACCAGCCCGACGCGCAGACCGGTGAAGGGGCCCGGGCCGCGCCCCACGACGAGCCCGGTGAGGTCGGCGCGCTGCACGCCGACCGCTCCCATCGCCTCGTCGACGAGAGACAGCAGCACCTCGTCGTGATGACGCGAGCGCTCGTCCCCGCGCACGGCGAGGATCTCCGGCGTCGAGCCGTCGAGGGCGCCGCGCGCCACGGCGACGCTCACGGCCCCGGAGGTGTCGATTCCCAGCAGCATCAGCGGTTCTCCTCAGTAGTCGATGCGGTCCTGGGACCGATCGGGGGGCCTGCCTGTGCGGTCGTCACGGAGTCGCCGTCGACTGTCACGGCGTCGTCGGCCGCCGCACCGCCGTCGGCCGCCGCACCGCCGTCGGCCGCCACACCGCTGTCGGCCGTCACATCTCGGTCGGCCGTCACATCTCGGTCGGCCGTCACAGCAGGCAGCGGGGACAGGGCGTCGCGCAGCTCGGCGCGGGAGCTCCGGTCCCAGCGTGGCCCGCTCGGGGTCAGGCGCAGGGTCCGGGGCTCGTCGGGGTCGTCGGAGTCGTCCACCTGGTCGGGACGCTCGAGCTCGAGGAGCAGGTAGGAGTCCACGAGGTGCTCCACGCGGCCGCGTCCCCATTCCACGACGGTGACGGCCTCGTCGAGGTCCGCCTCCAGGTCGAGGTCGTCGATGTCGCCGTCGGCGCCCAGCCGGTAGGCGTCCACGTGCACGAGGGCAGGGCCGCCACGGAGGCTCGGGTGCACCCGCTCGATGACGAAGGTCGGGGAGGCGACGGGGCCGCGCACCTCCAGCCCGGCGCCGAGGCCCTGGGTGAAGGTGGTCTTCCCGGCGCCCAGGGGCCCGTCGAGGATCAGCACGTCGCCTGGCCGCAGCACGCCGGCGAGGGCGACCGCGACGGCGCGGGTCCCGTCGGCGTCGAGGGTCCGGACCTCCAGGGTGCGGGCGTCGAGAGGCCGGGGTTCCAGGGTCCGAGCGCCGGGGTCCTGGCCCTCGAGACCACGTGCACCGAAGGACCCGGCCTCGGGAGATCCGGCCTCGAGGTCGCCGTGGCGGGTCATGCGCGCACCTCGCGGGTGACCCGACCGGAGACCGAGGTGAGGACCTCGTAGGGGATGGTCCCGGCGGCGCGCGCCCAGTCCTCGGCAGTCGAGGCGGAGGGGTCCGTCGGCGCCTCCCCGGCGTCGCCGAACAGGAACACCTGGTCGCCGGCGCGGGCGTCGGTGTCCGGTCCCAGGTCGATGACGATCTGGTCCATGCTGATGCGTCCCACCTGGGGGGCGCGGCGGTCGCCGGAAGCGGTGCGCACGAGCACTTCGCACTGGTCGCTGCCGGCCCGGTGCAACCCGTCGGCGTAGCCGATCGGCACCAGGCCCAGGCGTGTGCGCCGCGCGGTGGTGCGGATCCGGCCATAGCCGATGCTGTGCCCTTCCGGGACGTCCTTGACCAGGGCCAGGCGGCTGGTGAGGGTCATCGCCGGGCGCAACTGGACGTCGGTCGCCACCGGCGGGTAGCCGTACAGGGCGATTCCGGGGCGCACGATGTCGCGGTGCAGGTCGGGCCGGGTCAGGAGGGCTGCGGAGTTGGCCAGGTGCTGCAGCGGGATCGGGCCGACCTCGTCGGCGAGCGCGTCGCAGGCCGAGTCGAACAGCGCCACCTCGCGATCGGTGGAGGGGTCCGCGGGATCGTCCGCGCTGGTCAGGTGGGTCCAGGCGGCGACGACCTCGATGAAGTCGTCCTCCCGCATGGCGGCACCGATCTCCCGGATGTGCTCGGGCAGGACACCGTTGCGGCCCATGCCCGTATCGATCTTCAGATGGACGCGGGCGCGGCGGTCGGCCTGGCGGGCGGCGTCGGCGACCAGCGCGAGCATCTCGGGCGAGCCGACGGACACGTCGATCCCCGAGCTGATCACCTCGGGCAGCACGATCGCGGCGGTGTGCGGTTCGTACAGCCAGGTCAGGATGTGCACGTCGAGGCCGGCGCGGCTGAGTGCGAGGGCGCTGGCGGGGTGGGCGACGCCGAGCCAGGTGGCACCGCCTTCGAGGGCGGCGCGGGCGGCGGTGAGCATGCCGTGCCCGTACCCGTCGGCCTTGACCACGGCCATGAGGGCGGTGTGCTCCTCGAGCTGCCCGGTCAGGGCGCGGGTGTTCTGGGTGATCGCCGAGGGGTCGATCACGGCCCGGTTGGGCACGTGCCGAGGGTCCTCAGCAGGGATCGGGATGGTCATCGGGCTCCTAGGATCACGACAGGGCGTCCGCCAGGATATCCCCGAGAGCACGGGGCAGGTGATCGGCGACGTCGAGGGCGACGAGCGGCAGGCGCCCGTCGAGGGAGGCGAGTCGGCCCGCTCTGCCATGCAGGATCGCGGCGAGCGCGGCGGCATCGGGTCCGTTCAGACCGGCGGCGAGAAGGGTGCCCAGCACGCCGGCGAGCACGTCGCCGGTGCCCGCCGTGGCGAGCTGCGCCGTCGCGTCGTCCTGGCTGCGAAGAGGAGCTCCGTCCCCCGGGGCGATCAGCGTGATCGCGCCCTTGAGCAGGACGGTCGCCCCGGTCCGTCCCGCGAGCGCGGTCGCCAGAGCGGGCCCGGGGAGGTGGGTGTCCAGGCCGAACCGCTCGGAGAGCCGGTCGGCCTCTCCGCGGTGCGGGGTGAGGACAACGTCCGGACCGAAATGCTGCTGTGGCGTGATCGCCTCGAGCCCGCCGGCATCGATCACGCCGCGGTCGAGGTCCCCGCCGTCGGCGAGCAGGGCCACGCCGGTGCGGGTGCGAGGATCCTCACCCGGGAGCCCGGGGCCGACGACGAGCGCGTGCGTGCGCCCGATCTCCTCGAGGTCGACGGTGTCGGTCCGGTGGCCGACGATCTCGGGGCGCGCACGCAGCACGAGATCGAGGACGGCCTGCGGGGCCAGGCAGCGGACCATGCCGGCGCCGGCACGGGCGGCACCGGAGGTCGCGAGCACCGCCGCTCCGGGGAAGCGGACGCTGCCCGCGGCGAGGGCGACCACGCCGCGGGAGTACTTGGTCGCGTCACGCCCGGGGTGGGGCCAGAGGGCACGCACGTCGTCGTTCTCGAGCCGACGGACCGCGGGAGCCGGGGGCAGGTGCTCCTCCAGTCCGAGGTCGACGGGGTGGATGCGCCCGGCGAGCTCGGCGCCTCCGGGCAGCAGCAGGCCTGCCTTGAGCGCTCCGAAGGTGACCGTCTCCTGGGCCGCGAGGGCGCCGGGAGCGGCCTGGCCGGTGGTCGCGTCGACGAAGCTGGGAAGGTCGACGGCGAGCACGGGGACGCCGGCTGCGGAGACCGCCTCCAGCAGCGGGACGAGCCCGACGGGGATCTCGGGACGCCCGCCGATGCCGACGATCGCATCCAGCACGAGGTCCGCCTCGGTGAGCAGGGCCCCGAGGTCCTCGGGGGCGAGCTGCGCCAGGGGATGGATCATTCCGTCGGCGGCACGCAGTGCGGCAGCGCCCTGCTCATGGAGCGACTCGGCGGTGGAGATCGCGTCGGCCGTGATGCCCTCGCCGCGCAGGATCGCCGCCGCGTGCAGGGCATCGCCGCCGTTCGCGCCGCTGCCGGCCAGCACGAGGACGTGCGGCGCCTCCGGCGTGCGCATCCGCTTCGCGACGTGGCCGGCCAGGGCGCGGGCGGCGCGCTGCATGAGCGGCTGGCCCTCCTCGAGCAGCGGGCGCTCCGCGGCGCGGATGTCCTCGGCGGTGTAGGCGCTGATCATCGGCCCTCCCGTTCGGCGACCACGATCGCGGTGGCGATGTCCCCGTCGTGCGAGAGCGAGAGATGCAGGTGGCGCACCCCGGCGAGCTCGGCGGCCCGCAGCGTCGCCCCGCGCAGCTGCAGATAAGGGCGGCGCGTCGGCGTCTTCTGCACGGTCACGTCCTGCCAGGAGAAGTCCCCGGGGGCGCCCAGCGCCTTGCCGACGGCTTCCTTCGCGGCGACCCGCGCGGCCCGCGAGGCGTCGGAGAGACCCCGCTCCCCCGGCGTGAACAGGCGCTCGAGCAGGGCCGGAGTGCGGTCGATCATCCCCGCGAGCCGGGAGATGTCCACGACGTCGATGCCCACCCCCACCACGGTGCCGTCGTCCGCAGGCGCGAACGCCCGACCTCCGAAGCTGTCCTCGGGGCCGGGCGCCGTGGTCGCGGTGGGAATGCTGCTCATCCCCGCAGTATCACACCCTGACCCGGGTGCGTGCGGAGGTGCAGGTCAAACGCTCATTCGACGGTGACGGACTTCGCCAGGTTGCGCGGCTGGTCCACGTCCAGGCCCTTCGCCGTGGCGAGCTCGCAGGAGAAGATCTGCAGCGGGATCACGGTCAGCAGCGCGGCGAACAGGGTGCGGGTCGCGGGCACCCTGATCACTTCGTCGGCGTACGGGAGCACTGCGTCGTCGCCCTCCTCGGCGATCACCAGGGTGCGGGCGCCGCGGGCGCGCACCTCCTGGATGTTGGAGACGACCTTGGAGTGCAGGGAGTGGCGACCGTTGGGCGAGGGCACGATGACGAACACCGGCTGTCCCTCCTCGACCAGGGCGATCGGCCCGTGCTTGAGCTCGCCGGCGGCGAAACCCTCGGCGTGGATGTAGGCGATCTCCTTGAGCTTGAGCGCGCCCTCCATGGCGGTCGGGTAGCCCACATGGCGGCCCAGGAAGAGCACGCTGGTGGCGTCCTTCATGTCCTGGGCGAGCTTCTCGACCTGCGCGGAGCTGTCCAGCACCTGCTGGATCTGCTCGGGGATCTGTTCGAGGTCGCCCATCAGTGCGGCGATCTCGTCGGGGTAGAGGTTGCCGCGCACCTGGGCCAGGAACAGGCCCAGCAGGTAGCAGGCGGCGATCTGGCCCAGGTACGCCTTGGTCGAGGCGACGGCGATCTCCGGGCCCACGTGCAGGTACAGCGCCGCATCGGACTCGCGCGGGATCGTGGAGCCGCGGGTGTTGCAGATGGCGATGACCTTGGCACCCTGCTCGCGGGCGTGGCGCACGGCCATCAGGGTGTCCATGGTCTCGCCGGACTGCGAGATCGCGACCACGAGGGTCTTCTCGGTGACGACCGGGTCGCGGTAGCGGAACTCGTGGGCGAGCTCGACCTCGGTGGGGATGCGGCACCAGTGCTCGATGGCGTACTTCGCCACCGCGCCGGCGTTCGCGGCGGTGCCGCAGGCGACCACGACGATCTTGTCGACGCTGCGCAGCACGGAGGGGTCGATGTCCATCTCGTCCAGCTGGAGCGCCCCGTCCTCGAGGCGGCCCAGCAGGGTGTCGGCCACGGCGCTGGCCTGTTCGTGGATCTCCTTGGCCATGAAGGACGGGTAGCCGCCCTTCTGCGCGGCCGCGGCGTCCCACTCGATCGTGTAACGCTTGGCGTCGGTGACCTCGTGGCCCTCGAAGTCGATGATGCGCACGTCGTCCGCGGTGACGGTGACGACCTGGTCCTGACCGATCTCCAGGGCTTCCTTGGTGGAATCCACGAACGCGGCGACGTCGGAGCCCAGGAAGTTCTCGCCCTCGCCCAGTCCCACGACCAGCGGGGAGTTGCGGCGGGCGGCGACCACCGTGTCGGGGGCGTCGCGGTGCACGGCGAGCAGGGTGAAGGCGCCTTCGAGGGAGGCTGCCGCGCGGCGCATCGCCTCGGTGAGGTCACCGGCGGTCTCCATCTCGCGGGCCACCAGGTGCGCGGCGGCCTCGGAGTCGGTCTCGGAGGCGAAGAGGTATCCGTCGGCCTCGAGCTCGGCGCGCAGGTGCGCGAAGTTCTCGATGATGCCGTTGTGCACGACGGCGATCTCGCCCTCACGGCCGCCGAGGTGCGGGTGGGCGTTGGTGTCGGTCGGGCCGCCGTGCGTGGCCCAGCGGGTGTGGGCGATCGCGACGCGCCCGGTCGTCTCGGTGTCGCCCTCGAGGGCGGCACGGAGGTTCGCGAGCTTGCCGGCGCGCTTGGTGACGCGCACCGAGCCATCATCGATCACGGCGACTCCCGCGGAGTCATAGCCGCGGTACTCGAGACGGGCCAGACCCTGGAGGGCGACGTCCACGGGACGGGAGGAGGGGGCCTTGGCCTGCGGGCCTGCATATCCGACGATTCCACACATGCCGCTCACGCTAGTGATCCCCGCCGTGGATCTCGTCCCGGAGGCGGAATCCGTGGGAGTCGTTCCTCACTGTGGCGGGGTCCCGTGCACGGGCCTGCCGGAACGTGCGCACGGCCGGTCACATTCGCGCACGGGTCCCTCGCAGGGTCCCGGACGGGACATTCGGGGCCGATAGGACGCGCCGCTGGACGTCGCACGGGTCTCATCTGACAGCCCGGTGGCGGGATTCGGCCCGCGGTGCTGGAACAATCAGCGCCATGAAGGCCGCTTCAGCGTCGAGCACCGTCACCCCGTTCGAGGAGATCCCGCGGGATGACTGGGCCCGGCTGTCACAACAGACCCCCCTCCCCCTCTCCGAGGACGACGTCGTGCGCCTGCGCGGCCTCGGCGACCGGATCGACCTGCAGGAGGTCGACGCGGTGTACCGGCCGATCTCCCGGCTGCTCAACATCCAGGTCGCGGCGGCGCAGAGCCTGCGGCGCGACCGGGAGGGCTTCCTCGCCCAGCCCCAGCAGCGCACCCCGTACATCATCGGCGTGGCCGGGTCCGTGGCCGTCGGCAAGTCGACCACGGCGCGTCTGCTGCGCGAGCTGATGGCCCGCTGGCCCGAGACGCCGCGCGTGCAGCTCGTGACGACCGACGGGTTCCTGCTCCCCAACGCGGAGCTCGAGTCCCGCGGGATCATGCACCGCAAGGGCTTCCCCGAGAGCTACGACCGTCGCAAACTGCTGCGCTTCGTCTCCGATGTGAAGTCCGGGCAGGACCGGGTCGAGGCGCCCGTGTACTCGCACCTGACCTACGACATCCTGAAGGACGAGAAGGTCGTCGTCGAGCAGCCCGACGTGCTCATCCTCGAAGGGCTCAACGTGCTGCAGCCCGCCCGCCCCCGTCGCGACGGCCGGCTGGGCATGGCGGTCTCGGACTTCTTCGACTTCTCGATCTACGTCGACGGCCGCGTCGAGGACGTGCAGCGCTGGTACGTGGAACGGTTCCTGCAGCTGCGACGCACCGCCTTCTCCGACCCGCGGTCGTACTTCCGCCGCTACGCCGACCTCACCGACGACGAGGCCGTGCAGACCGCGCAGAGGATCTGGCGCACCATCAACGGCCCCAACCTCACCGAGAACGTGCTGCCCAACCGCGGCCGCGCCGACCTCGTGCTGCGCAAGGACGGCCAGCACCGCGTGCACTCCGTGCTGCTGCGCAAGGTCTGACGCGCACCTCGCCCGGGACCGGAGCCGGGCGCAGTCCCCGAGCTCAGTCCCCGAGCCCAGGGTCCCGAGCCCGAGCCCAAGCCCAAGGTCTCCTGCTCGGGGAAGAACCCACCGAGTCCCTCGAAACGTACCGCTGACGGGACGTTTCGAGGGACTCGTGAGGAGCTGCAGCAGTCCCGGGACGACGAAACCCCGGAAACGTACCGCTGAGGGCACGTTTCCGGGGAATCGATGTCAGAGGCCGGCGCTCCGGGTCAGGGACCAGCGCTCCGGGGTCGGCAACCGGCGCTCCGGGTCAGAGACCTACGCGCTCACGGACCACGGTGGCGAGGCGCTCGGCGATCGCGGACGCGGTCTCGTCGGACGGCGCCTCGACCATGACGCGCACGACGGGCTCGGTGCCGGAGGGCCGCAGCAGCACACGGCCGGTCTCCCCCAGCTCGCGCTCGGCGGCCTCGATCGCGTCGGCGACCCCGCGGTCGATGGTGGCCTTGGCCTTGTCGACGTTCTTCACATTGATCAGGGCCTGCGGGAGGCGGGTCATGACGTCGGCGAGCTCGCGGGAGGTGCGGCCGGTCTCGGCCATCCGCTGCAGCAGGTGCAGGGCGGTGAGCTCGCCGTCGCCGGTGGTGGCGTGCTCGGCGATGATCACGTGGCCGGACTGCTCGCCGCCGATCGAGAACCCGCCGAGGTTCATCTCCTCGAGCACGTACCGGTCCCCGACCCCGGTCTGGCCGAGGTGGATGCCGTGCTCGCGCATGGCCAGCTTGAGACCGAGGTTGCTCATCACGGTGACCACGAGGGTGTCCTCGTGCAGGCGACCGCGCTCCTTGAGGTCGAGCGCGAGGATGCCCATGATCTGGTCGCCGTCGATGATGTCGCCGTTCGCGTCGACCGCGAGGCAGCGGTCCGCATCGCCGTCGAACGCCACGCCGATGTCGGCGCCGTGGGTGCGCACGGCGTCCTGGAGCGGACCGAGGTGCGTGGAGCCGACGCCATCGTTGATGAGTCCGCCATCACTGCGGTCGCCGATCACGTGCACGGTCGCACCGGCACGGCTCAGGGCCAGCGGTCCGGTGACGCTCGCGGCACCGTTGGCGCAGTCGGCGACGACGGTGAGGCCCTCGAGGGAGCGGTCCAGGGTGCCCACGAGGTGCTCGACGTACGCGTCGATCGCGCCCTCGTAGGGCGTGATGGTGCCGACGTCGGTCCCCTGCGGGCGCTCCCACTGCTCCCCCAGGCGCGCTTCGATGGCGTCCTCGACCTCGTCGGGCAGCTTGGTGCCGCCGCGGGCGAAGAACTTGATGCCGTTGTCCGGGTGGGGGTTGTGGGAGGCGGAGATCATCACACCGAGGTCCGCCCCGGTGGACTGCACGAGGAACGCGAGGCCCGGGGTGGGCAGCAGGCCCGCGTCCTGCACGTCGACCCCGGCGGAGGCGAGCCCGGCGCACACGGCGGCCGACAGGAAGTCGCCGGAGGGGCGCGGATCGCGGGCGACGATGGCGCGCGGTCGGGAGCCGTTGAAGGCGCCCAGCGTGCCCAGGACGTGGGCCGCACCCACGGAGAGCTCGACCGCGAGCTCTGCGGTGATGTCGCCGTTCGCGCGTCCGCGCACTCCATCGGTTCCGAACAGTCGTGCCACAGGGTTCTCCTCATGAGAAGGGGTTGCATCGTCCTGACGGGGCCACGAATGGCGCGCTCCGGCCCGGACTTTCGCTGTGAGACTACCCGCTGAGGGGACCTCGACCCGTCACCGGTGGGCTGTCGACGATACTTTGGTAGCTATGCCTGATCCTGTCCTCCTCCCCCGTCTGCTGCCCTCGGCCATCAGTCACCACGTCGGTGACCGGTCCGCCGGGCGCGGACTGCACCGCGCGCGGGCCGGCAGGGTCGAGGGCCTCGCCTGGGACCCCGACACCTCGATGGTCACGGCGACGGTCACCGACGACGTCGGCACGGTGCAGCGGTCGCAGGCGCTGCTGGACGAGTACGCGGAGGATTCCGTCTCACGGCGCTTCCTGCCGTCGGCCCCCGGAGGGCTCTGGCGGCCGCGCGGATCGCAGTGCAGCTGCCCGTCCGAGGGCAGCTGCGAACACGTCGCCGCGATGCTGTACCGCCTCAACGACCTCGGTGACCGCGCCGAGAAATCCGCTCCCCCCGCAGAATGGCGCAGCGTGCTGCGCCCCCTGCTGACCTCCGCGAGCTCGAGCATCTCGGACGCGTCGGAGGGCTCCGGCACCTCGAGCGCTGCGGGAGCGGCGCAGACGGCTCCACGGCCGCTGGCGATCCGCTTCGATCTCGAGGCCGGCGCCACGGGTACGGGGGCATCCCGCCAGAGCCGGGAGCCCGCCACCGCGGCCGACCTCGAATCCGGGGCCGACCTGTGGCTGGGGCTGCGCCCGCTCACCCGTGGCCGCAAGGGGACCTGGATCAAGGGCGACCTCTCCTGGCGCAGCTTCGAAGGGCGGCTGCTGGGGCGCGAGTACGACGCCGTGCAGGCCGAGGCTCTCTCGCGGGTCTTCGCCTCGGCGTCGACCGAGCGCTCCTACTCCAGCGGTGCGATCGACCACCTGTGGGTGAACACGATCACCTCGCCGCTGCTGTGGCAGTCGCTGGTCCATGCTCGCGACGCCGGCATCGAGTTCCTCCCCGGCTCGGGGCTGACCTCGATCACCCTGCTCGGCAGCGCCGATGCCGGCCTGGACCTGCAGGTGGCCGACGAGTCCCAGGATCTCGAGGTGCGTCCCCGCATCGACCTCGAGGGAGAGCGGGCGCCCGGTGCCCGGCTGCTGGGGGCGGCCGGGGTGCTCGACGTCGAACCGCACGGTCCCGATGCCCTCGCCGCCCGCATCGCCCCGCTCGGGAGCCCCGTCCCGCGGGCGCTGCGCACGCTGCTCCAGCGCCGCCACCCGCTGCGCGTCCCCGCTGCGGACAGGACGGCGTTCCTCGAGGTCGCCTATCCGCAGCTGCGCTCCCGCACCACCGTGACCAGCCTCGACGGCAGCGTCCCCCTGCCGGCGGCCCGTCGGCCCACCCTGCGGCTCACGGCGTCCTACGCCTCCGGTGACCGGCTCACGTTGCGCTGGTCGTGGCACTACCACGACCCCGACCGGATCCTCCCGATCGATCAGCGCCAGGGCGCGCACCGCGACGTGGCGCACGAGGACGAGGTGATCGCGGCCGCCATGACGCTGTGGCCGACGGCGGGCTCCGAGTCCCCCGATCTGCTCAGCGGGCCCGATACCGCCCTCTTCTCCGAGCACGTGCTCGACGAGCTCGATGCGATGGACCATGTCGAGACCGAGGTGGTCGGCACCCGCCATGAGTACCGCGAGCTCGACGGCGCCCCGAAGGTACGGGTCACCCAGCGGGCCTCGCCGGGGAAGCATGATTGGTTCGACCTCGGCTTCGAGATCACGATCGAGGGTCGTTCGATCCCCTTCCCGTCGCTCTTCATCGCGCTCGCCCGGGGCCGCAGCACGCTCCTGATGCCGGACAAGACGTACTTCTCCCTCGACCATCCGGCCTTCGACACCCTGCGCGAGCTGATCCGCGAGGGCGAGGCCCTCGCGGAATGGGAGCCGGAGCGACAGCGCATCAGCCGGTTCCAGGTCGAGATGTGGAACGACCTCGAGGAGATGGCGGACGAGGTCGACGAGAGCGCCGACTGGGATCGCACCGTCGGCCGCCTGGCGCAGCTGCCGCGCACCGCGGCGCCCGCCCTCCCGGCCGCGCTGGATGCGGACCTGCGCCCCTATCAGCACGACGGGTTCGCCTGGCTCGCCGCACTGTTCTCGCTCCGGCTGGGCGGTGTGCTGGCCGATGACATGGGCCTGGGCAAGACGATCCAGACACTCGCGCTGATCGCCCATGCCCGGGCGTCCGTCGGGCCGGATGCGCCGCCGTTCCTGGTGGTCGCGCCGTCCTCCGTGCTGCCGGTGTGGCGGCGTGAGGCGGCCCGCTTCACGCCGTCCCTGGACGTGAGGATGCTGGACCGCACGAGCGCCAAACGATCCACGGATCTGTCCACCCAGATCTCGGGCGCGGACGTGGTGGTGACCAGCTATGCGGTGCTGCGGATCGACGAGGAGGTCTTCGCCGGGCAGGCCTTCCAGGGCTTCGTGCTCGACGAGGCGCAGTTCGTGAAGAACCGCCGCTCCCGCTCCCACCGGGCCGCCAAGGGCATACGCGCCGAATTCCGCCTGGCGATCACCGGCACTCCGATGGAGAACTCCCTGGACGATCTGTGGTCGATCTTCGACCTGGTGGCCCCCGGGCTGCTGGGCGGAGCGAACGGCTTCCGGCAGCGGTACACGATGCCGATCGAGACCGGCGAGCATCCGGACCGCATGGAGCTGCTGCGCCGGCGCGTGCGTCCGTTCCTGCTGCGGCGCACCAAGGAGCTCGTCGCCACCGAGCTGCCGCCGAAGCACGAGGAGGTGCTGACGGTGACGCTGGGCCAGGAGCACCGTGCCGTCTACGACTCGGTGCTCCAGCGCGAGCGCAAGAAGGTTCTCGGCCTCATCGAGACGGACCTGGATCGGCAGCGGTTCGTCGTGTTCCGTTCCTTGACCCTGCTGCGGATGATGGCGATCGATCCGTCGTTGGTGGATGCGGAGGCCTACGCCGACGTGCCCAGCTCGAAGCTCGAGGCTCTGTTCGACCGGCTCGAGGAGGTGGTCGGGGACGGCCATCGGGTGCTGCTGTTCAGCCAGTTCACCTCCTACCTGGATCGGGTCGCGACGGAGCTCTCCGCGCGCGGCGTCGGCTATGCGCATCTGGACGGTTCGACCCGGGATCGCGACGGTGCCGTGTCCGGGTTCCGCGAGGGCGACGCCCCCGTCTTCCTCATCTCCCTGAAGGCGGGCGGGTTCGGCCTGACCCTGACCGAGGCGGACTACGTGTTCCTGCTGGACCCGTGGTGGAACCCCGCCGCGGAGGCGCAGGCCGTGGACCGTGCGCACCGGATCGGCCAGGACCGCCAGGTCATGGTGTACCGGATGGTCGCCGAGGACACGATCGAGGAGAAGGTGCTGGCGCTGCAGCAGCGCAAGGCGGAGCTGTTCGATGCCTTCACCGACGGCGGGGAGGCGTTCCGCTCCGCCGTCACGGCCGAGGACATCCGGGAGCTGCTCAGCTGACCTCGTCCTTCCAGGCGAGCGGCGAGGCGGCGTAGACGCCGACGGGCAGCTCGAGGGTGGATCCGTCGATCCGCAGCGGCGGCGGCACGGCGTCGAGCCGCAGCGCGCCCGACGTCGTGGCCACGAGCGGGACGGCCAGCTCCGCCGCCCTCTCAGCAGGGGGCTTCGGAGCCTCGAGCAGCGTGCGAGCGGCGCCGAGCAGGCTGAGGTGGATCGTCGCGGCCCGGGACCGAGCCAGGGCGGTCAGCACCTGCGCTGCCAGGAAGTGCCCGGTGGCGTGGTCGAGAGCCTGGACCGGCAGTGCGCCGGGCCGCCCGTCCGCGCCGCAGGTGTCGGCGATCCCGGTGGCGGCCTGCACGATGGAGTCGAAGCCGGGCCGGTTCCCCCAGGGCCCGATCTCACCCCAGGCCGAGAGGGAGACGAGGACGGCGGTGGGGGCGAGCACCTCGAGGTCCTCGGTGCCGAGCCCGTGCGCGGCCAGCGCTCCGGGTCGGTAGCCGTCGAGGACCACGTCGGCCCCGGCGGCGAGAGTCCGCACCTGCTCGGAGTTCTCTCGCAGGTCCACCGCGGCCGAGCGTTTGCCCATCCCGGTGGACAGGTGCTGGTCCAGGATCTCGGGGCGATGCGGCGGATCGATGCGCAGCACGTCGGCCCCGAGGGCGGCGAGCAGCTGGGACCCCGTCGGCCCCGCGATCACGCGCGTCAGGTCGAGCACCCGCACGCCGCGCAGCAAGCCGGGCGAGACCGGTCCCCGGCCGACGGCGACCTCCCCGCCCGCCGCGCTCACGCCGCCGATCCGTCCGAGAGCAGGTCGCTCCCCACGGTCCGTGACCTCCGCCCAGGGGATGTCCGCCATCGCCCGGGACTGCGGGTGCCGCTGCCACTCCTCGCGGGTGCGCACGGCCATCGCGATGCCGCCGGCGGCAGTGATCCGCTCCTCGATCTCGGCGGCGTCGCGTCGGGCGCTCTCGCGCTCCAGGGCGGCACGATCCTCGATCCCGAGGACGGAGCGGATCACGGCGGCGTGGTGAGGGTAGTTGCCGTGCAGACGCACCCAGCCGTCCCGCGCCGCGACGAAGCCGGACAGCTCCGCCCAGGCGGCAGGCGCCCGGCCGTCGACCCGGAGGTGATCGACAGCGGCGAAGGAGGCGGCGACGAGCTCCGGCGTGGTGTCGATCGCGAGGTCGAGACCACGAGCGACGGCGAGCTCCCCGGCGGCGTCACGGGCTGCAGTGACAGCGGACCAGGCCAGGCGCTCGACATCGAACGGCCCCTCCCACCAGCGACGCGGCATCGGCTCCATGGCGGGAGCCTACCGGGCGCTCATCCCTCGTCGGTCGTGGCGAGGACGCCCGTCTGCACGCCCGCCGAACGCGACGATGCCCCCGACCCGGAGGTCGAGGGCATCGTGCGTCACGCAGCAGCGGTGCGGAGCAGTGCCCCGTGACCGATCAGCGCTTGGAGTACTGCGGAGCCTTGCGGGCCTTCTTCAGACCAGCCTTCTTGCGCTCGATGATGCGCGGGTCGCGCTTGAGGAAGCCGGCCTTCTTGAGGGTGGCGCGGTTGGCCTCCTCGTCGATCTGGTTCAGCGCGCGGGACACACCGAGGCGCACGGCGCCGGCCTGTCCGGACGGGCCGCCGCCGTGGAGGCGGACCCACACGTCGAAGCGTCCCTGAAGATCGAGAGCCGTGAACGGGTCGTTGATCTCCTGCTGGTGCAGCTTGTTCGGGAAGTAGTCATCGATGGCGCGGCCATTGATGGTCCACTGGCCGGAGCCGGGGACCAGGCGGACGCGGGCGATGGCCTGCTTGCGACGGCCGGTGCCGTAGCCCGGCTCGATCGCCGACTGGCCGCCGCCGACGGCGGACTCGCCGGTCGACTCGGTGGTGAAGCTCGAGGGTGCGGACTCGTCGGTCACGGCCTCGAGGTTCTCGGTGGTATCGGGGGTGGTGGTCTCAGTCACGGTTCTCCTTGGTTCGTCCGTGCGGCAGGGCGGAGTGGCGGGGCACCCGCTTACTGCGCCACCTGATCAATGGTGAAGGGGACGGGCTGCTGAGCGGTGTGGGGGTGCTCGGAACCCGAGTAGATCTTCAGCTTCTTGATCTGCTGATCAGCAAGCTTGTTCTTGGGGAGCATGCCTCGGATGGCCTTCTCCACGGCGCGCTCGGGGTTCTTCTCGAGCAGCTCGGAGTAAGGGACGCTCCGGAGGCCGCCGGGGTAACCGGAGTGGCGGTAGGCCAGCTTGGCGTCCCGCTTGTTGCCGGTCAGGGCGACCTTGTCAGCGTTGATGATGATTACGAAGTCGCCTGCATCCACGTGGGGTGCGAAGACCGGCTTGTGCTTTCCGCGGAGGAGCTGTGCAGCCTGGGAAGCGAGCCGGCCGAGGACGACATCGTTTGCGTCAATGACGTACCAGGAACGCTCGACATCGCCGGGCTTCGGGGTGAACGTACGCACTCGTGCCTTCTTCTCTCGTCGTGGTGCCCGGGCGGCAGATCGCCGACCAGGCACGGTTCGATGGACCGTGGGCACGCTTCCTTCGGGTAAAAGCATGGCCCTGTTGCTGCACCCGGACCGCTCCGCTGACTATGCGACGGCGGTCCTGGATGTGTGTGAGATGCCCTGACGCGCCGGACGTGAGAGAACGGCTGCGGGTTGGGCACACATCGAGGCACAACGACCGCTAACAATAGTTCCCGCACGGAGCCAGCGTCAACGCGGCGAGGGCCGACGGGGTGTGATCTCCGGCTCCCGCCCGGCTCGCGCGGCATGGCCCCGCTGCGCGCTCAGACCCGTCGGGCCCGTGCGATCGCGGCGCGCGCGGCGAGCTCCTCGTCGGGCGGGTAGGCCACGTGGTCGAGCGTGAGGCCCTGGGGCGGGCAGATCGGGGCGGACCCGGTGCCGTCGCGGGTCGCCGCGTCCCGGGTGCGTGCCGTGAGGACGCCGGCGGGCCAGTCGATGCCGCGCCGCCCCTCCCCCACGCCGATCATCGCGCCCACCAGGGAGCGCACCATGTGATGGCAGAAGGCGTCCGCGACGACGGTCGCGACGATCAGTCCTTCGTCGGCGCGCCCTGCGCCCGGGCGCTCCCAGCTCAGCTCCCGCAGCGTGCGGATGGTCGTCGCCCCCTCGCGCGGGCGGCAGAAGGAGAGGAAGTCGTGCTCACCCAGCAGGGTGCGGCTGGCGCTGTTCATCGCCTCGACGTCCAGCGGACGGCGGTGGCGCAGCACGTCCCGGCGCAGCGGGTCATGCGTGGCCGGGCTGTCGGAGAGCCGATACCGATACCGGCGCCACAGGGCCCCGAAGCGGGCATCGAAGTCCAGCGGGACCTCGCGGGCGACGTGCACGACGATGTCGCGAGGAAGCACTCCTGCGAGCCGCGTCACGAGCGCGTCCTCGGGCCGACGGTCCGAACGTCCCGGCAACGTGGCGAGGATCGACCGCGGCACGTCGAGATGGCAGACCTGGCCGCGGGCATGGACGCCGGAGTCGGTGCGGCCGGCGACGGTCACGCGCAGCGGCACGCGGGCGATCTGCGCCAGGGCCTTCTCGAGCTCGCCCTCGACGGTGGGATGCCCCGGCTGCGCGGCCCAGCCGTGGTACGCGGTGCCGTCATAGGAGAGGTCGAGCCGCAATCTCGCTGTCGTCGCCGGATCGGCGCGCCGTCGGGTCACCAGGTCATCGGCCCCCGCCGGGACGGTCCACTCCACCGGAGTCGCGAGATCCATCGGTGTCGCGAGATCCATCGGGGTCGCGGGATCCGCCGGGGTCGCGGAAGCGGCAAGGTCCGGGGGAACAGCAGGCATGGCCCTGATCGTAGCCGTGAGCGCTCGGGGGTCCGTGGCGGCGAGCGGGGACTGCGATGGATCACTCTCCGAGTACTGGTGCTGGAGGGCACCGACGTCCCGGAATGCCGGAGTGCGGGCACTTCTCCGGCGACCGGGGCCCGCTCGGTACCCTGACCGCGTGAAGATCCTCGTCATCGGTTCCGGAGGCCGCGAGCACGCGATCATTCGTCGTCTCGCCGCCGACCGCCCCGCCCCTGAGCTCCATGCCGCTCCCGGCAATCCCGGGATCGCGCAGCTCGCCACCTGCCACGACGTCTCCGTCGACGACCTCGACGGCCAGGTACGGCTCGCCCAGGAGCTGACCCCCGATCTCGTCGTCGTCGGCCCCGAGGCCCCGCTGGTCGCGGGCAGCGCCGACCGACTGCGGGAAGCGGGCTTCGCCGTGTTCGGACCGTCGGCCGCCGCCGCGGTCCTGGAGGGCTCGAAGTCGTGGGCGAAGGAGATCATGGCCGCGGCCGGCGTGCCCACCGCCGCCTCCGTGACCGTGACCGCGCGGGACCAGCTCGGCGCGGGACTGGACCGCGTGAACCCGCTCGGCGACGTGCCGTTCGTGGTGAAGGCCGACGGTCTCGCCGCCGGCAAGGGCGTCGTGGTCACCCCCGATAGAGAGGTCGCTCTCGCCCACGGCGATGCTGTCCTGGCCGCCGGCGGCTCCGTGGTGCTCGAGGAGTACCTCGACGGCCCCGAGGTGTCCCTGTTCTGCGTGAGCGACGGGACCCGCGTGGTCCCGCTCGCCCCGGCCCAGGACTTCAAGCGGGCTCTGGACGGCGACGAGGGCCCGAACACCGGCGGCATGGGTGCCTACTCGCCGCTCCCCTGGGCGCCCGAGGGACTGGTCGACGAGGTCATCGGCAAGGTCGCCCAGCCCACGATCGACGAGCTCGCCGCCCGCGGCATCCCCTTCGTCGGGGTGCTGTACTGCGGCCTGGCGATCACCTCCCGCGGGATGCGCGTGGTCGAGTTCAACGCCCGCTTCGGCGATCCCGAGACGCAGGTCGTGCTAGAGCGCCTAGCCTCCCCCTTCGCCCCGTTGCTGCTCGCCGCCGCTCAGGGTGACCTGAGCACTGCGCCGGCACCGCAGTGGCATGATGCCGCCGCCGTGACCGTGGTGGTCGCCTGCGCCGGATATCCCGCAGCGGCGCGCCTGGGCGATGTCATCGCCGGGATCGAAGCCGCCGAGATGCTCGGCACGCACGTGATCCATGCCGGCACGGCCCGCCGCACCGAGGACGGTGCTCTGCTCAGCAGCGGCGGCCGGGTGCTGTCCGTCGTCGCGACCGGCGAGGACCTCGAGGATGCTCGCGTCCTCGCCCTCGCGGGTGCCGAGGCGATCGCCCTCGAGGGATGCCAGCACCGCCACGACATCGCTCGCACCGCAGCCCGCAACGCTCGAGACGTGCAGGCGACGTCCAGCTCGCAGCACACCCCCGACGCGCACCCGGCGTCCACCCCTGACGACGGAGTCACCGCATGAGCATCACCACCACCTCCCCACTCATCGAGGCTCCCGACCTGCCCGGCTGGGACCATGTCGTCTCCGGGAAGGTCCGCGAGCTGTATGTCCCCGCCGGCACCGACCCGTCGGCCGCCACCGAGGTGCTCGTGGTCGCGACGGACCGCATCAGCGCCTACGACCACTCCCTCCAGCCCGGCATCCCGGACAAGGGGCGGGTGCTCACGGCGATCAGCACGTTCTGGTTCGAGCAGCTCGCGGGCATCGTCCCGAACCATGTGATCTCGGCGAGCGATGTGCCGCAGGCGGTCGCCGGGCGGGCACTGCGCTGCCACGGCCTGGACATGGTGCCCCTGGAGTGCATCGCCCGCGGCTATCTCACCGGGTCGGGCCTGGCGGACTACCGCGCCGGCGGCTCCGTCGGCGGCCATGTGCTGCCCGGCGGCCTGGTGGACGCCTCGCGCCTGGACCCCGCGATCTTCACCCCGTCGACGAAGGCCGAGGCCGGCGAGCACGACGAGAACATCACCGTGGCCCAGGCTCGCGACCTGCTGGGGCCCGAGCTCACGGACGACCTGGAGGAGCTCACCCTCGCCGCCTACGAGAAGGCGCGGACGGTCGCCGCGAAGCGCGGCATCCTGCTCGCCGACACGAAGTTCGAGTTCGGCCATTCGCGCGTCGACGGCACCCTGATGCTCGGCGACGAGGTGCTGACCCCCGATTCGAGCCGCTTCTGGTCCGCGGACACCTACGTCGAGGGCCGTACCCAGCCCAGCCTGGACAAGCAGTTCGTGCGGGACTGGCTCACGTCCCGCGCATCGGGCTGGCACAAGGGCTCCAACACTCCCCCGCCGGAGCTGCCCGCCGAGGTCATCGACCAGACCCGGGCACGCTACATCCAGGCCTACGAGCGGCTCACCGGCCAGTCCTTCTGACCGGGTCCGCCCCGACGATCACCCGGTCGCCCCGGCAGGTCGCGCGCCCGCCCCGTCGAGCCGATGCGCACGGGCTTCGATGCGCACGGGCCTCGGAGCGGCCGCTCAGCAGACCACGAGGACTGCGCCGACGGCTATCGCCACGGCCACCACGAGCAGCAGATCGGCTCGTCCGCACGGGACCGGTCGCCAGATCGTGCGCGGCCCCTCACCCAGCCCCCGGGACTCGAGGGCGAACGCGAGGCGTTCAGCGCTCCGGATCGCGTCGACGAGCAGCGCGAAGGCGCAGGCCACGAGGTGTCGGGGACGGAGCCTGCTCACGATGCCTGCGTCCGTGACGGGAAGACGCGCGCGGTGGGCGCGCGTGATCGTCGCCCAGCGCGACGGCAGGTCGTCCAGCAGCCTCCGGCCGGACAGCAGGGCGTAGGCGTACCGGGCCGGCAGGCGGGCGTGCTGCTGCAGGCTCACCATCGTGCGACGCGGATCCGTGGCCCGGGCCACCGCGAGCGCTCCGAGCCCGATCACCAGAGCACGCAGCGCGAGGGCCGTCCCCAGGACGATCCCCTCCTGCGTGATCCGCACCGGCAGCTCGGGCCACGGCTCATGGCCGGGCCGGCTGAGCACGTTGACCGCGAACACTCCCATGGCGAACACCACGAAGGGCACCTGCGCCCGCAGGAGCGCGAGCGGCCTGATCCGGCATCCGACCAGCGTCGCCACCGAGAGCAGCACGTACAGCACGGCCAGCGGCACCGGGTCGGTCAGGGTGATACACACGAGGCTCAGCGCCGTGAGCAGGCCCAGCAGCACGGTCGGGTTGCGTCGGGACAACCACGCGCGCGGCGCGGCCGACGGGTCTGTCGACGTCTCGGCCGAGCGGACGACCGAGGGGACGGCCGAGGGGACGGCCGCGTCCGCCGCCCCCACCTCGTCATCGCGCTTCGTCCTGCTGGTCTCCGGGGCGGGCGACGCGACGAGCCCGGCCCGACGCAGCAGGTCCGTGTCCTCCAGCAGCTGCGCCGGAGGCATCGGGCCCAGCACCTTGCCGCCGGCGAGGACCGCCACGGCATCCGCCTGCTCGACGGCCCTCAGATCATGGGTGGCCATGACCACGCCGCGCCCGCTCGCCGCACTCTCCCGCAGCAGCCCGAGGACGGTGTCCTGTGCCGCCCGGTCCAGGCCGAAGCCGGGCTCGTCGGCCAGGAGCACCGGACGTCCGGTGAGCAGCATCGCCCCGAGGGAGAGGCGCCGCTGCTGCCCGCCCGAGAGTCGGAACGGGCTCGCCCCGGACCAGTCCGCCAGCGCGAGCCGCTCCAGCATCTCGTCCACCTCGGTCTCCCCCGCGCCGGACGCCCGGAGCTCCCCGATGACGGTGGAGCTGATGAACTGCGCCTCCGGACGCTGGAAGACCATCCCGGCTGCAGCACCCGAGACGGTGCCCTCGAGCGGCGGCTCCAGTCGCGCGAGTGCGGACAGCAGGGTGGACTTCCCGGCGCCGTTGCGGCCGACGACCGCCAGCACCTGGCCTGCTCGTACGTCGAGGTCGACGCCCTCGAGCAGCCTGTGTCCCTCGTACCCGAGCGCGACCCCGTCGGCTCTGAGCAGCGGCCCCTCATGCGACCCCTCGAGCGGCCTCTCGTGCGACCTCTCGAGTGGCATCTCGAGGGTTCTCTCGAGCGATCTCTCGAGGTCGCGGGGAAGCCAGCACCCCTCTGCGCGCAGCGCCGACCCGTGCTGGAGGAGCACCTCGCTCGTCGGCCCGTCGGCGAGGACCCTTCCGGAGCGATCCAGCGCGATCGTGCGCGGAGGGAGGGCGGCGAGGCCGTCGGCGCCCGCCCACTCGTCCAGGCGGTGCTCGACGAGGATCGCTGCGACGTCCCCGTCCTGCAAGGCGGCCTGGATGCTCCGGCGCACCGCGGCGATGCCGTCGGCATCGAGCATCGCGGTGGGTTCGTCGAGCAGGAGGAGTCGGGGCCGGGCGGCGAGCACCGCGGCGAGCGCGGCGCGCTGCAGCTGCCCGCCCGAGAGTGTCGAGGCCTTCCGCGCGACGAGGTCCCCGGCGTCGGCGGCGATCAGCGCCCCGTGCACCCGTTCCCCGATCTGCGCGGCCGGCACGCGACGGTTCTCCAGCGGCAGGGCCACGTCGTCGGCCACATCGGGCAGGCAGACCCCGCTGGCCGGGTCCTGTCCCAGATATCCGACGACGCGTGAGGTCGTGACCACACCGTCGACCACCGGGTCGATCCCGCCCACGCGCACGCTCCCGGTGACGCAGCCGTGCTGATGCGAGGGGACGGCGCCGGCGAGAGTGCGCAGCAACGTCGACTTCCCCGCGCCGCTCGGGCCGAGCAGCAGCACGTGGTCCCCGGCCGCGAGGGTGCCGCTCCACGGCCCGACCCCGTCCCCCGAGGGCAGCACCACCTCGAGCTCCTCGGCCTTGAGGAGCGCGGCGGAGGGGTTCGAGGCAGGGCCCGCCGCGCCCCTCGGCCCGCCGTGGACGGTCTCAGCGGACACGACGCTCCACGGCTGCCTGTGCGTCGAGCGGTGCGGCTCCGATCGCGAAGTCGTCGAGCACGCCCGTTCTCCGCAGGGCGCCGACGATGGTCCTCGCGAGCAGCCCGCCGAGCACGATCCCCGACAGCACCTGCACACCCAGGCGCAGCTCGAGCAGATCCTGCCCGTACCAGCCCATCCGATACGCGGTCCAGAAGAACACGAGCCCGGCGCCGAGGGCGCCCGACGCGGCGAACACGCCCCAGCCGAAACGGCGGTACCTGGTCAGGGCGAAGGGCAGCTCGCTGCCGATGCCCTGCAGCAGCGCCGAGAGCACCAGCAGCGGGCCGACCGGGCTGCCGAGGAACACCACCTCGACGACCGCGGCGATCAGCTCCGCCAGGATGCCGCTGCCCGGTCGCCGGAGGATCGCCACGGCGATCGGCCCCACGAGCAGCCAGGATCCGAACAGGACGTGCTGGGCGAGATCGCCCGCGGGGCCCATGGCGATCGCAAGGCCGTTCCATGCCTGGACGAAGATCCAGTACAGGAAGCCGAACACGACGCCGAGCACGACGACCAGCACGATCTCCCGCAGAGTGAAGCGGGCGCGCCTCCGGGACGGGGCTTCCTGCATCGCGGTCATCGCGTCACCTCGTCCAGGGTGCGCGTCGCGTCCAGGGTGCGCGTCGCGTGCGAGGGGCTGTTCAGCGAGATCGTGAGGTGGCTCGTCACGTGCTGGACGCCGCGTCCCACCAGCAGCCATCCGGCGATCGCCGTGGCCAGGACGTCGCCGACGTCGCCCTCGAGACGGGTCACGAAGTGCTCGGAGCCCCGGAAGGTCCCCAGCTCGCGGGCGTGATCGATCGCCGCGTAGATGTCCCGCATGTGGTCCGGGAGCGTGCCATCGGCGAGCACCTGATCGGCCAGCGGGTACAGAGCCCATTCCGCCGCGGCGTAGCGGCCTGTGCGGCGGGGCTCCGGCACGTCCGTTGCACGGGGTCCGGCCCCGCCGGGCAGCTCGCAGGCCACCTCCCCCGGGCATCCCCGGGACAGGAGCACGGAGATCGTGGCGTGGTGCTCGGTGCGGGCGAGATCCTCGGCGAGATCGATGAGATAGCGCTGCAGGTGCACCTCATGGCCGCCGATGTAGGTGGAGACGTCGCCGGTCTCGCGCACGAGGCCGGTCCCGTCGAGGCGTGAGAGGACGTCGAGCAGGAGCGGCGCGTAGTCGTCCGCCATCACGGCGACGGTCACCCGGGCGCCCACGCCGAACCCGAGCGGCGTCGCCGTGGGATCGGGGGAATCAGCGAGATCAATGGGGTCGACGGGATCGGCGGGATCAGTGGGGTCGGCGGGATTCTCCGGGACTGCGGGCGGGGCGCCGACGGATGCGACACACGCTGAGGTCATGGTCCGTGCCTTTCACGAAGGGCACGGGCACGCGGCGGATCTCGCCCGGCGGAGCTTCCTGCGCCGGCATGATCCGGGTCAGGTTCTACGGTCGGAGTTGGAGAACTCCCTCTCAGCCCGGCCTACCGGACTCCCGTGCACGGGGCCACTGTAGACGGGACCGCGGGCTCACCGACGGCCACGTTCACAGAACCCGTCGCCCGGGCCCTGGAGCGGTCGCGCGCGGCTGATACTTTCGGGGCCGGAACTCCAGGAGGGGAGCACAAGGATCGTGGGAAAGATGCAGATCCACGCCATTGCCGACGATGTCTTCATGGTCTCGGGGATCGCCTCGAACTGGACGCTGGTGCGAGAGGGCCGTGACCTCACCCTGATCGATGCGGGCTATCCGAAGGATCTGGGCGCCGTGATCGCCGCCGTCGAGCACATCGGGAACAGGGTGGAGGACATCCGGGGTGCCTTGATCACTCACGCCCATGTCGACCATGTGGGCGCTCTCCCGCAGCTGCAGGAGATCCATCGATTCCCGCTCCACGCCCATGAGCACGAACTGCCCATGCTCCGCGGCGAGGCCCATGAGCAGGCCACGGCCGCGGACGTCCTGCCGCAGTGCTGGCGGCCGCGCACGGCGCTCTGGACGCTCACCCTCCTGCGCGCCGGTGCGCTGTCCTCGATCCGGCTGCCGCAGACGCAGGCCGTGAGGACCGGTACGGCGCTGGATCTCCCGGGGGCCCCGGTCGCCCTGGCCTGCCCCGGGCACACCTCGGGCCACACCATCTACCACCTGCCGAGGGCAGGCGTCGTGCTCACCGGCGACGCGCTGATCACCGGGCATCCCGTCACCTCGCGCGTCGGGCCGCAGCTGCTGCCGGCGCTGACCGCCCACGATCCGGTCGGGCTCTACGACACCCTGGGCAGCATCGCGCAGATCGACGCCGACACCCTCGTCCCCGGTCACGGACCGGTCTGGCGCGGTCGGATGCGGGCAGCCGTCGCCGAAGCGCGCGCCTCGGCAGCGCCCGTCTTCACACGCCCTCGGCCCTGACCACCAGGTGCCAGGACGGCGGGACCGGCACCTTCCGTTCAGAGCTCAGAGCTCAGAGCTCGACGACGCCGTCCTCCGGCCAGTCGCGCACCTCGGTGCCCTCGGGCGAGAGCGCACCGGACTGGCGCAGGTAGATCGACCGGCCGCCCTCGCTGGCCACCGCATCGTGGACCGGCAGAGCCAGACGCGGGCGCACCGCGCGCAGGAAGTCGATGGTCTCGGACATCTTGGACCACGGCGCCACCACGGCGAAGGCCAGGGCGTCGATGCCGTGGAACTCCTGCAGGGGCTCCAACGAATCCCCCGTGATCCCGAGCTGCGGCCCGCCCCCGGCGGAGAGCACGAGGCCCACGTTGCCCACGCGCGGGATGTCGGGATGGATGATGGCGTGCTGACCGCCTGCCGCGACGATCCGCAGCGCCTCGCGACCGTCCAGTGCTGGGAACTCATGAGCCTCGCCCGCGCTGAGCGGCAGCAGGCGCTCGGTCGAGACCGCGGCGCCGTCCTCGCTGCTCTCGGCGAGCTGCGCGGCCGTCTCCGGCTCGGCGATCACGACCGCCTGCGCGCTCGCAGCCAGGACGTGGTCCAGCAGGCCGCGGTCGAGATGATCAGGATGCTGATGCGTGACGGCGACGGCGTCGACGCCCGCGAGCACCTCGGTGCCCAGCGTTCGCACGGCCTCGCCGCTGAAGATGCCGGGGTCCACGAGAACCCTCCGCCCGGCCATCTCGACGAGCAGGCAGGAATGGACGAGGTGACGGATCTTCATGGCTGCCTCCGGAGTCTGCGGAATCGGGTGCCCCCACCGTACGACCACGGGACCACCACGCCAATGCCCTGCAGATCCGGCTCGGTCTCCCTGCGGAACCGGTTCGAGTTTCCTGCGGAACCGGTTCGAACCCCCGGCGGATCCGGTTCGCGTGGGCACTGCCCCGCCGACGGGCCACGGCTCGGTACGATGGGGGCGTCGGCACCGATCCGTCGGTGAGCCCGGGATCCATTCCCGCCCCGCCCTGCAGATTCATCCCGTCCGGCCCGCCCCCGAGCGCGGCCGTCGTCCTCCAGGAGAACGCCCATGCCCCGCGTCGTGGTCCATGTCATGCCGAAGCCGGAGATCCTCGACCCCCAGGGCAAGGCCGTCGCCGCAGCCCTGCCCCGCCTGGGCTTCGAGGGCATCAGCTCCGTGCGCCAGGGCAAGCGGTTCGAGCTCGAGGTCGAGGGCGAGGTCACCGACGAGGTGCTCGCCTCCCTCCGCGAAGTCGCCACCACCTTGCTGTCCAACCCCGTGATCGAGGACGTCATCGCCCTCGAAGTCGAGGACCCTGCCGCGGAGGGCCAGGCCTGATGCGCGTCGGTGTGGTGACCTTCCCGGGCACGCTGGATGACCGCGATGCCCTGCGCGCCGTGCGGATCGCCGGCGCCGAGCCGGTCGCGCTGTGGCACGGCGACGACGGCCTCTCCGACGTCCAGGCGGTCGTGCTGCCCGGCGGCTTCTCCTACGGCGACTACCTGCGCGCCGGGGCGATCAGCCGCTTCGCGCCGGTGATGGAGAAGGTCGTCGATGCGGCCAACGGCGGCATGCCGGTGCTCGGCATCTGCAACGGCTTCCAGGTGCTCTGCGAGACGCACCTGCTCCCGGGCGCGATGATCAAGAACGCTCACCGCTCGTTCATCTGCCGCGACCAGCCGCTGCGGGTCGAGAACACGCGCACCGCGTGGACCTCCGACTACCAGCAGGACCAGGTCATCCGGGTCCCGCTGAAGAACCAGGACGGCCAGTACGTGGCCGACGAGCACACGCTCGCCCAGCTCGAGGACGAGGGCCGCGTGGTGTTCCGCTACGCCGCCGGTGCGACTCACGGGCCGGCCGGTTTCGAGTCCAACCCCAACGGTTCCCGCAACGACATCGCCGGCGTCACCAACGCCGCAGGCAATGTCGTGGGCCTCATGCCCCACCCCGAGCACGCCGTCGAGGCAGGCTACGGACCCGACGAACCCGGTGCGGGAACCCGTACCGGCACTGACGGCCTGGGCATGTTCACCTCGGTGCTGCGCAGCCTCGTCGCCTGAGGCGCAGCTCGTCCGGCACCGGGACCGGCTGCTGGCGTCAGACGCGGCTGATGAAGTCTGACGCGGTCGGAGGCGTCAGACGCGGTCGGCGGAGAGCACCGTGAAGCGGCGGTCGCGGGCTCGCTGACGCACGGGACCGACGCGACGCTCCACCTCGGTGCGATAGCGCAGGTGGGAGTTGTGCACGAACCACAGCTGCCCGCCGGGTCGCAGCACCCGCGACGCGGCGTCGAGCAGACCGTCCACGAGCGTCGCATCGATCGCGGTGCCATCGTGGAAGGGCGGGTTCAGCAGCACCAGGTCCAGGCTGCGATCGGGAACCTGGGAGAATGCATCGTCCCAGGCCAGTTCTATGTTCTCGCGCTCGAGAGCATTCGCGGCGAGGGTTGCCCGGGTGGAGGCGACGGCGTCGGCATCCTCATCGCTGCCCAGCACCGAGGCCTCGGGCAGCGCGGCAGCGAGGTACGAGGTCATCAGCCCGTTCCCGCAGCCGAGATCCGCAGCGGATCGCACCGCGGACTCCTCGGTGGCGAGCTCCCCGGCGGCCACGGCCCGGTCCAGCGAGGACAGCAGCAGGAGGCTGCCCGCGTCTGCCCCGGCCCCTCCGAAGACAGTGCCGACACCGCGCAGCGACAGGGGCTGCTGCTGGCCGCGCACCGAGAACCGTGTGGTGCTCTCGATGGGCGTCGGCCCGGCGGTCTGAGTCCGCAGGCCGGTGCCGATGAGCGCACGGGACTTCCCGATGCCGCGGCTGGCCCGGACCTCGGTGAAGAGCTTCGCGAGCACGTCGTTCTGGGAACGGGTCATGTGCTTGACCCGGCCACCGGCGATCAGCTCGAGGCCACCGCCTCCCCGGCCCCGTGCCGCCTCGGCCAGCCGACGGGCCCGGTCCTCCAGGGCGTGCAGGGACTTCGGCAGCCGCATCAGCACCATCTGGTGCCCCTCGACCATCGCTGCGGCCTCGCCGAGCTCGACGGGCTCGGGTCCCGCCGGGAGCAGCAGGCGGCCAGCCTCGAGCTGCGCCGCGAAGCGCTCCTGCAGGGCCGCGGCCAGCACCCTCGACGAGGTCCAGCTGAGCACCTTCGCCTCCGCGTGCTCGGCGACGGCGGCGAGCGCGAACGCGGTCAGCTCGCCGGTCGCGTCGTCCACCACGATGATGTCGCAGGGGCGGCCGATGCCGGACTCCTCGGCCGCGGCGATGATCACGCGGTCGGTCTGGTCCGCGCCCCGAGGGGTCTGCGGTACATCCTGGCTCGTCGTATCCAGGGACATCGCGTTCGGAGACATCCCGTTCGGGGACGTCGCGTTCGGGGACGACGTCGCGGGCTGCGTCGGCGTTGAGGGCGTCGCGGCGCTGTCGTCGGTGGCGGGGGTGTGGGGCACGGGATCAGTCCTTCGAGAGGCCGACGCGGCCGCGGGAGCGCAGCCGGCCGTTGGGGAGCATGGGGGCGGGCAGAGCCGCAGGAGTATGGGGAGCGAAGGGGCCGAACTGCTCGGCATCGGCCGCGAGGCCGCCTCTGTCGCGGGCCGCCGGGTGGATCGGGGCCTCGTCGAGCGTACCCTCCACCCCGATCTCCGCCTGGTAGCGGGCGCGGAACTGCGCGATCTCCTCATGGGTGCGACCCACGAAGTTCCACCACATGAGGATGTCCTCGCCCAGCGGCTCCCCGCCCAGGAGCATCACCCGCAGGTCCTCGCCGTCCTCGGCGTGCAGCTCGAGATGGTCGGCGCCGTCGGGCAGCACGGCCAGCTCGGCACGACCCACCGGGCTCTCGAGGTCCGCGACGACAAGATGCGCCGCGCCTCGGTCCACCAGCACCCCGTGCTCGTGCGCCGGGTCCAGATCGATGCGCATCCGGCGCCCGGCCCGCAGCTCGATCTGCACCATGGTCAGCTCGGTGTCGGCGACCAGGGGGCTGGTGTCCTCGAGCACGGTCCCGTCCTCGTCGGCCGCCCGGAAGGTTCCCATCCCCACCCGCACGCGCAGCGTCGAGGTGGTCTGCTCGACCGGGGTGTGCACCGCGAACTCCTGCTCGCGGAAGCGCGCGCGGTCCGGCAGGGCGTACCAGAGCTGCACGCCGTGCAGCACGGTGGTGTCGAGGGTGGAGAACTCCGAATGGGAGATGCCGGAGCCGGCCACCATGAGGTCCACGTCGCCGGGTCGCACGAGGGCGTGGCTGCCGATCGAGTCGCGGTGCGTGATCGCGCCCTCGAACAGCCAGGAGACGGTGGCCAGGCCGGTATGGGGATGGCGTGCGACCTGCATGCCGTCGCTCGCGGAGACGTCGTCGGGGCCGAAATGGTCCACGAAGCACCAGGCGCCGATCAGCGAGGTCCGGCGGGCCGGCAGCGTGCGGTGCACCGTCATCCCGCGCGGTCCTCCGAGCGGCACCTCACGGGGCTCGAGCAGGGCGAAGTCCTCGAAGACGCTCATGGCTCGAGTCTAGATCGGCCCCTGCCCGGAGCCTGGCCCGTCGGAACCTGTCCGGAGCCGGGCCTGTCCGCATCACGGCCCACGGACTTACCCTGGCCGCATGTCGACGCCGACCCCAGGACCCGCCCGCCTGCTCGACCGCTTCGTCGCGGACGGCACGATCCCCGGCGGCGTGATCGCGCTCGGGCACGATCCCCAGCCCTACGCGACGGGAGCGATGGCGGTGGGCGGCCCGCCGCTGCGGGCCGACGCGATCTTCCGCATCCAGTCGATGACGAAGCTGATCACCGCCGTCGCCGCGCTGCGCCTCGTCGAGCAGGGCGAGCTCACACTCGAGTCCCCGGTGGCGACCTGGCTGCCCGAGCTCGCCGAGCCCGTGGTCCTCTCCCGACCCGACGCGGAGCTCACCGACACGGTGCCCGCCCGCACCCCGATCACGCTGCGACACCTGCTGACCAACACCTCCGGCTGCGGGATGATCCTCGACGACTCACCGCTGCAGCGGGCCATGGCCGCCAACGGCACCGAGGCCGGTCCCCTGCCGCCGACGCTCGGGGCCGACGACTGGCTCGCGGCGCTTTCCTCCCTGCCCCTGGTCGGGCAGCCCGGGGAGGTCTGGCGATACCACCACTCCTTCGGCCTGCTCGGGATCCTGCTGTCGAGGATCAGCGGCACGAGCACGGGAGAGCACCTCGAGAGCACCGTCCTCGCCCCGCTCGGGATGAGCGACACGGGATGCTCCGTCCCCCGGGAGAAGGCCCACCGGCTCCCGGCGGCCTACGGGGTCGAGGGCGACGAACTCGTCGAGCGCGAGCCCGCGGCGGGCGGGTTCCACGTCGGCCCGCCTCCCTACGACATGAGCCACAGCGAGCTGCTCTCGACGGCGCCGGACTATCTGCGGTTCCTGCGGGCGCTGCGTGACGGCGAGCTGATCGATGCGGAGCATCTGGCGATGCTGAGCCGGGACCAGGTGCCTGACGGCGCGAAGGATCCGAGCTCGTTCTTCCCGGGATTCTGGGAGCACACCGGCTGGGGCTTCGGCGTCTGCGTGGTGGCCGACGGGCCCCACCGAGGTCGCTTCGGCTGGTCCGGTGGGGCCGGCACCGACTTCTTCGTCGACCCCGACGGCACGATGGGCATCGTGCTCACGCAGGTGGAGATGGGCGGGCGGATCGCCCCGCTGCTCGAGGAGTACGGCGAGCTCACCGCGCCCGCGCAGGAGCCGCCCGTGGCACGATAGCGATCTGCAGTGATGCGCGTCACCGAGGTGACCGCTCCGCCCAGGAGCGACGGAGATCGGATCCCGTGGTCGCGGCCGCCATCTCCCCGAGGAGCCTCCTGATGCCGTCCCGTCCCTCCGCACGATCCGCCCTCGCCTCCGCCGTCGGTCTCGCCGGTGCCGCGCTCGGCGGCCTCGCCGCCTACGACCTCACGCAGAAACGTCACACCATCCTGCGCAACTACCCGGTGATCGGGCACATGCGCTACCTGCTCGAAGGCCTGCGGCCGGAGCTGCAGCAGTACTTCATCGAGCGCAACTGGGACGGCCGGCCGTACGACCGGGACATCCGCAGCATCATCTACGAGCGCTCCAAGGGCATCCACGGCGAGCAGCCCTTCGGCACGGAGCGCGACGTGAACGCCTCCGGCTACGAGTACCTCGTCCATTCCATCGCTCCGGTCCCCGAGCCCGCGAAGATGCCGCGCGTCCGGATCGGCGGGCCCGACTGCACCCAGCCGTACTCGATGGCGCTGATGAACGTCTCGGCGATGAGCTTCGGTGCACTGTCCGCCAATGCGATCCGCGCCCTGAACAAGGGGGCGCAGCTCGGGGGGTTCGCCCATGACACCGGGGAGGGCTCCCTGTCTCCGTACCACGAGGAGATGGGCGGCGACCTGGTCTGGGAGCTGGGCACGGGCTACTTCGGCTCCCGCACGGCGACCGGTCTGCTCGATGAGGACATCTTCCGCGAGAAATCCGCGAAGCACCAGGTCAAGTGCATCTCCGTCAAGCTCAGCCAAGGCGCGAAGCCGGGGATCGGCGGCGTGCTGCCCGGACCCAAGGTGACCGCGGAGATCGCCGACATCCGGGGCGTCCCCGAGGGCGAGAAGTGCGTCTCCCCGCCCTCGCACGCGATGTTCTCCACCCCGACGGAGCTGATCGAGTTCCTCGCCCGCCTGCGCGAGCTCTCCGGCGGGAAGCCCGTCGGGATGAAGCTGTGCGTGGGCAGCCGCGTCGAGGTCCTCTCGCTGTGCAAGGCGATGCTCGAGGTCGGCACCACCCCGGACTTCGTCATCGTCGACGGCTCCGAGGGTGGGACCGGGGCCGCCCCGCTCGAGTTCGAGGACCACATGGGCATGCCGCTCACCCAGGGCCTGATGACCGTGAACAATGCGCTGGTCGGGACGGGCCTGCGGCACCGGATCCGCATCGGCACCTCCGGGAAGGTGGCCGCGGGGAACGACATCGTCAAGCGCATGATCCAGGGCGCCGACTACACCAATTCCGCCCGCGCCATGATGATGGCCATCGGATGCATCCAGGCGCAGCGCTGCCACACCGGCCGCTGCCCCACCGGGGTGACCACCCAGGATCCGCGTCGTCAGCGAGGACTCGTCGTCGAGGACAAGAGCGTGCGGGTCAAGCAGTACCAGGAGGGCACGGTGGCCGAAGCGGTGAAGCTGATGGCGGCGATGGGGGTCTCCGATCCGTCCGAGCTGCGGCCGTGGATGCTGCGCCGGAATCTCTCGGAGACCTCGAACATCTCCTACGCCACGCTCTACGAGTGGCTCGAGCCCGGCCAGCTGCTCGCCGAGCCGCCGGAGACCTGGGCCGAGGCCTGGAGCTCCGCGACCCCCGACGCCTTCGGCACGCACGTCTGACCGTGCCGGAAGCGCCGGAGCCCCACCGAGAACGACTCCTCCCGTTGAGAGCGGTCACTGCCAGACGGCGGTCTCCGGATCGACGCCGTGGCATCGGGCGTTCTCCTCGATCGCCCGGCGCAGCCAGACGGCGAGCCCCTCGGCGCGCTCGTCGTAGTGCGCGGCGAACCGCGGGTCCTCCGTGTACATCCGCGACAGGACCACCTGCATGGAGTGCGTGCAGTCGTAGTGGCGGGCGATCGTGTCTCGGTGGCGCTCGGCCAGCATGTTCGCCTCCTCGCTCCCCGGCGCGACGCCGCGGCCCAGCGCCTCGGCGAGCGCGGCTTCGACCTCGTCGGTCTCGTCCTTGACCCTCTGCCACTGCTCGGCGCCCCAGCCCTCGGTCCGGGCGGCGGACTGCTTCCAGGCGTCGGAGCCGCCCCACCGCTCGCGCGCCTCGTCCTCATAGGCGGGATCCCAGTCGGTGCCGAAGATGCGGGCCTGCTCCTCGGGACTCAGGCTCGTGCCCGTCGTGCCCGTCGTGCCCGTCGCGTTCGTCGTGCTCTTCTCGTGCGTCATGTCGGTTCTCTCGATCATCTCGTCGACGGCGCGTGCCGTCTTCTCGAGCCGGCGTATCCGCTCCTGGAGCAGAGTCCGCTGGCGATGGAGGTGCTCGCGCGGATCGACGCTCGGATCATCGAGGATCCGGCCGATCTCCGCGAGCGCCAGACCGAGCTCCCGGTACACGAGGACACGGTGGATCCGTGCCACGTCGTCGGCGCCGTACAGGCGATACCCCGACCAGCTGCGTCCACCCGGACGCACCAGGCCCACACCGTCCCAGTGGTGCAGAGTGCGAACGCTGACGCCGACCAGGTCGGCGACGCGCCCCACGGTGAGGTCCTCGTGCTGTGTCGTCTCGGTCATGGGAACCACCTTCCAGGCTGACGTCGCGTGAGGGTCAAGCGCCCACGCCGAGCTCCTGCCCGGGCACGCCGGACCGGCATGATCATGACGCCGGGTCGTCGAGCTGCGCGATCAGGCGCCGCGGGGCCACCGTGCGGTAGGACTCCTCGATCAGCTCGGCGAGCTCGGACGCGTCGGTCCGCTCGTCCAGATCGAGGCCGATCCAGCCCGCGGGCGCGAGGTAGGCGGGCTCGAAGGACCGGGGGTCCTCACGGAGGGCGGCGGTCTCCGAGGGCGGCAGATGCAGGATCACCGCGTGCGGATGCTGCTCCCACTGCCCGTCGATCTTCCGCGCCCCGCCGTAGTAGCAGTGCACCTTCTGCGTGTGGAAGGCGGGACGGCCGTGACTGACCTTCTCCAGCGCCCCGGGCAGGGCGAGGGCGATCGACCGCACCCGCTCCAGCATCGGGTCGTCATCGTCGAACATCTGCGCGTGGGCCATGGAGAGATCCTGCCGTGATCGGCGGTCCCCCGCCATCCCTCCGGGAGGGGCTCTACGCTGACTCGATGACCCTTCCCGTGCTGATCGACTGCGACACCGGCATCGACGACGCGATCGCCCTGACCTATCTCGCCTGCCGGCCCGAGGTCGAGATCGTCGGCATCGTCTCCACCGGCGGCAACGTCCCGGCCCCCACCGTGCACCACAACAACCTCGCCCTGTCCGAGATGCTGGGCCTGCGTGCCCCGGTCTCGCTCGGTGCGGCGCGCCCGCTCGTGCAGGAGCCGATGTACGCCGACGACACCCACGGGCCGCAGGGCATCGGGTACGCCGTGCTCCCGCAGACCGAGCGCGCCGAGGATCCCCGCTCGGGAGCCCAGCTCTGGGTCGATGCGGCCCGTGCGCATCCCGGGGAGCTCATCGGTCTGGTGCTCGGCCCGCACACGAACCTCGCGCTCGCCCTGGAGATCGACGCCGAGCTGCCACGGCTGCTGAAGCGCCTGCACATCATGGGCGGGGCCATCAACCACCGCGGGAACACCGGCCCGACCAGCGAATGGAACATCGCCGTGGACCCCGAGGCCGCCCAGCAGGTGCTCACTGCGTTCACCGGCGCGCCCACCCGGCCCGTGCTCGGATCGCTCGAGGCCACCGAGACGGTGCGGTTCACCCAGGACACCCTGAGCCGCGTCGAGCGGCTCGGCGCGAGCACCGGGCATCCGGTCGCGACGGTCCTCGCCGACGCCCTGCGCTTCTACTTCGAGTTCCATGAGGCCGACGGCTTCGGCTGGATGGCGCACGTGCACGACCCTCTGGTCGCCGCCCATGCGGTGACCGGCGACTTCGCCGGGATGCGACCGCTCGCCGTGGAGGTGGAGCTCTCCGGCACCCTGACCCGCGGCCAGACCGTCGGCGACGAGCTGGGCCGCTGGGGCCGCGAGCCGAACGTCGACGTGCTCACCGACGTGCGGGCCGAGGCGTTCGTCGACCATCTGCTGGAGACCCTCGAGGTCGGGCTGGCGCGCCCGTCGGCCTCGGACCTCCCTCGAGAGAACCTCCCTCGATGGTCAACGGCGCGGGGTCACCCATCGAGTGGTGGGTGACCCCGTGCCGTCCCTGCTGATCCGTGCTCAGCCCAGGGTCGTGACCTCGACCTCGAAGCAGCGGCGCGGCCCCTTCTCCCCGGAGCCGGCCCGCCAGCCCACGCAGTGCACGCCGCCGGCCCGCGGATCGTCGTCGTACGCGACCAGGACCGTGCCCGGCAGCGACACCGGGGCGTCGAAGCTGACGTCCCAGCGAAGCGGGCGCGCGAGGTCCACCCCGGACTCCGTGAAGGCCCGTGAGGCCGTGTACATCCCATGGGCGATCGCCCGCGGGAAGCCGAAGACCTTCGCGCTCAGCGCGGAGAGATGGATCGGGTTCACGTCACCGGAGACCGCGGCATAGCGACGGCCGGTGTCGGCCGGAAGCTTCCAGCGGCCCGTCGGGCGCGGAGCCACGAAGTCCCGACGCCCTGCCCGCTCCGAACCGTCCGCATCTCCCTTGGCCAGGTAGGTCGAGACGTCGGTCGCGATGATCTCGCCGTCCTGGCCGAGGATCGTGGAGACCGCCTCGAAGGTGCGGCCCTTGCGGTGGGGCTGCAGATCCCGCACCCTGCACTCGACGTCCACGAGCTCCCCGACCCTCACGGGGCGATGCTGAAGGATCTGGTTGCGCAGATGCACCAGGCCCAGCAGGGCGAAGGGGACGTCGCGCCGGGCCAGGAGAGCGAGCGAGACCGGGAAGGCGAGCACGTGCAGCACGCCGGGATGGACGAGATCGGTGGCCGGGCCGCCCATCAGGTGATCGAAGTCGCGGGCACGCTCGGCGTCGACCCGCACCTTCCGCACCCGGTAGGCGATGCTCGGCAGCGTCGGCTCCCCCCGCGCGCCCCTGCGGGCCGAGCGCGGGTCCAGCGCCGCCGCATAGATGGCCGGGAACGACGGGACCTCGGAGAGGTCCTTGATCCGCTCGCCGATCTGAGGGGTCCCGGTGCCGGTCACGGCGCTCACCTCCCCACCATGTTCTGCCCGCACACGCGCACCGTCTCGCCGCGCAGGCCGCCGGCCTCGTCGGAGGCGAGGAAGGCGATCGTCTCGGCGACGTCCACCGGCAGGCCACCCTGCTGCAGGGAGTTCAGCCGCCGGGCGACCTCCCGGGTCAGGGCCGGCATCCTCGCGGTCATCTCGGTCTCGATGAACCCGGGCGCGACCGCGTTCGCCGTGCCCCCGATCGACTCCAGACGGGCGGCGAGCGCCTGCACGAAGGCCATCACGCCCGCCTTGGAGGCGGCGTAGTTCGTCTGCCCTCGGTTGCCGGAGATGCCGCTGGTGGAGGCCAGGGAGACGACACGGGGCTGGTCGCCGAGCACGTCCCCGGCCTCGATCAGTGCCTGCGTGAGGGTGATCTGGCTGGTGATGTTCACGGCGAGCACCGGGTCCCAGCGCTCCGGGGTCATATTGGCGAACAGCTTGTCGCGCGTGATGCCGGCGTTGAGCACGGCGATGTCCAGGCTCAGCCCCCGCTCGCGCAGGAAGGCCACCAGGCGGTCCCCCGCACCGTCGGAGGTGACATCGAGCTGCACCGGTGCCGCGCGCAGGTCGTTGGCCAGGCGGGAGAGCTCGGTGCCCGCGCCGGGCACGTCGAGGACCACGAGGTGGGCGCCGTCGGCCGCGAGGGTGCGGGCGATCGCTGCGCCGATCCCCCGGGCGGCGCCGGTGACCAGGGCGGTGCGCCCCGCGAGCGGCTTCTCGAGGTCCTCGGTGCGCGCCCCGTCGGCGGTGGAGACCGTGAGGAACTGACCGGTGACGAAGGCGCTGCGGGCCGAGAGCAGGAAGCGCAGGGATCCGGTCACGCCGACGGCGTCGAGGTCCACGCCGTCGTGCACGAGGATGCCGTTGGCCGTCGCCCCGCCGCGCATCTCATGGGCGAGCGAGCGCAGGAATCCCTCGACGCCGCCCCGGGCCGCATCGCGTGCGGGATCCTCGCCGCGGGCGGGACGGGAGATCGTGACGACCCGGGCGCCGGGGGCCAGGGAGCGCATCGCTCCGGACAGCGGCAGCAGGATCCGTCCGAGATCCGCCGGGGTGCCGATCTCGTCGAGCACGGCGACGACCGAGCCGACGGAGCGCAGCTCCTCGAAGCGCCGGCGCACGTCGACGCCCTGACCGAGGAGGTCACGGGTGATCTGTTCAGCGCCCGCGGAGTCCCCGAGCACGACCACCGGCCCGAGCACCGGCTCGGGACGGTCCCCGCGCCGCGGAAGCTTCGAGGGACGGGGCAGGCCCACCTGCTTGGCGATGAGCTTGCCGGGGGCGGAGCGGACGAACTTCGTGTAGGTGTCTGTTCGTGCAGCGGTGTCGGTCATGGGGCTCTCCTTCACACGAGGGTGCGGCGTCGACGACGCGGAGTCTGGTCTGGACGGATCTGAAGTGGCCTGGACGGTGCCGAGCGGGTCAGTCGGTGACCGACTCGAGCAGCACGACGGCGCCCTGGCCGGCGGCGGCGCACACCGAGATCAGGCCGCGCTGGACACGACCGGTCTCGACCGCGCGCTGATGCAGCAGCTTGGACAGGGTCGCGACCAGGCGTCCGCCGGTCGCGGCGAAGGGGTGCCCCGCCGCGAGGGAGGAGCCGGTCACGTTGAGCTTGCTGCGGTCGATCGTGCCGAGCGGGCCGCCGCGTCCCAGCTTCTCCCGGCAGAACTCCTCGGACTCCCAGGCGGCGAGGGTCGACAGCACGGTGGAGGCGAACGCCTCGTGGATCTCGTAGAGGTCGAGGTCCTGCAGGGTCAGGTCGTTGTCGTCCAGCATCTCGGGCACGGCGTAGGCCGGCGCCATGAGCAGCCCTTCCTCGCCGTGCGCGAAGTCGACCGCGGCGCTGCGGGCGTCGACCACCCGGGCCAGCGGGGTGAGGCCGTGCTCATCGGCCCACTCCTGGCTGCCCATGAGCACCGCGGAGGCACCGTCACTGAGCGGCGTGGAGTTGCCTGCCGTCATCGTAGGTTCGCTGACCTGCGGCGACTTCACGCCGAACACGGGCTTGAGAGAGCTGAGCTTCTCGAGCGTGGAGTCCGCACGCAGGTTCTGGTCACGGGCGAGGCCCCGATAGCCGGTGACCAGGTCGTCGAAGAAGCCGGAGTCGTAGGCCGCCGCGAGCTTCTGGTGCGAGGCCAGCGCCAGCTCGTCCTGGGCCTGGCGGGTGATGCCCCACTGGGCGCCGGTGAGCGCCTGGTGCTCGCCCATGGACAGGCCCGTGCGCGGCTCGCCGTTGCGGGGCGGGACCGGGGTGAGATCCGCCGGACGGATCGCGCTGAGCGCCTTCACCCGCTGCATCGCGGTCTTCGCCGCGAAGGCCCGGTGCAGGATCCGACGCAGCCGCGGGGTGACCTCGATCGGGGAGTCGGAGGCGGAGTCCACGCCGCAGGCGATGCCGGAGTCGATCTGTCCGAGCTGGATCCGGTTGGACAGGTGGACCATGGTCTCCAGGCTCGTCGCGCAGGCCCGGGACATGTCCAGCGCCGGGGTGCGCGGGTCCAGCGGAGTGCTCAGGGCGCTCTCGCGGGTGAGGTTGAGGTCGCCGGCGAGCTTGAGGACGGCGCCACCGGCGATCTCGCCGAGCTTCTCTCCCTGCAGTCCGAAGCGGGCGACCAGTCCGTCCAACGCTGCGGTCAGCAGGTCCTGGTTGGAGATCCCGGCGTACGGGCCTCCGGAGCGGGCGAACGGGATGCGGTTGCCGCCGAGGATCAGGGCGTCGCGCGGGAAGTCAGTCACTGGGTGCACCTCTTCGTGGTCACTGCGTACGGGGGTCGGGTCGACCGGTCCGGAAGAGTCATGCCGTGGGATGGACTCTCGTGGGGTCCGCACGACGGCCGACGCGATCCGACGTCGATCGGACGATCGTCGTCGGAGCCGACTTTACATAGAACCGGCGGTACTTGATACCCTAGGTTCTGTGAACGCGACGACGCAAGCCCCCGTGGACGGCCGATCAGCCCGCTGGGCCCGCCACCGGGAGGAGAGGCGGGCCGAGCTGCTCGACATCGCCCGGCACCTCATCCACGAGAACGGTCCCGACGTGACGATGGAGGACATCGCCGCGGCCTCAGGGACCTCGAAATCGATCGTCTACCGGTACTTCGAGGACAAGGCGGCGCTGCAGCAGGCCCTCGGGCGCAGCATCCTGGCGGCTATGCACGCCAAGCTCCTGGAGGAGATGCGCGAGCTCGAGACGGCCGTCGGCCGTCAGCCGGATGCCGATGAGCGCATCCACGCCATGATCCGCGCCTACGTCGAGACCGCCCAGCGCTCCCCCGGCGTCTACCGCTTCGTCACCCGGCCCAGCGACGGGCTGAACCACTTCCTGCACTCCGTCTCCCGACTGGTCGCCACCTTCCTCCCGAGCGCCGTCCCCTCGCCCCAGATCTGGGCGCACGGGGCCGTCGGCTTCGTCGAGGGCGCGGTGGACACCTGGATGAACGAGATCGAGTCGCCGGACGATCCCGACCACCCCCCGCTCACCTCCGACCAGCTCGTCCTCCACCTCGTCACCTGGCTCATGAAGGGAATGCACGCATGACTGTCAACGCCGACCGCTCCACCGATCCCACCGGGACCACCCCCGAGGTCTCCGTCTCGCCCAGCCCTGCCTCACCCAGCTCCGCCTCGACAAGCCCCACCCCGACCGGACCGATCCCGGTCCCCCCGGCCGGGACCGACCGGCTCGATGTGGGAGCGGTCTCCGAAGCTCTGATGGGCAGGTGGGCCGATGCGCGCCGCACAGCCCGGGACCGGGCCGCTCGCCCCGAGCTGCACCGACCGCTCGATGCCACCGTCGCCGAGCATCGAGAAGGCACCTTCGCGCAGATGGAGATCCTCGCGGAGGAGAACGTCTCGTGGCTGATGCTGCCCGAGCACCTCGGCGGTCCCAACGACAACGGGGGCAACGTCGCGAGCTTCGAGGAGCTCGTGGTCGCCGACCCCTCGCTGCAGATCAAGGCCGGCGTGCAGTGGGGCCTGTTCACCTCGGCCATCGTGCAGCTCGGCAGCGAGGAGCAGCAGAAGGCGTGGGTGCCCGACGCGATGAGCCTGGCCACCCCCGGCGCCTTCGCGATGACCGAGATCGGCCATGGCTCCGACGTCCAGTCGCTCGCGACCACCGCGACCTACGACCCGTCCACCGAGGAGTGGGTCCTGCACACGCCGTTCCGCGCCGCCTGGAAGGAGTTCCTCGGCAATGCCGCGCTCCATGCCAAGGCCGCGACGGTCTTCGCCCGGCTGATCACCCGCGGCGTGGACCACGGAGTGCACTGCTTCTACGTGCCCGTGCGCGACGCCGAGGGAGAGATGCTGCCGGGCGTGCTCAGCGAGGACGACGGCCCCAAGGGCGGGCTGAACGGCATCGACAACGGACGGCTCGCCTTCGAGCACGTCCGCGTGCCCCGCACCAACCTGCTCAACCGCTACGGGGACGTCGCCGCGGACGGCACGTACACCTCGCCCATCGAGTCCCCCGGGCGCCGCTTCTTCACCATGCTCGGCACCCTCGTGCAGGGACGCGTCTCGCTGGACGGCTCCGCGAACAGGGCGAGCCAGCTCGCCCTGCACATCGCGATCACCTATGCGACGCAGCGCCGACAGTTCACGGCGGCGGATCCCACCCGGGAGACGGTCCTGATGGACTACCAGGCGCACCTGCATCGCCTGCTGCCCAAGCTCGCCGCCACCTACGCCGGCACCTTCGCCCACGAGCAGCTGCTGCAGGCCTTCGATGACGTGTTCTCCGGTCGCTCCGACGACCCCGAGGCCCGCGAGGACCTCGAGACCCTCGCCGCCGCGCTCAAGCCCACCTCGACGAGGCTCGCCCTGGACACCATCCAGGAATGCCGCGAGGCCTGCGGAGGCGCAGGGTTCATCGCTGAGAACCAGCTCGTCGGCCTCCACCAGGACCTCGACGTGTACGCCACCTTCGAGGGCGACAACACCGTGCTGCTGCAGCTGGTGGCCAAGCGCCTGCTGAGCGACTACACCTCCGAGCTCAAGAGCGTGGACCGGGCCGGCATCGGTCGCTTCATCGCCCAGCGCGCGGAGGTGCTCGCCAAGCGCCACACCCCGTGGGCACGGCTCGCGCAGGATCTCAGCGACCGGGGCAACTCCCGTCGCGCCTTCGACTCGATGCGGCAGAGCGACTTCCAGGAGGAGATGCTCACGGCCCGCGCCCGGGTGAGAGTCGAGGAGGTCGCCCTCTCGCTGCGGTCCGCGGCCAAGATGAGCCCGGCCGACGCCGCTGCGGAGGTCAACAAGCATCAGGTCGAGATGCTGGAGGCCGCCCGCGCCCACGCGGACCTCGTGCGCTGGCGGGCCTTCACCACCGCGATCGAGAAGCTCGAGGACGAGGGCAGCCGCGCAGTCCTGACCGATGTGCGCGATCTGTTCGGGCTCACCGTCATCCAGGACGACCTGGCGTGGTTCCTGCTGGGCGGCATGATCTCCTCGCAGCGCGGACGCCAGATCGGCTCGGACGTGCGTCGCCTGCTGTGGCGTCTGCGTCCCCATGTCCTGGACCTCGTCGCCGCCTTCGACATCCGCCCGGGCCACGTGCGGGCGCCGATCGCCCTCGGCGGCGAGCAGGAGCGTCAGGACGAGGCCGCTGCCTACTTCCGAGCCCAGCGCGCCAGCTCGGACGCACCGATCAGCGAGAAGGTCCTGCGCGACGCGGAGAAGAAGGCCCGCCGCGCCGCGAAGAAGGGCTGACCGGGCCCTCCGGTCCGCCGGCCCCCCTGACCCGCCGGTCCTCTGATCCGCAGGGCCCTGACCCAGGGGTCTGCGGATCAGAGGACCGGCGAGTGGAGGGCACCCTGCGATCGTCACGGCGAGCGCAGGGTGCCCTCCACGTGGGCGCTCGCTCCCTCTGGTGCCCGGCGATCGTAGACTGTGGGGGCCGAGGCGGCTCGCCCGCTCTCCGGCGCCGGCAACCGCCGGTGCTCCTGTGCCCTCGTGATGAACGGACCCGATCCCGCGATGACCGCTGACGCCCTCCACCCTGAGACCGCCGCACCGGACAGCCGGTCCGGGGACGTCGACACCGTCGAGAATGCCGCCTCGACCCCTGATCAGGCTCAGCCGTTCGCCGAGCTCGGCCTCAAGGACGACGAGTACGCGAGCATCCGCGACATCCTGGGCCGCCGCCCCACCAACGCGGAGCTGGCCATGTACTCGGTGATGTGGTCGGAGCACTGCTCGTACAAGTCCTCCAAGAAGCACCTGAGCACCTTCGGCAAGCACACCACGGAGAAGATGCGCGAGAAGCTCCTGGTGGGGATGGGCGAGAACGCGGGCGTCGTCGACATCGGCGACGGCTGGGCGGTGACCTTCAAGGTCGAGTCCCACAACCACCCCTCCTATGTGGAGCCCTACCAGGGTGCCGCGACCGGAGTGGGCGGCATCGTGCGCGACATCATCGCCATGGGCGCCCGCCCCGTCGCCGTCATGGATCAGCTGCGCTTCGGCGCGATCGACCACCCCGACACCGCGCGCGTGGTCCATGGCGTGGTCTCCGGCGTGGGCGGCTACGGCAACTCCCTCGGCCTGCCCAATATCGGCGGCGAGACGGTCTTCGACGCCGCCTACCAGACCAATCCCCTGGTCAACGCCCTCGCCATCGGCGTCCTGCGTCACGAGGACATCCACCTCGCCTCCGCCACCGGCGCCGGGAACAAGGTGATCCTGTTCGGTGCGCGCACCGGCGGGGACGGCATCGGCGGCGCCTCGATCCTCGCCTCGGAGACGTTCGACGAGGACGGCCCCGTCAAGCGCCCCAGCGTCCAGGTGGGCGACCCCTTCATGGAGAAGGTCCTCATCGAGTGCTGCCTCGAGCTGTACGCGGCGCACACCGTCGAGGGCATCCAGGATCTCGGCGCGGCAGGCATCTCCTGCGCCACCAGCGAGCTGGCCGCCAACGGCAATTCCGGAATGCACATCCACCTCGAGAACGTGCTGCTGCGCGACCCCACCCTGAACGCCGGCGAGATCCTCATGAGCGAGTCGCAGGAGCGCATGATGGCCGTGGTCAGCCCCGAGAAGCTCGCCGAGTTCGAGGCGATCGTGGACAAGTGGGACGTCGAGGCCTCCGTGATCGGCGAGGTCACCGGGGACGGCCGCCTCACCATCGACCACGACGGGCACCGCATCGTCGACGTCGACCCCTCGACCGTCGCGATCGACGGCCCGGTCTACGACCGTCCCTACGCCCGGCCCGACTGGCAGGACGCCCTGCAGGCCGACCGCGCCGAGGCGCTCCCCCGGCCCGAGGGCGCCGAGGATCTCGCGCGCGCCCTGCGTGAGCTCATCGCCTCCCCGAACCTGGCCTCGAAGGGGTGGATCACCGACCAGTTCGACCGATACGTCGGCGGGAACACCGCGCTCGCGATGCCCGACGACGCCGGCGTGCTGCGGGTGGACGAGGAGACCGGCCGCGGGGTCGCCCTCGCGACGGACGCCAACGGCCGATACACCAAGCTCGACCCCCGCACCGGCGCCCAGCTCGCCCTGGCCGAGGCCTACCGCAACGTGGCCACCTCTGGCGCCGTGCCGCTGGCGATCTCCGACTGCCTGAACTTCGGCTCCCCGGAGGATCCGGGCCCGATGTGGCAGCTGGTCGAGGCGATCGGCGGTCTCGCCGAGGCCTGCGAGACCCTCGGGGTACCCGTCACCGGCGGCAACGTCTCCCTGTACAACTCCACCGGCGAGCCCGGGAAGATCGATTCGGCGATCCACCCCACCCCCGTGGTCGGCGTGCTGGGCGTCTTCGACGACGTCGCCTGCCGCGTCCCCTCGGGCTGGCAGGGCGAAGGCCTCTCGGTGGTCCTGCTGGGCACCACCCGCGAGGAGCTCTCCGGCTCCGCCTGGGCCGACGTGATCCACCGCCACCTCGGCGGAATGCCGCCCCAGGTGGACCTCGAGGCCGAGCGCTCCCTCGCCCGGGTGCTCATCGCCGCTGCCCAGGAGGGCGTGGCCGCGGCCGCGCACGACCTGTCCGAGGGCGGCCTCGCCCAGGCACTCGTCGAGTCGACCACCCGCTTCGGCACCGGCGCACAGGTCGACCTCGACCCGCTGCTCGAGCGCGACGGCGTGGACCTCGCCTCCGCCCTGTTCTCGGAGTCCCAGGCCCGAGCGCTCGCCGCCGTCCCGGCCGAGCAGGCCGCGCGCCTGGAGGCGCTGTGCACCGAGCACGGCGTGCCGCACCTGGTGATCGGCACCAGCGGCGCGGACACCCTGGACATCCAGGGAGTCGGCGCGTTCGCCGTCTCCGAGCTGCGCACGCTGCGCGAGGGCACCCTGCCCCGCTACTTCGCCTGAGCCCCTGCTCGGGCCGGCCCACAGCGGACCGGCCCGAGCCGTCCGGCTTCCGGCTTCCGGGTTCCGGGTTCCGGGTTCCGGGTTCCGGGTTCCGGGTTCCGGGTTCCGGGTTCCGGGTTCCGGGTTCCGGGTTCCGGGTTCCGGGTTCCGGGTTCCGGGTTCCGAGGGAAGGATCCTCCGATGGCGCGCGACCGCTACGGGCTGACCCCGCGCGACCGCCTGTCCCTGGACGCCGCCAAGCTCTACCACGCCGGCGGCCTCTCCCAGCAGGAGATCGCGCAGACCCTCCACGTCTCCCGGCCGACGGTCTCCAAGCTCGTCGCCACGGCTCGAGAGCGCGGCTTCGTGCGCACCCACGTCGCCGATCCCCGGGAGTCCGACGCCCCGCTGATCTCCGAGCTGCAGGAGCATTTCCGCCTCGCGGAGCTGCGCCTGGTGGTCCCCGTGGGCCGCGGCCCGATGGACAACCGCTATGCGCTCGGTTCCGGAGCCGCCGAGATGCTCGGCGCCCATCTCGCCTCGGGCGAGGACGTGCTGGGGTTCTGGTGGTCGGATGCGATCCACGCCGTCACCGAGGCGATGAGCCGCCAGCGCCTGCGGCCTCGTGCGCTGGTGCAGCTCAACGGCACGGATCCCGGGGTCGAGGTGGAGGCGGCGCTGGCGGCCTTCGCCGCTCGCTCCACGGTCCCGGTGCACTCCTATCCGTTCCCGATCCTGCACGACAGCGTCGCCTCGCGGCTCGAGGCCGAGAACGACCCGGCCACGCGCCAGGTGCTCACGCTCCGCGCCGAGTGCGCCGCCGTCGTGTTCGGCGCGGAGACTCCCGCCGCGGCGGCGATGCACAGGTCGCCGCTGCTCTCCGAGGAGGATCGCCGACACATCGAGGACCACGCCGTGGGGCAGATCTGCGGCCGGTTCATCGATGCCGAGGGGCGGATCGTCGCCCCGTCGCTGAGCCAGCGCACGCTCGGCCCCACTCTCTCCGATCTCCGGCGCCTGCGACGCACGGTCCTCGTCACCAGCGGCCTCGAGATGCTGCCGCTGATCCGGGCAGCCCTGGAGAACCGGTACGCGAACCATCTGGTGACGGACCTCGAGACGGCGACCGCCCTCGCTGACGCCCTCTGAGCCATCGCTGCCGGTCTCGGGCCGTCGCCCGCGCCCACTCCCTCGTCGGTCCCACGCCTCGGCCGCCGTCGTCGGACTCTTCGCCCGCCGCGCCTCACCTCACCTCGCCCTCGATCAGTATCGGCACATATGTGCCATCTTGCCGTTGCGCCCCTTCCGCTCCGGGACCTTCACTAGGGGTATCCGAACAAAGGAGTTGGAATGGATACCGCATCGTTGATCGACCACACGCTGCTCGCCCCCGACGCGACGGCGCAGCAGGTCAGCACCCTGTGCCAGGAGGCCGCCGAGAACGGTTTCCTCACCGTGTGCGTCAGCCCCACGCGTGTGGCACAGGCCGCCCAGGAGCTCTCGGGCCACACCACCCTGGTGTGCACCGTGGTCGGGTTCCCCTCCGGGGCGCAGCTGCCCTCCGTGAAGGCCGCCGAGACTGCCGCCGCCGTGGCGGACGGCGCCGACGAGATCGACATGGTGATCTCCCTCGGCGCGGTGAAGGACGGGGACTGGGATCGTGTGCGCGAAGACATCGCCGCCGTCGTCGCGGCCAGCGGCGATGCCCTGGTCAAGGTCATCCTCGAGACCGCGCTGCTGAGCGACGCCGAGATCACGGCGGCGTGCGAGGTCTCCGAGCAGGCAGGGGCCGACTTCGTGAAGACCTCGACCGGGTTCGCCTCCGGTGGCGCGAGCGTCGAGGCGGTCGCCCTCATGCGCGCCGCCGTCGGCGACCGCCTCGGGGTGAAGGCCTCCGGCGGCATCCGCGATGCAGAGACCCTCCGCGCGATGGTCGACGCCGGTGCCTCCCGCATCGGGGCCTCAGCCGGCTCCGCTCTGCTGGGACGGTGACCGCCATGAACACGATGCGCGACAACTCCGGCACCACCGCCGCCACCACCGCCACGCCCGACGGGGAGGTCGGCCTCCCGAACACCTCCTGGGGCGTGATCAAGGACCGCTCCCGCCAGCTGCGCGACGGGTACCTCGACCGCACCCCGACGTTCCAGTTCATCCTGCTGTCGATCTGCTTCCCCATGTGGGGCATGGCCGCCAGCATGAACGACATCCTCATCACCCAGTTCAAGGCCGTCTTCGAGCTCTCTGACTTCGCCTCCGCCTTCGTGCAGTCCGCCTTCTACGGCGGCTACTTCCTGATCGCGATCCCGGCCAGCCGGGTCATCCGGCGCACCAGCTACAAGACGGGCCTGCTGATCGGGCTGAGCGTCTACGTGCTGGGCTGCGTGCTGTTCTTCCCCGCCTCGCAGGTCGCCACCTATGCGGTGTTCCTCGGATCGCTGTTCTCGATCGCGATCGGCCTGTCCTTCCTGGAGACGTCCGCGAACACGTACTCCTCGATGATCGGCGAGCGCAGGAAGGCCACGCTGCGCCTGAACATCTCGCAGACCTTCACCGCCGTCGGCTTCCTGGGCGGCGCCGTGCTCGGCAAGTACCTGGTCTTCACGGACGGCGACGCGCTGCACGCACAGATCGCGAACGCCGCGACCGAGGCGGAGCGCGCCGCGATCACCTCGGAGGCCCTGGGGCGAACCTTGGATCCGTACAAAGTGATCCTGGTGCTGCTGCTGGTGCTCGTGGTGCTCATCGCGATCACCCAGTACCCGCATGCGAAGCCGTTGCGGGAGGACGCCTCCGAGGCCAAGGCTTCGCTCGGGGAGACCCTCGCCCACCTGCTGAAGAACCGCATGTTCTGCGCGGGCATCCTCACCCAGTTCCTGTACGTCGGGATGCAGACCGCCCTGTGGTCCTTCACCATCCGCCTGGCCATGGACCTGGACCCCTCGATCAACGAGCGCTCCGCCGCCTCGTACCTGATCGCCGGATTCATCGCCTTCTTCGCGGGCAAGTTCATCGCGAACTTCCTCATGACGAAGATCGACGAGGACCTCGTGCTCATCGGCTACGCGGCCCTGGGCATGCTCACCATCGTGTACATCGTCGCGGTTCCGAACTTCACCTCCGTGTACGCGGCGATCGTCGCCTCAGCGCTGCTCGGGCCCTGCTGGGCCACGATCTTCGCCCGCAATCTCGACGTCATCGAGGACAAGCGGTTCACCGAGACCGGCGGCGCGATCATCGTCATGTCGATCATCGGCGGTGCCTTCATCCCCGCCGTGCAGGGCCTGCTCTCCGACTCGCTGGGCTCGATGCGGGTCAGCTTCCTCGTGAACTTCTTCTGCTTCGGCGCGGTGCTGCTGTTCTTCGTCGCCCTGCGTCGGCGCAGCCTCGCACGACGCACCGCTGCGCGGGCCGACGCCACGGCCGGGACCACTGGCGACGCCCGGACCGAGGTGCGCTGAGATGGCGTTCACCCTGGACCTGCCCCGCGCGCTGTTCGGTGAGACCCCGCGCGTGGTGTGCGAGAGCCCGGAATGGACCGTCACCGCACGCCGGTATCGCACCGGCGTGGAGTCGCTGAGCATCCGCAACTCCCGCGGCCACGTGGAGGTGCTGCCCTTCCTGGGACAGATCATCTGGGACGCGGAGTTCGACGGGCAGTCCCTGCGGATGACGAGCATGTTCGAGGAGCCACGGAAGGTGGCGCGGATCGCGGAGACCTACGGGTGCTTCGCCTTCCACTCCGGGCTGCTGGCCGCGGGCTGCCCCTCCCCCGAGGACGACCACGAGCTGCACGGCGAGTTCGCCTGCGCGGACATGGACAGCGCCCACCTGGTGCTCACCGAGGACGCCGTCACGATCCGCTCCGTGCACGAGTACGTCAGGGGCTTCGGCCACCACTACCGCGCGACCCCGTCGGTCACCCTGCGCACCGGATCCGCGCTGCTGGACATCGACCTGGAGGTCACCAACCTCTCGGCGTATGCGCCGATGCCGCTGCAGTACATGTGTCATCTGAACTACCGCTTCCTCGAGGGGGCGCAGATGTCGCAGTCGTTGCCGGAGGGCACCTTCCGCCTGCGCGAGAGCGTGCCGGCGCATGTCACCCCGACCCCCGCCTGGGAGCAGATCACGCAGAGGATCCGCAGCGGCGAGCTCGACGCGGACAGCCTCGTGGGCGCGGAGCAGTTCGATCCCGAGATCGTCTATTTCGCCGATGACCTCCCGGCCCACGGCGGCCCGCTGCGCTTCTCCCTGGCGAACAGCGACGAGTTCGAGTTCGTCACGGAGTTCGACACCTCGCAGTTCCCCACTGCCACCCGCTGGATCCTGTCGAACCCGGACCAGCAGGTCGCCGCCTTCGCCCTGCCCGCGACCAGCAGACCCGAGGGCTTCCTGGCCGCCGAGCGGGCGGGCACACTGGTTCAGCTGCCTGCGGGCCGGAGCACACGATTTTCGGTGACCACCGGGCTGGTGGCCGCCTCCGAGAAAGAGAGCCACTGATATGCCGATCGCCGTCATCGGGTCCAACATGGTCGACCTGATCTCCTACATCCACCGCATGCCTGCCGAAGGGGAGACGGTGGAGGCGCCGGAGTTCCGCATGGGCTGCGGCGGCAAGGGAGCCAACCAGGCTGTCGCCGCCGCCCGCCTGGGTTCCGAGGTCGTGATGGTCTCCCGGGTGGGCAACGACGTCTTCGCCGACACCACGCTGGCGAACTTCGAGCGCAACGGGATCCGCACGGATCATGTGCTGCGCACCGACGCCACGTCCGGTGTGGCCCCGATCTTCGTGGACCCCGATTCCCACAACTCGATCATCATCGTCAAAGGCGCCAACGCGCTCCTGACCCCGCAGGACGTCGAAGCGGCGCGGGAGGACATCGCCCGCTGCGGGCTGATCGTGCTGCAGCTGGAGATCCCGTTGGAGACGGTGTACGCGGCGATCGATCTCGGCGAGGAGCTGGGCATCCCCGTGCTGCTGAACCCGGCGCCGGCCTCTCCCGAGCTGGACCTGGCCCGGATCACCGGCGTGGACTTCCTGGTCCCCAACGAGTCCGAGCTCGAGCTGCTCACCGGCATGCCCGTCTCGAGCCTCGAGGACATCACCAAGGCGACCGATGTGCTGCTGACCGCCGGGATCAGCAATGTGATCGTCACGCTCGGATCCCGTGGCGCCCTGTGGGCCCACGCCGGCGGCCAGGAGATCGTCGAGGCCCCGGCCGTCCGGGCGATCGACACCACCGGGGCGGGCGATGCCTTCATCGGCTGCTTCAGCACCACGTGGGTCCGTTCGGGCGATGTGCTGGACGCGATCCGGGCCGGCAGCGCCTATGCCTCGGACTCGGTCACGCGACCGGGCACCCAGACCTCCTACGCGTGGGCCGACGGCCTCGGGCCCACCGACTCCGCCTCGCAGAACGACTGACAACGCACGGGAACGGTCCCCGCCCCGGGGACAGCACGACATCGCCCGGGCTCGCTCAGACCTCGTCCATCCAGCGGATGAGGAAGGCAGCCATCTCGTCTCGCGGGACCCGGTTCCGCGGACGGAACGTGCTGTTCCCGTAGCCCCGCGAGATGCCGGTCTTCGCGAGCCATCCGATCGCCGGGGCGTAGCCGCTGGTCGATGAGACATCCGTGAACCGAGCGGCGTCCTGGGGAGACGCCGGCGGTGACCCCGCTGCGTGGTAGAGGAGCGAGGCGAGTCCGTCGCGACGGATTCCCTCCGTCGGGCGGAACGTCCCGTCCGTATAGCCGATGGTGATCCCCTTCGCCCGCGCCCAGCACACCTCCTTGTAGTACGAGGACCCGGTGGAGACGTCCGAGAACGGCGATGTCCTCGGGGGCGTGTAGGCGGGGGACCCCATCGCCCGGTAGATGAAGACCACCATATGGTCGCGCCGAGTGAGCTCATCAGGGTGGTACGTGGACCCTCCGTAGCCGTGGACCACCCCCTTGTTCACGAGATCGCCGATCTCCATGAAGAAGGCACGCCCCGGGGGGATGTCGGAGAACTTCGTGGGCAGGAAGCGGACATAGCGACCGTTCAGGGCAGACATCCCGAAGGAGAACGACTGCATGGTCCGGGGACCGTCGGTGAACGTCCCCCCTCGGGGTCGCCCCCAGGAGGCCTCCCACTGCATCGACGTGGGGCACGCATAGGCCGTGGAGCCGCCGCTCTCGTTGATCACGAGCCCCTTCGTCAGCACCGTCACGTTGTACTTTCCCGCGGTGTGGGCACTCTTGGCGACGGTGCCGAGTGCCGAGGAGCCGCCTGCCTTCTCGAAGGCCGTCAGGTGCTTCTTCCATCCGGAGTCCGCATAGCCCTGCGCCTCCTTGCGGACGGTGCCGAACTGCTTGTACAGGTTCAGCCCGGGGCACTCGGTGAAGTTCACGTCGCGGTGCCCCATGATCCGAGGCAGCGAGACCTTCTTGCCAGCGGGGAACCGTGTGCCGGTGCCGGGGGTCCACGACACCTTCACGGTCACCGAGCGCTGGAAGGTGCTCAGCAGCTTCCAGCCGGCGACCTTGCCGATGGCCTTGCGCCCGGCAGAGGGCAGCGTGGTCGAGGAGTAGTCCCCCAGCACGGAGATGCCGAACGTCCCGGTGTTGAACCCGTAGGCATGCGCACCGACGATATTCCGGTGCAGGCCCCCTCCGCGGCCCTCGAAGATCTGGCCGTACTTGTCCACGAGCATGTTGTAGCCGATGTCCGCCCAGCCCAACGTGCCCACGTGATACGCCTGGATCCCTCGGATGATCTGGGCGGACTGGCTCTTGGAGTAGGTGTTGGTGCCCGCCGTATGGTGGATGACCACAGCCTTGAGGTGATCGGCGCTGCTCGTGCCGCGCACCGAGGACTCCTTCGAGCCCCACTTCGCGCGCGACACGTACGCCGGCGCGCCCGATCCGAGCTTCGGGGTGACCGGGTTCTTCGCCGCCGCCGTCGCCGTCGCGGACATGGTGCTCAGCTGCGTGTTCTGCGAGATCGTCGCCTCCGGGCCGGAGAGCAGGGCCGTCTCGTCATCGTCCGGTGCCGGCGAGGTCGTGACCGCATGCGCGATCAGAGCCTCTGTGGCATCCGCTCCGTCGACCTCTGCGCGGAGACGCAGGGCCGTGACCGGTCCGATCCATCCGACCTCGGTGCCCGCGGCCCCCTCCCCCGTCTCCGGGTCCTCTGCGGTATCCAGCGGGATCCACTCCGACCACTCCCCGTCCGGGTCCAGACCCTGCACCTGCACCTGCGGGACGTCGGCGTCGACAGGCCAGGTCACTCCGACCATCGTGGCGGGCTGATCGGGAATCTCCCGAGCAGCGGTGCCGTCGAGATCTATCAGATCCGCGTCCGCGAGCGGGATGTCCACCACGCGGGTCTCGCCATCGGCCACGGCGGGATCGGCAACGGCCGGCGCTGCGACCAGCACGGACCCGATCGTGGGGAGGGCGGCCGCGGCGGCGGAGGCTGCGAGCACGGCACGCCGCGACGGCCTTCGAGCGCGTTCGTGCGCCGGGAGACCGGACACGTCGTCCCCCGACGGCACGGTCGTGAGGCTCGGTGAGGTGGACGCGACGGCGCCCGGTGCGGGATCGACTCTTCGCGTGGACATGGACTGCTCCGGTTCTCCGAGGACGGCTGAGGAGTCCGGGACAGAAGGGACAGCACCTGCCGAGGCACGCACTGCGCGCGAAGGGGCTTCGTCGCCCGATCGCCCGCCAGCGGGCTCCGGGCCCACCGTAACGCGCTCGCCGTGACCGCTTCGTGGGGTTCGGTCACGATCGAGCGACGGTCACGTCGCTGCACATGCCGCAACGCCGAGGGCGGGCTGCCGGGATCTCTCCCGGCAACCCGCCCTCGGCGTGGTGCTCGTGCTGCGGATCAGGTGCGGCAGCATCGTGTGCTGTCCCGGCCCGCGAGCAAGGCGTCGATCAGGCCTCGTCGGCCTCGTCGGCGGACGGCTTCGCATTGACGAAGCCGGCGGTCTCGGCGGCCTCGGCGGTGCGGAACCAGACCTCGGCGACCGTGCGGTCGTACCAGGGCGACTCGGGGGTGTGGAACTTCATCGAGTCCTCGTTGCCCTTGATGTCGAAGCCCTCGGGCGGGGTGTCGCCCTTGTAGGAATCCTCGCCGAAGGGAGCGGTGCTCTCCTCGGTCGCGGTCTCCGCTGCGGCGTCGGACGCCGAAGCACCCTTGGCGGCGCCCTCAGCCTCCTTCACCACGGACTGCTTCGCGGAGAACTCCTCCTGGACGAGCTCGATGACTGCCATGGGGGCGTTGTCGCCCTTGCGGGGAGCCACCTTGGTGATGCGGGTGTAGCCGCCGGGACGCTCCGAGAAGGTCGGGGCGATCTCCTCGAACAGCGAGTAGACGACGCCGCGGTCGCGGACGACGCGCATGACGCGACGACGCGAGGCGAGGTCACCCTTCTTCGCGAACGTGACGAGACGCTCCGCGTAGGGACGCAGGCGCTTGGCCTTGGTCTCCGTGGTGGTGATCGCCTTGTGGCGGAACAGCTCGGTGGCGAGGCCGGCGAGGATCATCCGCTCGTGCGCGGGGGATCCGCCGAGGCGCGCACCCTTGGTGGGGGTAGGCATGGTCGTTCTCCTAGTTAAAGATAAAGGTCAGTACTGGTCGCCGAAGTCGTCGGAGTAGGACTCCAGGGCGGACGGGTCGAACCCGGCCGGGGAATCCTTCAGCGACAGTCCGAGATCGGCGAGCTTCGCCTTGACCTCGTCGATGGACTTCTGCCCGAAGTTGCGGATGTCGAGCAGATCGGCCTCGGAACGGGCGGTCAGCTCACCGACGGTGTGCACACCCTCGCGCATGAGGCAGTTGTACGACCGCACCGTGAGGTTGAGGTCGTTGATCGGCAGCGCCAGATCGGCGGCGAGAGCCTGATCGGTCGGCGACGGGCCGATCTCGATGCCCTCCGCCTCCTGGTTCAGCTCGTGAGCCAGACCGAACAGCTCGACCAGCGTCTTGCCGGCCGACGCCATGGCGTCACGCGGGCTGATGGCCGGCTTGGCCTCGACGTCGACGATGAGCTTGTCGAAGTCGGTGCGCTGCTCGACACGGGTCGCCTCGACCTTGTAGGTCACCTTGAGGACCGGCGAGTAGATCGAGTCGATCGGGACACGACCGATCTCTCCGTCGAGGGCCTTGTTCTGCGAGGCCGAGACGTAGCCACGACCGCGCTCGACGATCAGCTCGATCTCCAGACGGCCCTTCTCGTTCAGGGTCGCGATGTGGAGGTCGGGGTTGTGGATCTCGACGCCGGCCGGCGGGGTGATGTCGGCGGCGGTCACGCGACCGGCTTCCTCACGGCGCAGGTACATCACGACGGGCTCGTCGTTCTCCGAGGAGACGACGAGGTTCTTGATGTTGAGGATGACCTCGGTGATGTCCTCCTTGACGCCGGGGACGGTGCTGAACTCGTGCAGCACGCCGTCGATGCGGATCGAGGTGACCGCAGCTCCGGGGATCGAGGACAGCAGGGTGCGACGCAGGGAGTTGCCGAGGGTGTAGCCGAAGCCCGGCTCGAGCGGCTCGATGACGAACCGGGAGCGGTTGTCCGACACGACCTCTTCGGTCAGCGTGGGGCGCTGTGCAATGAGCACTGTGGATCCTTTCTGCGAGCGTCCGCCATATGACGCTCAGAAGGGGGCGGTGGGCCTAGAGGATGGGTGATGTCCAGGGGCGCCGGGCACGGCCTGAGCCGGCCCGGCACCTGGGTCGGCCGTCCGGAGCAGGATCCGAGATCCCGAGACGGCCGACGACGATCAGACGCGGCGGCGCTTGGCCGGGCGGGTGCCGTTGTGCGGCTGCGGGGTGACGTCCTGGATCGAGCCGACCTCGAGGCCGGTCGCGGTCAGCGAGCGGATCGCGGTCTCGCGACCGGAGCCCGGGCCCTTGACGAAGACGTCGACCTTCTTCATGCCGTGCTCCTGCGCCTGACGCGCGGCCGACTCAGCGGCCATCTGCGCGGCGTACGGGGTCGACTTGCGCGAGCCCTTGAAGCCGACCTGCCCGGCCGAAGCCCAGGAGATGACGGCGCCGGTCGGGTCCGTGATGGACACGATCGTGTTGTTGAACGTGCTCTTGATGTGAGCCTGACCGTTGACGATGTTCTTCTTGTCCTTGCGGCGCGGCTTGCGCGCAGCGGCCTGACGGGTCTTGGTTGCCATACGGCGGAACTCCTCTGGTGGGTATCGGGTGCGCCGGATCCCTCAACGGCGCGAAGTGACTGCGGCCTCGGAAGGGCTCGCGGTCCGACGGCGGATGCCGTGGGTCAGCGAGTCTTCTTCTTGCCGGCGACGGTGCGCTTGGGGCCCTTACGGGTACGCGCGTTGGTCTTCGTGCGCTGTCCGTGGACCGGCAGGCCGCGGCGGTGACGCAGGCCCTGGTAGCTGCCGATCTCGACCTTGCGGCGGATGTCAGCGGCGACCTCACGACGCAGATCACCCTCGATCCGGTAGTTCTCCTCGATGTGGTCGCGGAGCTTGACGAGCTCGTCGTCCGTCAGCTCGCGCACGCGCGTGTCGCCGGAGACGCCGGTCGCAGCCAGCGTCTCGAGGGCGCGGGTGCGTCCCATGCCGAAGATGTACGTCAGGGCGACTTCGAGGCGCTTTTCGCGCGGAAGGTCTACTCCCACCAGACGTGCCATGTGCAGATTCTCCTACTGTCTCGGAGGCCTGATCCGATACCTCGTCCGGTTCTGTTGCCAGGACGCCGCAGCCTCCGCGCTGCGGGTGGCCGGCCCGAGGGCCGGTGGTGTCGGTTCTTCTGTTGTCTGTCCGAATGATCGGACGGTGCCCCAGTGGGGCTGCCACCTCGAGGGTGGCCGTCACGGCTGTTGCCGGGATGGGCGGAGTGCTCCGCTCAGCCCTGGCGCTGCTTGTGACGCGGGTTCGAGCAGATGACCATGACACGCGAGTGGCGACGAATCACCTTGCAGTTGTCACAGATCGGCTTGACGCTCGGCTTGACCTTCATAGCTTTCCTTCTCCCGGGACGATCACTTGTAGCGGTACACGATGCGGCCGCGGTCGAGGTCGTAGGGGCTCAGCTCGACGACCACTCGGTCCTCGGGAAGGATACGGATGTAGTGCTGGCGCATCTTCCCGGAGATGTGCGCGAGCACCTTGTGCCCGTTGTCGAGCTCCACGCGGAAACGCGCATTCGCGAGCGCCTCCGTGATGACGCCCTCGACTTCGATCACGCCGTCCTTCTTCGCCATGCCTCCCCAATCTCTCGCCTCCGGCGAGCCGGTGGCCGAGTTCCGCATTCGATGAATACTCAGTCCATGCACACCGACCGTCGGGTGACGGTACGGTGGTCGACGTGGGTGACGCCGGAGCGCGTCGTCCGCGCGACAGGACGGACCGGCGGAACCGGCCGACGCACTGCACGACGGGACTGCAGACTGCACACGACGAAGACGTCGCGCACGGAGCACACCCAGTCGTCGAGCTTACACGGACTCCCCGGGAACGGCCACGCTCCCCGGGATGACGCCGATCACGTCACCTGCACAGGGACGGCTGACCCTCCCGATCCGGCGCGACGGACTCAGCGGCCCGCGGCGTCCAGGGGATCCGGAGCGGCGGTGACCCCGCGCAGCGTGAGCTCGGCGGCGCCGCCGTCCCCCGCGGTCAGCACCAGCAGCCCGGCATCGGTCACGGCGACCGAGTGCTCGCTGTGGGCTGCCCTGCCGCCGGCCGTGGCGCGCACGGTCCAGTCGTCGTCCTCGAGCTCCCAGGCCCCGGGGCCCTGGATGAGCATCGGCTCGATCGCGAGGCACATGCCCGTACGGACCTTCGGCCCGCGGGAGCGCGTGCGGTAGTTCATGACGTCCGGGGCCTGGTGCATCGCGGTGCCGATGCCATGGCCCCCGAAGCCCTCGAGGTGCGAGAGGGACTCCCCCGCCGCTTCGGAGACGTAGTCCTCGATCGCCGCACCGACCTCGCCGACCCGCTGCGCGGTCGCGAGGGCGGCGATGCCGGCCCACATCGCCTCGCGCGTGGTGCGCACGAGGTCCTCGTCCGCCACGGAGCGCGGCGTTCCCACGATGTGGGTGCGCGCCGCGTCGGAGTGCCATCCGTCGATGATCAGACCGCCGTCGATGGAGACGATGTCGCCCTCATGGAGCGGCTGGTCATCAGGGATGCCGTGGACCACGACGTCGTTGACGCTGATGCACACCGTGGCCGGGTACCCCTGGTAGCCCAGGAAGTTCGGCGTCGCGCCCTCGTCACGGATCATCTCGTGGGCGAGCCGATCCAGCTCGTTCGTGGTGATGCCGGGACGGATGCTCTGCTCGAGCAGGTCGTGCACGCGGTGCAGCAGGTACCCGCTGCGCCGCATCACCAGGATCTGCTCGGGCGTCTTCAGCTCCACCCGCTCCGAGAGGATGCTCATCGTGCTGCGAGCGCCTCCTGCAGCGCAGCGGTCACCTCGTCGATGGAGGCCATGCCGTCCACGCGGCGCACGAGGCCGCGGCCGTCGTAGACATCGATCAGCGGGGCGGTCTGCTCGGCGTAGACGTCGAGGCGGCGACGGATGGTCTCCTCGGTGTCGTCGCTGCGGCCCTGCTCCTCACCACGGGCGACGAGCCGTGCCACGACGGCCTCGGTCTCGACCTCGAGCAGGAGCACGGCGTCGAGCGTGGTCCCCAGCTCGGTCAGCACGCCGTCGAGAGCGTCCACCTGGTCCAGGGTGCGGGGGTAGCCATCCAGCAGGAAGCCGGCCTGGGCGTCGTCCTCGGCCAGGCGCGAGCGCACCATGTCGTTGGTGACCGAGTCGGGGACGTACTCCCCCTTGTCCATGTAGGACTTCGCGAGCACACCGAGCTCGGTCTCCTGGGACACGTTCGCGCGGAAGATGTCACCGGTCGAGATCGCCGGGATCGACAGCGACTCCGCGAGACGCACGGCCTGGGTGCCCTTGCCGGCGCCGGGAGGACCGACGATCAGCAGTCGGCGGGCAGAACCGGCCGGAGCCCGGGTGCTGGCGGAATCGGTCGAGAGGTCGGGGCTGGTCACCGAAGAATCCCTTCATAGTGGTGCTGCTGGAGCTTCGCATCGATCTGCTTCACGGTGTCGAGGCCGACGCCGATGATGATCAGCAGCGACACACCGCCCAACGGGAAGTTCTGCGAGGCGCCGAGGTAGGTCAGGGCGAGCAGGGGCATCAGCGAGATCACCGCGAGGTACATCGCGCCGGGGGTCTGGATCCGGTTGATCACGTAGCGCAGGTAGCGCTCGGTGGGCTTGCCCGCCCGCACGTTGGGCACGAACCCGCCGTACTTCTTCATGTTGTCGGCGATCTCCTCCGCGTTGAAGGTGATCGACACGTAGAAGAACGCGAAGAACACGATCAACGTGACGTAGACCAGGGCGTAGATCCAGGAGAAGGACGCACCGCCCATCACGAGGTGCTGGTTGACCCACTGCACCCACCCGGCCTCGGGGTCCCCGAAGGACGCGGCCATCTGCGGCAGCGAGAGGATCGAGGAGGCGAAGATGACGGGGATGACGCCGGCCTGGTTGACCTTGACCGGGATGTAGGTCGAGGTGCCGCCGTACATGCGGCGACCCACCATGCGCTTCGCGTACTGCACCGGGATCCGGCGCTGCGACTGCTCGACGAAGACGACACCGATCATGACCACGAGGGCCACGAGGATGACGAGGCCGAAGGTCATCCAGCCCTGGAGCTCGAAGACCTGACTCATGGCGCCCGGGAACGAGGCGGCGATCGACGTGAAGATCATCAGCGACATGCCGTTGCCGATGCCGCGTTCGGTGATCATCTCGCCCATGAACATGATCAGCACGGTGCCGACGGTCATGGCGAGCACCATCAGCAGGAGCGCGGGGATCGACTGATCCGGCACCAGCGTGAGGTTGCAGCCCACGAAGAACTGACCCGAGCGCACCAGCGTGATGATCGTGGTCGCCTGGAGCACGCCCAGACCGATCGTCAGGTAGCGCGTGTACTGGGTGAGCTTGGCCGTCCCCGAGGCGCCCTCCTTGTGGAGGGCCTCGAAGCGAGGGATCACGACGCGCAGCAGCTGCACGATGATCGAGGCGGTGATGTAGGGCATGACGCCCAATGAGAAGACGGAGAGCTGCAGCAGTGCGCCGCCGGAGAACATGTTGATCATGCCCATCGCGGAGGCGCCTTGTCCCGACATCGACTGCTCGGAGCACATCATCACGTTGGTGTAGTCGAATCCCGGGGTCGGGATGAAGACGCCAAGTCGATAGATGGCGAGCAGGCCGAGGGTGAAGAAGATCTTCGCCCTCAGCTCGGGGGTGCGCAGCGCGCGCACGAACGAGTTCACCAGTTTCCCTCCTGGAGGTCCGGGGACAGGACCGTAGGACGTCCCGGTCCGTCCGGCTGTCGCGGAAGTCCCGCGACGTGTCGGACCAGCCCCGGTATGACGACGGGGCACCGCAGCACAGATTATTCTGCGCCGCGGTGCCCCGTCAAAAGAGACTCACGCGGTGGTGACGGAACCGCCGGCCGCCGCGATCTTCTTCTCCGCCGAAGCGGAGAACTTCTGTGCAGTGATGTCGAGCTTGACGCTGACCTCACCGGTGCCCAGCACCTTGACGGGCTGGTTCTTGCGCACGGCGCCCTGGGCGACGAGATCCTCGACCGTGACAGTGCCACCCTCGGGGAACAGCTCCTGCAGGGCCGACAGGTTCACGACCTGGTACTCGACGCGGAAGGGATTGGTGAAACCGCGCAGCTTCGGGAGGCGCATATGCATAGGCATCTGCCCACCCTCGAAGCCGAGGCGCACCGTGTTGCGGGCCTTGGTGCCCTTGGTGCCACGTCCGGCGGTCTTGCCCTTGGAGGCCTCACCACGACCGACGCGGGTGCGCGCGGTCTTGGAACCCGGCGCGGGGCGCAGGTCGTGAAGCTTCAGGGGGTTCTGGTTGGAATCAGTCATGAGAGTCAGTCCACCTCTTCGAACGTCACCAGGTGCGTGACGGTGCGGACCATGCCGCGGATCTCAGGGCGATCTTCCTTCACCACCGTGTCACCGATGCGCTTGAGGCCGAGGCCTCGCAGGGTGGCGCGCTGGCTCTGGCTACCGCCGATGTCGGAACGAACCTGGGTCACCTTGATCTGCATCAGGCACCCACCTTCGCGGCCCGGGCAGCTGCGCGGCCCTCGGCCTGTGCCCGGAGCAGTGCCGCCGGGGCGACGTGCTCGACCGAGAGGCCACGACGTGCTGCCACGGCCTCCGGCTCCTCGAGCTGCTTCAGGGCATCGACGGTCGCCCGCACGATGTTGATCTGGTTCGTCGAGCCGAGCGACTTGGAGAGCACATCGTGCACTCCGGCGCACTCGAGCACGGCGCGAACCGGACCGCCGGCGATCACACCGGTACCCGGGGCGGCCGGACGGAGCAGGACGACGCCTGCTGCATCCTCACCCTGGACCGGGTGCACGACGGTGCCCTGGATGCGGGGAACGCGGAAGAAGTTCTTCTTCGCTTCCTCGACACCCTTGGCGATCGCCGCGGGCACCTCCTTGGCCTTGCCGTAGCCGACGCCCACGGTGCCGTCGCCGTCACCCACCACCACAAGGGCGGTGAAGGAGAAACGACGGCCGCCCTTGACGACCTTCGACACGCGGTTGATGCTCACGACGCGCTCGAGGAAGGCCGACTTCTCGGCTTCCTGTCCGCGCCCGCGGCCACCCTGACGGCCACCGCGGTCGTTGCCGCCCTGACGGGCGCCGCGATCGGTGTTGTTGGTGGTGGAATTGTCGTCCCGCCGGCCGGAGGCCGCGGGACCGTTGTTCCGCTGCTGTGCAGCCATATTCAGATCCTCTTCTCGTCCTGTGTCCGGGGGGCGGTCACAGCGCCAGGCCTGCTTCGCGAGCGCCATCTGCGATGGCGGCCACGCGACCGTGGTACTTGTTGCCGCCGCGATCGAACACGACGGAGTCGATCCCGGCCGCCTTGGCGCGCTCGGCGACAAGTGCACCGACGGTGCGAGCCTTGTCCGCCTTGGGCGCCTCGGAGCCGCGCAGGTCGGCCTCCATGGTCGATGCCGACGCGATGGTCTTGCCCAGCGCGTCGTCGACGACCTGGACGAAGACGTGACGCGACGAGCGGGTGACCACCAGGCGCGGACGCAGGGCGGTGCCGACGACGCGACGACGGACACGCAGGTGACGACGGCCGCGCGAGCGCAGCTTGCTGCCGCGGTTGCCCTTGGTGTGCTTGAGTGCGTAACCCATGATCACTTACCAGCCTTTCCGGCCTTGCGCACCACGACTTCGTCCGCGTACCGCACGCCCTTGCCCTTGTAGGGCTCCGGCTTACGGATCTTGCGGATGTTCGCGGCGACCTCGCCCACCTGCTGCTTGTCGATGCCGGCGACCGAGAACTTGGTCGGCGACTCGACGGAGAAGGTGATGCCCTGAGGCGCCTTCACCGAGACGGGGTGGGAGAAGCCGAGGGCGAACTCGAGGTCGGTGCCCTTCGCGGTCACACGGTAGCCCGTGCCCACGATCTCCAGCTTCTTGGTGTAGCCCTCGGTGACACCGAGGACCATGTTGTTGATGAGCGTGCGGGTCAGGCCGTGGAGCGACCTGCTCTCGCGCTCGTCGTCGGGGCGGCTGACCACGATGGAGCCGTCCTCACCGCGCTCGACGGTGATGGGCTCGGGCACGTGGTGCTTGAGCTCGCCCTTGGGACCGGTCACCTTGACGGTGCGATCCTCGATGGTGACGTTCTGGACAGTGGCCGGTACTGCAACCGGCAGGCGTCCGATGCGGGACATAGTAGTTAGTCTCCTCTCCCGCTCACCAGATGTAGGCGAGGACTTCCCCACCCACACCCTTCTTGGCTGCCTGCTTGTCGGTCAGAAGGCCGGAGGACGTGGACAGGATCGCCACGCCCAGTCCGCCGAGGACCTTGGGCAGGTTGGTGGACTTCGCGTACACACGCAGGCCCGGCTTCGAGATGCGACGAATCCCGGAGATGGCACGCTCACGGCTGTCCGCGTACTTGAGCTCGAGGACGAGCTTGCTGCCCACCTCGGCCTCTTCCTCGGTCCAGCCGAGGATGTAGCCCTCTGCCTTCAGGATGTCCGCAATGCGGGCCTTCAACTTCGAGTACGGCATGGACGCGGTCTCGTGGTACGCCCCTGAGGCGTTACGGATCCGCGTCAGCATGTCCGCGATCGGGTCGGTCATGGTCATGTCTGTTGCTTCTTCCTCACCTGGTTTCCCTCGGCATCATTGCTGTGCCTCGGGACCTCTGGCGGTAGTCCTTACCAGCTGCTCTTGGTCACGCCGGGGAGCTCACCGCGGTGAGCCATCTCGCGAAGGCAGACTCGGCAGAGTCCGAACTTGCGATACACGGAGTGCGGACGACCGCAGCGCTGGCACCGGGTGTAGCCGCGCACAGCGAACTTGGGCTTGCGCTCCGACTTCTTGATCAGGGCTGTCTTCGCCATATCAGTTCTCCTTGAAGGGGAAGCCGAGCAGCTTGAGCAGCGCGCGTCCCTCGTCGTCGGTCTTCGCCGTGGTCACGACCGTGATGTCCATACCGCGGACGCGATCGATCTTGTCCTGGTCGATCTCGTGGAACATGACCTGCTCCGTGAGACCGAAGGTGTAGTTGCCGTTGCCGTCGAAGTGCTTCGGCGACAGTCCACGGAAATCGCGGATACGCGGCAGCGCGGTCGACAGCAGACGGTCCAGGAACTCCCACATGCGAGCGTTGCGCAGTGTGACGTGCGCACCGATCGGCATGCCTTCACGCAGCTTGAACTGCGCGATGGACTTGCGAGCCTTGGTGACCTGCGGCTTCTGGCCGGTGATGGCTGCGAGGTCGCGGATGGCGCCGTCGATGACCTTGGAGTCGCGGGCGGCGTCGCCGACACCCATGTTCACGACGATCTTGGTCACTCCGGGCACCAGCATGACGTTCTCGTAACCGAACTGCTCGGTCAGCTCCGTCTTGATGGTGTCGTTGTACTTCGTCTTCAGACGCGGGGTGGGCGTCTGGGTAGCGGTCTCGCTCATCAGATGTCCTTCCCGGAGCGCTTCGCGAAGCGGACACGCACCTGCTTGGAGCGGCCGTTCTCGAGCTCGACGGTCTCGACGCGGTACCCGACCTTGGTCGGCTTGTTGTCCTCAGGATCGACCAGAGCCACGTTCGAGACGTGCAGGGAGGCCTCGCGCTGCTCGATGCCGCCCGCGCCCCCCGCCTGGTTCGGCTTGAGGTGGTGCGTGCGCCGGTTGATGCCCTCGACGAGGACGCGCCCCGTGTCGGGGAACACCTGGAGCACACGACCCTGCTTGCCCTTGTCGCCGGCCTCGAGCCCGCGCGCGGCGAGCTTGTCGCCGTCGCTCGAGCGACCGGTGATGACCTGGACGAGATCGCCCTTCTTGATCTTCATCTTTGCCATATCACAGCACCTCCGGTGCCAGCGAGATGATCTTCATGAAGCGCTTGTCGCGCAGCTCGCGACCGACAGGGCCGAAGATGCGCGTACCGCGCGGCTCGCCGTCGGCCTTGAGGATCACCGCTGCGTTCTCGTCGAAGCGGATGTAGGACCCGTCGGCACGCCGACGCTCCTTGGACGTGCGGACGACGACCGCCTTGATGACGTCGCCCTTCTTGACGTTGCCACCGGGGATGGCGTCCTTGACGGTCGCCACGATGGTGTCCCCGATGCTGGCGTAACGGCGACCGGAGCCACCGAGAACGCGGATGCACAGAATCTCCTTGGCACCCGTGTTGTCGGCGACCTTCAGTCGCGACTCCTGCTGAATCACTCGTTCTCCTATCGTCTCACCGGTTCTCTTCCGCCCCGCGGGAGCGGGACGACCGAGCCTTGCGGAACGGAATGTGGACCATGCCCGGCATCGTCCCTGGTCACAGCATGGACCGGGGGCGTCACCGACGACGGGCCCCGGGCACCAAAAAGCCCTCAGCCGGACTCACGCACTAGCATGGGGAACGCAGAACGTTCGCTTCTCGTGCAAGGTCTCCGACGAGGAGGGATCTGGTGGTACCGGATCCTGTCACGGACTCCAGCTCCCGGGCACCCAGGGGCGCTCAGGGACAGTCGTCCGGCAACTGCTCAAGACTACGCGCTACCACGTGGCGGTGTCACCCTGCGAGGGGCATCAACCTGGTGTGTGCTTGCTCTCGTGACGGCCGAGATGACACAGGAGGAGCGCCTTAGACTCTGTCCATGATCGACATCGACGTCGCACGGCGACTCAAGGACGCAGGCCTCCCCTGGGAGCCCGCGGACGGGGACCTCTTCATGATCGACACCGAGCAGATGCGCGACAAGGCGTTCATGCTCTCCTCCATGGTGATCGAGCGCGGGCCGGGACTGGCCGGCGGACAGGTGTTCCGGTTCAACGGCACCACGGAATGGGCGCTGGACTCGATCGAGCAGCACGAGGCGCTGTGGATTCCGCGGGAGGACCAACTGCGCGCAGCACTGGGCACCGCGTTCCGCGGGCTCCGGCGGGAGGAGGACGGGGTCTTCATTGTCGTCCTCTCCCCCGCTGGTGGCGCAGCGCTCCGTGACATCCGTGCCCCGCAGGCGGAGGATGCCTACGCCGGGGCGCTGCTCGTGCACCTGACGCACCCCAGCTGAATCGTCCCGGTTCACGCACCTGCTGAGTCGTCCCGCCTCGCGCACCGTGGGCGAGAGATGCTCCGGGACGACCGAAGGGCCGGTCCTCCCCGTGGGGAGAACCGGCCCTTCGGACGATCCTGATGCGGTCACGAGGACCGCGGGCTCACTTGGCTCGCTCGGTGACCTCGACCAGACGCCACCGCTTGGAGGCGGACATCGGGCGGGTCTCCATGAGGACGACACGGTCGCCGATACCGGCGGTGTTCTCCTCGTCGTGGGCCTTGAACTTGCTGGTCTTGGTCGTGACCTTGCCGTACCGAGCGTGCTTCACACGCTCCTCGACCTCGACGACGATCGTCTTCTCCATCTTGTCGGAGACCACGAAGCCGCGAACGGTCTTGCGGTAGGGACGCTCGCTGGAGGACGCGTGCGCGCCTTCCTTGTCGAGCTCCTCGACGGCCGGGGTCTCGGCCTGGGTGTTCTCAGTCATCTCTGTTCCTCGCTTCGCGGTCACTCGGCGCTGCCGGGCGCCTGACGGATGCCCAGCTCGCGCTCGCGCAGGATCGTGTAGATCCGTGCGATGTCCTTCTTGACGGACCGCAGGCGGCCGGAGCTCTCGAGCTGTCCGGTGGCCGACTGGAAACGAAGCTTGAACAGCTCGTCCTTGGCCTTCGCCAGCTCCTCGACCAGCTTCGGATCGTCCAGCTTGTCGATTTCTTCGGCGGTGAGCTTGGTCGCTGCCATCAGATGTCACCACCCTCTCGGCTCAGAATGCGGCACTTCATGGGGAGCTTGTGCATCGCCAGGCGCAGAGCCTCGCGAGCAACCTCCTCTTCGACGCCGGCGATCTCGAACATAACGCGTCCCGGCTTGATATTGGCGATCCACCACTCGACCGAACCCTTACCAGAGCCCATGCGGACCTCGGCAGGCTTCTTGGTGAGAGGACGATCGGGGTAGATGTTGATGAACACCTTGCCGCCACGCTTCATGTAGCGGGTCATGGCGATACGTGCAGCCTCGATCTGGCGGTTGGTGACGTAGGCAGGCGCGAGCGCCTGGATGCCGTAGTCGCCGAACGCGAGATCGGTGCCGCCCTTGGCCATGCCGCTGCGGGTCGGGTGGTGCTGCTTGCGGTGCTTGGTCCTGCGGGGGATCAGCATGTCGCTCAGGCCTCCGTTCCGGACTGCTGGACGGGAGCGGAAGCCGGCTGCTCGGCGGGAGCTGCGGCAGGAGCGGCAGTCTGTGCTGCGCCCTCCGTGCTGCCGTCCCGACGTGCGGTGGCGTTGCGCTCGTTACGACGGCCACGCGGGCGCTCTGCACGCGGGCCGCCCCGTCCGCCGGAGCGGGGACCCTGCGAGGCGGCCTGCTGGGCCGCGAGCTCCTTGGCGGTGACGTCGCCCTTGTAGATCCACACCTTCACGCCGATACGGCCGAAGGCGGTCTTGGCCTCGTAGAAGCCATAATCGATGTTCGCACGGAGGGTGTGCAGCGGCACGCGTCCCTCACGATAGAACTCGCTACGGCTCATCTCGGCGCCACCGAGGCGACCGGAGACGGCCACTCGGATGCCCTTCGCACCGGCGCGCTGCGCGGACTGCATGCCCTTGCGCATCGCACGGCGGAAGGAGACACGGGCGGCGAGCTGCTCGGCGATGCCCTGAGCGACCAGCTGGGAATCGGCCTCGGGGTTCTTGACCTCGAGGATGTTCAGCTGGATCTGCTTACCGGTGAGCTTCTCCAGCGCACCGCGCAGACGCTCGGCCTCCGCGCCACGACGCCCGATGACGATGCCCGGGCGGGCGGTGTGGAGGTCGACGCGCACACGATCACGGGTGCGCTCGATCTCGACCTTCGAGATACCGGCTCGCTCCATGCCCTTGGACATGAGCTCGCGGATCGCGACGTCTTCCTTCACGTAGTCGCGGTAGCGCTGACCCTCCTTGGAGGAATCAGCGAACCACCGGCTGCTGTGCTCCGTCGTGATCCCGAGACGGAACCCATTCGGATTGACCTTCTGGCCCATACGGGACTCCTTACTTCTTCACGGGAGCGACGACCACGGTGACGTGGCTGCTGCGCTTCTTGATCTGGAAGGCTCGACCCTGTGCACGCGGCTGGAACCGCTTCATGGTCGGGCCTTCGTCGACGAATGCGGCAGAGACGGCGAGTTCGCGCTCATCGAAGCGCTCCCCTGCCTGATCTGCCTTCACCCGCGCGTTGGCGATCGCGGACTCGACGAGCTTTCGGACGGGCTCACTGGCGGCCTGCGGGGCGAACCGCAGAATGTCCAGTGCCTCGGCCGTGCTCTTGCCACGAATCAGGTCCACAACGCGGCGAGCCTTCATGGGCGACATGCGGAGATGCCGCACCTGCGCCTTGGCTTCCATTGCTGTCCTGCTTTCTTCTGGGTGTCGGGACGTGCTGTCGTGCTGACCTCAGGTCAGCGGCGACGGCCCTTTCTGTCGTCCTTCTCGTGGCCCTTGAAAGTCCGCGTGGGAGCGAACTCGCCGAGCTTGTGGCCGACCATCGACTCGGTGATGAACACCGTGACGTGCTTGCGACCGTCGTGCACTGCGAAGGTGTGGCCGAGGAAGTCCGGTGTGACCACCGAACGACGCGACCAGGTCTTGATCAGATTCTTGGTGCCCTTCTCGTTCTGGACATCCACCTTCTTCTGAAGGTGGTCGTCCACGAAGGGGCCCTTGGCGATACTGCGAGGCATAGTTCCTGATTCTCCCTATCAGCGCTTCTTGCCGGACCGACGACGGCGCACGATGAGCTTGTCGCTCTCCTTGCCCGGTCGACGGGTACGGCCCTCGGGCTGACCCCAGGGCGACACCGGATGACGACCACCGGAGGTGCGGCCTTCGCCGCCACCATGGGGGTGATCCACGGGGTTCATGACGACGCCACGCACGTGAGGGCGCTTGCCCTTCCAGCGCATGCGGCCGGCCTTGCCCCAGTTGATGTTGGACTGCTCGGCGTTGCCGACCTCGCCGATGGTCGCGCGGCAGCGCGCATCGACGTTGCGGATCTCGCCGGACGGCATGCGCAGCTGCGCATACGGACCTTCCTTGGCGACCAGCTGCACGGAGCTGCCGGCGCTTCGGGCGATCTTCGCGCCGCCACCGGGGCGGAGCTCGATCGCGTGGAGGACGGTACCGAGCGGGATGTTGCGCAGCGGCAGGTTGTTGCCGGGCTTGATGTCCGACCCTGCGCCGTTCTCGATCCAGTCACCCTGACGCAGCTTGGCCGGGGCGAGGATGTACCGCTTCTCGCCGTCGACGTAGTGCAGCAGCGCGATGCGCGCGGTGCGGTTGGGGTCGTACTCGATGTGAGCGACCTTGGCGTTGACGCCGTCCTTGTCGTGGCGACGGAAGTCGATCACGCGGTAGGCACGCTTGTGGCCACCGCCCCGGTGACGGGAGGTGATGCGACCGTTGTTGTTACGGCCGCCTGACTTGGACAGCGGGCGGACCAGCGACTTCTCCGGCGTCGACCGGGTGACCTCGACGAAGTCGGCGCCACTCGAGAAACGACGACCGGGCGTGGTCGGCTTGCTCTTACGAATTGCCATGTGGGATTCCCTCAGACTCTCTTCGGCTCCTCGGATATCGGCCGCCTCAGGCGACCGACCCTCCGAAGATGTCGATGGCTCCGTCAGTCAGGGTGACGATGGCGCGCTTCGTGTCGTTGCGCTTGCCGGTCCCGAAGCGCGTACGGCGCGACTTGCCCTGACGGTTGATCGTGTTCACCGAGGAGACCTTGACGTCGAAAATCGATTCGACGGCGATCTTGATCTCGGTCTTGTTGGCGCGGGCGTCCACCAGGAAGGTGTACTTGCCGTTGTCCATCAGCCCGTAGCTCTTCTCGGAGACAACCGGGGCCAGCAGGACGTCGCGGGGATCCTTGTTCAGTGAGGTCACTTCGAGTCCTCCTCGTCCGTCGAGGACTCCTTGACCGCGTTCGCGAACCCGGCGGCCTTGGCGGCCTCCTCGGTCGCGAACCAGACCTCAGCCTTGGTACGTCCGTACCACGGGGAATCCTCGGTGTGGAACTTCATCGAGTCCTGGTTGCCCTTGATGGTGAAGCCCTCGGGAGCGGAGCCGTCGGCCACGGGGGCCGCCGAACCTGCACCGTAGGGAGCATCGTCCACCGCAGCGGCCGGAGCGGCAGCAGCGGCCTTCGCCGTGGCGAAGGAGGAGGTGGGACGAGCCAGGGTTGCCTGGGCCACGAAGTCCTCGAGCGCACCGGAGGTGAAGACCACGTCGTCGGAACGCATGACGTCGTAGGTGTTCACCTGGTCCGCGTACAGGACGTGGGTGGCAGGCAGGTTGCGCGAGCTGAGCGCGCCCAGATCGTCGTCACGACGCACGACGACCAGCAGGTGCCGGCGGTCGGAGACGTAGGACAGGGTGACGCGCGCGGCCTTGGTGGACGCGACATCCCCGGTCAGCAGGGACGAGATCACGTGGATACGACCGTTGCGGGCCCGATCCGAGAGGGCTCCGCGCAGGGCGGCGGCCTTCATCTTCTTCGGGGTGCGCTGGCTGTAGTCGCGCGGCACGGGGCCGTGCACGACGCCACCACCGGCGAACTGCGGGGCGCGGAGGGAGCCCTGACGGGCACGACCGGTGCCCTTCTGCTTCCAGGGCTTCTTGCCGCCGCCACGCACCTCGGCGCGGGTCTTGGTCTTGTGGGTGCCCTGACGAGCGGCCGCCTGCTGGGCGACGACCACCTGGTGGATCAGGGGGACGCTGGTCTGCACGTCGAAGATCGACGCGGGCAGCTCGACGGTGCCGGACTTCTTACCGGCCGTATCGAGCACGTCGACAGTCAGATTCGCTGCCATCGGGCTCAGGCCTCCTTCGCGGGGCTCTTGACAGCCGAGCGGACGAGCACGAGGCCGCCCTTGGGGCCGGGAACGGCACCCTTGACGAGCACGAGGCCCTTCTCGACGTCGACCGCGTGAACGGTCAGGTTCTGGACACTGGTGCGGTCGCTGCCCATACGGCCAGCCATGCGCTGGCCCTTGAAGACGCGACCGGGGGTGGAGGCGCCACCGATGGAACCGGGCTTGCGGTGGTTGCGATGCGCACCATGGGAGGCGCCGACACCGGCGAACCCGTGGCGCTTCATGACGCCCGCGGTGCCCTTGCCCTTGGAGGTGCCGACGACGTCGACCTTCTGGCCGGACTCGAAGACCGACGCGTCGATCTCCTGTCCCAGCGAGTAGTCAGCGGCGTTGCCGGTGCGCAGCTCGACGAGGTGACGGCGAGGGGTCACGCCGGCCTTCTCGAAGTGGCCGCGGAGCGGGCCCGACACCTTGCGCGGATCGATCTGCCCGTAGGCGATCTGCACGGCGTCGTAGCCGTCGGTCTCGATGGACCGGATCTGGGTCACGACGTTGGCACCGGTCTGCACGACGGTCACGGGAACGAGCTTTCCGTTCTCGTCCCAGACCTGGGTCATGCCGAGCTTGGTGCCGAGCACGCCGGACACCGGACGGGCCTTCTGGCCGGTCAGTTCGTTGCTCATGTCCACCTGCCTCAGAGCTTGATCTCGATGTTGACATCCGCAGGCAGATCGAGGCGCATGAGCGAGTCCACAGCCTTGGGCGTGGGATCGACGATGTCGATCAGTCGCTTGTGCGTGCGCATCTCGAAATGCTCACGGGAGTCCTTGTACTTGTGGGGAGAACGGATCACACAGAACACGTTCTTCTCCGTCGGCAGCGGCACCGGGCCCACAACAGTCGCGCCCGCGCTGGTGACCGTGTCCACGATCTTGCGCGCAGAGGTGTCGATCACCTCGTGGTCGTACGACTTGAGCCGGATGCGGATCTTCTGTCCCGCCATGGCGTCCTGTCTCTCTTTCGTCTGGCATGGATACAACCGATCCCCGGTACCCGAGGACGGGCGTGTCGGCCTCTGCGGGGCACACGAGCCCAGCTTTCGGCCGCCGAGAATCGGCTGGTTCTGCAACTGTTCCCTCGTATCGATGCGCAATCTCTGCCAGAGGCAGAGTTCGCATCCTCGGGATGGACCTCATCCGGTGATCATTCGCCGCAGGTCGGAGACCTACGGAGAACGGAACCGGGCATGTCGGTCCGCGCAGACAACTCGTCTAGTCTGCCAGACGCCCCAGTACCCCACAAGAGGACCCCGGGTGCACCCGGTCACAGAACACGGTGAGACCGGTTGTCACCACTGCCCTTCCGTGTCCGCGCGGGAGCCCGCCCGGCCGGCCCGTGCGGGTCCGCACCGGCCGGCGCCGACCGGCACTGGCCCGCAGGGCCCAGCGCAGGCCCGCGCCGGCCCCTGGACGCCCCGGATCACTTGTTCGTGCTGGGACCGACCCCGCCCTGCAGCTGGCGCTGGAAGACCACGTACACCACGATCACCGGGATCACGGTGATCACCACCGAGGCGAACATCCCTCCCCAGTCGACCTTGTAGCCCTGCTGCGCCTGCAGGTTCACGAGCCCCTGGGCGAGCACGTAGTTGCGTCGGTCGGTGTTGAGGACCAAAGGCAGCAGGTATTGGTTCCACAAGCCCAGGAAGTTGAAGATGGCGAGCGAGGCGAGGCCCGGCTTCGCCATCGGCAGCATCACCTGGAAGAAGGTGCGGAAGTCGCCGGCGCCGTCGATGGCCGCCGCCTCGCCGATCTCCTCCGGCAGGCTCGCGAAGAACGAGTGCAGGAAGAACACCGTGAACGGCAGCGCGAAGGCGACATAGGACAGGGTCACCCCCACGAGCCCCATACGCCCCTCGAGCAGGCCCATGTTCCGCAGCACGAAGAACAGCGGGACCACCGCGAGGAAGATCGGGAACGTGAGGCCAGCGACCATTCCGAAGTAGATCACCCGGTTCCCGGGGAAGCGGTACCGGGCCAGGATGTACGCGCACATCGCGCCCAGCAGCATCACGATGATCAGCGCGGAGCCGACCACGATCAGCGTATTCGCGAAGTACTGGCCGATCTTGGCCTCGGTCCACGCCCGGGAGTAGTTCTCGAGCTGCGGCTCGGCCGGCAGGCCGAAGGGATCCGTGAGGATCTCCTGCGAGGTCTTGAACGAGGTGTAGACGGTCCACAGCAGGGGCAAGATCACCAGCAGCGCCCAGATGCTGAGGATGATGTGGTGGAGGGCCGAGTATCCCCGTCCCTCGCTGCTGCGGGGGCGGCTCGCGCGGCTCCCGCCGCGTCGTTGACCGGTGGCGGCGGCCTCGGCGGGCTGGTCCGCGTGCCCAGTGCCGGGACGCGTGGTGGTCGGGTTCATCGTTCGTCCTTCCGGGGTCGCCCGACGGTGATGACCAGGACGGCCACCAGCATCGTCACGATCGCCATGATCACGCCCATCGCGCTCGCCTCGCCGAAGCGGCCGTCGCGGAACGCGGTCTGGTACAGGTGCAGGGACACGACCTTCGTGCTGTTGCCGGTCCCTCCGTTGGGTGTCATCACAGAGATGAAGGTGAAGGCGTCCAGAGCGAAGATGCCGATGTAGACGACGGCGGTGGAGATGTTGTCCCGCACCATCGGGGCGACGACCTGGACAGCGGTGCGCAGCCGCCCGGCGCCGTCGATGCGAGCGGCCTCGAGGACCTCGGACGGGATCGACTTGATCGACGCGACGAACAGCACCATGTAGAAGCCGACGAAGGTCCAGATCATCGCGAAGGCCACCGCGGCCAGGGCGAAGCGCTGATCGCCGAGCCAGGCGTTGTGGATCTCAGGGACCGGCCCGAGCCCGAGCAGTCCGATGACCGCGTTGACGGCGCCCACCACGAGGTTGAGGAACCCGTTCAGCAGGCCACCACCGGGGTGGTAGATGAAGTTGAACAGGATGCCCGTGATGACGGCCGGAACGGCATAGGGGAAGAAGCTGATGACCCGATAGAACCCGGCGCCGCGGACACCACGCACTCCGCCCTGGGTGTTCCCGCCGATGGTCACCATGACCGCGAGCGCGAAGGAGAGCGTGATCGTGATCGTGGGCAGGATGACCAGGAGGATCAGGTTGTTGCGCAGCGACTTCCAGAAGACGGCGTCGCCGAAGATCCGCTCGTAGTTGTCCAGTCCGATGAAGTCCATCGACGGGCTGAGGCCCGACCAGTTCGTCAGGGAGTAGTAGAACGACTGCAGGAACGGTGAGACGACGAACATCAGGTAGACGACGAGCGGAAGCCCCAGGAACACCAGGAAGAACAGCATCCGCTCCAGGGAGGGCCGACGACGGCGGCGGCGCACGACCGGAGTGGTCGTGGCCGCCGCCTCGTCGTGCCCGACGAAGGTATCGGGAGAGGTCATGAACCAGCCTTGAACTTCGTGATCGAGTCGTCCTCCCGAACGGCGTCGATCATGGCCTGCTGCTCCTCGGAGAGGGTTGCTGAATCGATGTCGCCCTTGAGGAACTTCGTCCAGCTGGTGATCGAGTCGGCGCCCAGGCCGTACCAATCGGAGAAGTTGTAGGTGAAGGTGTTGTCGCCTCCCGCAGTGATCATCGCGTTCACCGAGGCGAGCGCGGTGGAGCCGAAGCCGTCCTCGGGCACGGTGTCCTTGATGACTGAGGGGGCCTTGGTGAGCTCCGCGAAGTTCTTCGCCTGCTCCTTGGAGAGCATCACGCGCAGGAATTCGGCGCCGCCGGTGGGGTTCTCGCCACCGGAGGGGACGAAGTACTGCTCCGCCGCGGTGCCGTGGAAGGCCTCGTACGGCATCGTGCTGTCCGGGAGGGACGGGACCGGCGCGCCGGTCATGGCATAGCCCTCGGGCGTGACGTCGGCCTGCTCGTTCTCGATCCAGGAACCGGAGGGGTAGAACACCGATTTGCCCTGCACCCAGTTGGTCTGCGCATCGGTGTGCTTGATGCCTTCGCCGCCGGGCTCGAAGTAGCCGGCCTCGACGGCCGCGGCCACCGCATCGAACGCCTGGATGACGGCGTCCTGCTCAAACGCGCCCTCCTCGAGGTTGTCGATCTTCGTGAGCACCTCGGGGCCGCCCAGCTTGGCGGCCATGGACAGGGCCATCTCCTGGTAGTAGTTCGAGGCGTTCTGGCCGCCGTAGGAGAACAGGTAGCGTCCCTCCCCCTTGACCTCTTCTCCGAGGGTCATGAGGTCGTCCCAGGTCTCCGGGACCGTCCAGCCCTTCTCCTCGAACTCCTTGGCGGAGTACCAGAGTGCGAAGACCGTGTAGACGTAGTTCATCCCGAGGAACTTGCCGTCGAACATGCCTGGAGAGGTGACGCCGGGCAGCAAGTTCTCCTCGATCGTTCCCTCGCCGTCGACCATCGGGGCGGCGAGGAGATCGCCGAGGTCCGCGAGCTGGTCGATCAGCCCATCGATCGAGAGCTTCTGGGCGCCGGAGTTGTCGAAGACATCCGGCGGGGTGCCCCCGGCGAACTGGGGCTGGAGGTCGGGCTGGATGTTGACGGTCGCGTCGACGGTGACCTTGGACTCCGTGTAGATCTCCTCGTACTTCGTCCCAGCGTCCTCGGCATATTTGGTGCCATAGCCGCCATCGAAGATCACGGCCTTCACAGGCAGGGTCCCGTCCACACCCAGAGGGTTCTCCTCGGAGGTCTCCCCCTCGCCGGTGACGGAACCACCCCCCTCCTTCTCCTCCCCGCCACCGCCGCCACCGGCGCAGGCGGCGAGCATCGAGGCGCCGGCGCCTGCTCCCGCGATCGCCAGGAAGTGGCGGCGTGACGCACCGATCCGCTCGAGCGGAGTCATGTCATCAGCAGAAGTTCCCATCAGATTCCTCTTTCGTCTTCGTCGTCGAAAAGGCGGTGTCAACACTGACGTCGTCCCATCGGACGACTGCGTATTCACCCTACGTGGTGGACACTTCGAATTCGAACACTTGACTGCCCCTCCCGGTCACGAGGCGATGACGAGTCGTAGACGCAGAGGAGCCGGTCCGGGCCAGGCGACTCCCACGATTCGTCCGGCAGGCGCCCAGCAGGTTCCGGGTCTGCTGGATTACGGTGGGTCCATGACCCAGCCACGTCACCCCGCCTCGCCTCTGACCGCGCGCCTGTACGACTTGGAGTACCCGCGCTCACTCGGCGTCTACAGCACGTACCAAGAGGTGCAGGCTGTCGTCGACACCCTGGCGGACAACCACTTCCCCGTGCAGAGCACCTTGATCGTCGGCACGGACCTCAAGCTCATGGAGCGCGTCACCGGGCGGAAGACCTGGGGCCGCGTCGTCGGACAGGGCGCGCTCTCGGGCCTGTGGATGGGTTTGTTCCTGGGCCTGCTGCTGATGCTGATCACCCCGAGCAACCTCATGGTCGTGCTCACGAGCGTGCTGATGGGCATCGTGTTCTTCACGGTCTGGGCGCTCATCGGCTACGCCATGACCGGCGGCAAGCGCGACTTCACCTCGATGACCTCGACGATCCCGATGCAGTACGAGCTGCTGGTCGAGCACAAGCATGCCGACGAGGCGCGTCGCCTCCTCGTCGAGACCGGCGCCGCCCCGGCGGTCACGCCGCACTCCCCCAGCACCCAGCTGCCGGGCCACGGGGTCCCGAGCGGATATCCCGGCCCCTCACAGACCGGCCCGTCGCAGCCGAACGCCTCGTACGGGACACCGCCCGCCTACGGAGAGAACCAGTTCTCGCAGCACCGGCCGACGTCCGGCGCCCCCCAGGCTCCGTCCGCGCTGTCGAACTCACAGCGTCCGTCGCGTCCCACCTACGGGAAGCCGGTCGACTCTGCGCCCCAGCCCGCCGCGAGCGACACGCCCTCCCGCAGCGGACGGCCCGCCTTCGGTCGTCCCGCCGACGCAGCGCTCTACGAGGGCTCACCCACCCCGGGAGAGGCTCAGCGTCCTGAGCAGCGCGGGGACGACCAGAACACCGAGGGCAGAACCCGCTGAACGCTCCGCACAGGGCAACGGCCCCCGTCGGCATCGAAGGTGCCTGCCCTGTCGGCACCGGAGGTGCCTGACACCGACCGTGGCCGCCTCCGGCGCCTGGCCGGTCCCGAAAGGCCCCCGTCCGCTCGTTGAGCGGGCGGGGGCCTTTCGGGCACTGGGGCGTCGGCGCGCAGCAGCGTCACCGCCCTCCCTCACCGCATCCAGGCCGTGCGGCACAGACCTCTGTCGCACCAGACGGTCTGCAGGCGGTCTGCGGCACCGGGCGGTATGCGGGCGGAGCCCATGCCGGTCCCTGCACCTGTCTGTACTGTCCGGGAACAGACGAAGGCCCCGACCCGGTGAACCCGGGTCGGGGCCTTCTGGCTGCTCAGCGTCCGCTCGGCGAACGCTTCACCGCTGCGGGGTCGCCCCCGCTGAGATCACTTGATGATCTTGGTGACGCGGCCTGAGCCCACGGTGCGGCCACCCTCACGGATGGCGAAGCCGAGGCCCTCCTCCATGGCGATCGGCTGGATCAGCTCGACCGTCATCTCGGTGTTGTCGCCGGGCATGACCATCTCGGTGCCCTCGGGCAGCTCGATGACGCCGGTGACGTCGGTGGTCCGGAAGTAGAACTGCGGACGGTAGTTCGAGTAGAACGGGTTGTGACGGCCACCCTCGTCCTTGGACAGGATGTAGACCTGGCCCTCGAAGTTCGTGTGCGGGGTGATGGTGCCGGGCTTGGCCACGACCTGGCCGCGCTCGACGTCCTCACGCTTGGTGCCACGAAGGAGGAGGCCGCAGTTCTCGCCGGCCCACGCCTCGTCCATCTGCTTGTGGAACATCTCGATGCCCGTGACGATCGTCTTCTGGGGCGCACGGATGCCGAGGATCTCGATCTCCGAGTTGATCGACAGCTTGCCGCGGTCGACCTTGCCGGTGACGACGGTGCCACGACCCTGGATCGTGAAGACGTCCTCGATCGGCATGAGGAAGGGCTGGTCGAGATCGCGGACGGGGTCCGGGATCTTCTCGTCCACAGCCTCCATGAGCTCTTCGATCTTCTTGACCCACTTCTCATCGCCCTCGAGGGCCTTGAGAGCGGAGACCTGGATGACGGGTGCATCCTCGTCGAAGCCCTGAGCGCCCAGCATCTCGCGGACCTCCATCTCGACGAGCTCGAGGATCTCCTCGTCGTCGACCATGTCGGACTTGTTGAGAGCTGCGAGCAGGTACGGAACGCCGACCTGCTTGGCGAGCAGGACGTGCTCACGGGTCTGAGCCATCGGGCCGTCGGTGGCGGCGACCACGAGGATCGCGCCGTCCATCTGCGCCGCGCCGGTGATCATGTTCTTGACGTAGTCGGCGTGACCGGGGGCATCGACGTGCGCGTAGTGGCGCTTGTCGGTCTCGTACTCGATGTGCGAGACGTTGATCGTGATGCCGCGCTGCTTCTCCTCGGGCGCGTTATCGATCGTGTCGAAGTCGCGCTTCTGGTTGATCTCGGGGAACTTGTCGTACAGAACCTTCGAGATCGCGGCGCTCAGCGTCGTCTTGCCATGGTCGACGTGACCGATGGTGCCGATGTTGACGTGCGGCTTGGTCCGCTCGAACTTGGCCTTGGCCATGATGGTGTCCTCCTAGGACTTCTAATCGTGGTACTTCTTGGATCGGGATCGGATCCCCTCCCGAGTGGGAAGGAGGCCGATGGAGAAGAGGGGGAACAGGAGAAGGATCCTACCTGCTCCCCCATGTCTCACTCGCCCCGGGTCTTGGCGACGATCTCCTCAGCAATGCTGGAGGGGACCTCCGCGTAGCTGTCGAACTGCATCGTGTACATCGCACGACCCTGGGTCTTGGACCGCAGGTCGCCGACGTATCCGAACATCTCGGACAGCGGGACGAGAGCACGGACGATCTTCGCTCCGCTCGCGTCCTCCATCGACTGGATCTGACCGCGCCGCGAGTTCAGATCGCCGATGACATCTCCCATGTACTCCTCCGGAGTGCGGACCTCGACGTCCATGAGCGGCTCGAGGATGACCGGCTGCGCCTTGCGCAGGGCTTCCTTGGCCGCCATGGAGCCGGCGATCTTGAACGCCATCTCCGAGGAGTCGACGTCATGGTAGGCGCCGTCAAGGAGCGAGGCCTTGACGTTGACCACCGGGTAACCGGCGAGGATGCCGGACTGCAGAGCAGTCTGGATGCCCGCGTCCACGCTCGGGATGTACTCGCGCGGGATGCGGCCGCCGGTGACCTTGTTCTCGAACTCGTAGAACACGCCGTCCTCGGCATCGGTCAGCGGACCGAAGGTGACCTGGATCTTCGCGAACTGGCCGGAGCCACCGGTCTGCTTCTTGTGGGTGAAGTCGTACTTCTCCACAGTCCGCTTGATCGTCTCGCGGTACGCCACCTGGGGCTTGCCGATGTTGGCCTCGACGTTGAACTCGCGACGCATGCGGTCCACGAGGATGTCGAGGTGCAGCTCGCCCATGCCCTTGATGACGGTCTGACCGGTCTCCTCGTCGAACTCGACCTGGAAGGTCGGGTCCTCCTTGGCGAGCTTCTGGATGGCGACGCCCAGCTTCTCCTGGTCACTCTTGGTCTTCGGCTCGATGGCCACCGAGATGACCGGCTCCGGGAAGCTCATGGACTCCAGCTGAACCGGGTTCGCCGGATCGGCGAGCGTGTCGCCCGTCGTGGTGTCCTTGAGACCGATGAAGGCGTAGATATGGCCCGCGAAGGCCTCCTCCACCGGGTTCTCCTTGTTGGAGTGCATCTGGAAGAGCTTGCCGACGCGCTCCTTCTTGCCGGTCGTGACGTTCAGGATCTGATCGCCCTGCTTCACCTGACCGGAGTAGACGCGCACGTAGGTCAGCGACCCGAAGAACGCATGCGCGGCGACCTTGAAGGCGAGCGCCGAGAAGGGCTCGTCCCAGTCGGGCTTCCGGATGATCTCCGTGTCCTCGTCGCCCGGCTTGTGACCCACCATCGGGGGCACGTCGAGGGGCGAGGGAAGGTAGTCGACGACGCCGTTGAGCATGAGCTGGACGCCCTTGTTCTTGAACGCGGTGCCGCAGAAGACCGGGTAGGCCTCCGAGTTGACGGTCAGTGCACGGATGCCGCTCTTGAGCTGCTCGAGGGTGAGGTCACCCTCCTCGAGGTATGCCTCCATGAGCTCCTCGGAGCTCTCGGCGACATCCTCGACCAGCTTGGCGCGGTACTCGTCGACCGTGTCCTGGAGGTCAGCGGGGATCGGGATCTCCCGCTGCCACTGGCCCAGGGACGGATCACCCTTCTTCGAGTTGATCGCCGGCATGTCCTCTTCGAGGGTCTCGGGCCAGTCGAAGGCCTTCATCTCGACGAGGTCGACGATGCCGTTGAACTCGTGCTCTGCACCGATCGGGACCTGCATGACCAGCGGCTTCGCGCCGAGGCGGTCCTCGATCGTCTTCACGGTGAAGAAGAAGTCGGCGCCCAGCTTGTCCATCTTGTTGACGAAGCAGATGCGGGGCACGTCGTACTTGTCGGCCTGGCGCCAGACGGTCTCCGACTGGGGCTCCACGCCCTCCTTGCCGTCGAACACCGCGACAGCGCCATCGAGCACGCGCAGCGAGCGCTCCACCTCGACGGTGAAGTCGACGTGGCCGGGGGTGTCGATGATGTTGATCTGGCTGTCGTGCCAGTAGCAGGTCGTCGCGGCGGACGTGATGGTGATGCCGCGCTCCTTCTCCTGCTCCATCCAGTCCATCGTGCCGGCGCCGTCATGGGTCTCGCCCATCTTGTAGTTCACGCCGGTGTAGAAGAGGATGCGCTCGGTCGTCGTGGTTTTGCCGGCATCGATGTGAGCCATGATGCCGATATTGCGGACCTTGTTCAGATCGCTGAGCACTGCAAGTGCCACTGGCTTGTGCCTTTCTGGAGAACGGGAGCTGGTCGAGGTGCCGGAGGGCGGTCGGTGGGGCCTGCCCGGAGAGGAAGGCCCCACCGGAACTCACCAGCGGTAGTGCGCGAAGGCCCGGTTGGACTCGGCCATCTTGTGGGTGTCCTCGCGGCGCTTCACAGCGGCACCGAGGCCGTTGGACGCGTCGAGGATCTCGTTCATCAGACGCTCGGTCATCGTGTTCTCGCGACGGGCGCGCGAGTAGCTGACCAGCCAGCGCAGCGCCAGCGTGGTGGAGCGGCCCGGCTTGACCTCGATCGGGACCTGGTAGGTCGCGCCGCCGACTCGGCGGGAGCGGACCTCGAGGCTCGGACGGATGTTGTCCAGGGCCTTCTTCAGGGTGACGACCGGATCCTGGCCGTTCTTCTCACGGGCGCCCTCGAGCGCGCCGTAGACGATGCCCTCGGCGACGGTCTTCTTGCCGTCGAGGAGGATCTTGTTGATGAGCTGCGTGACGATCGGCGAACCGAAGACGGGGTCGACGGCCAGCGGGCGCTTGGGAGCGGGGCCCTTACGAGGCATTACTTCTTCTCCTTCTTGGCGCCGTAGAGCGAACGAGCCTGCTTGCGGCCCTTCACGGACTGGGTGTCGAGTGCGCCTCGGACGATCTTGTAGCGCACACCGGGGAGGTCCTTCACACGACCGCCGCGGACGAGCACGATGGAGTGCTCCTGGAGGTTGTGGCCCTCGCCGGGGATGTACGCGGTGACCTCGACGCCGGTGGAGAGGCGAACACGCGCGATCTTGCGCAGCGCGGAGTTCGGCTTCTTGGGGGTCTGGGTGTAGACGCGCGTGCAGACACCACGGCGCTGGGGCGAACCCTTGAGCGCGGGCGTCTTGGAGGAGGACGAACGAGCGTCCCGCCCCTTGCGCACCAACTGCTGAATAGTGGGCACAGCTTCTCTTCCTGTTCAGCCACCGGAGCTGTTGGCTCCGACGGATCAACTTCTTCGACCGCTCTCACGGCCGGCGACCCGATGCACCGTCCCCATGGCCCGGGAATATCGGCAGATCGACCCGCCCGTCAGGTGATGGCACCTGCCGGGCGTCCAGGAGGACCGTGATCGGTGCCCGTGGTCGGGGCCGGGCATGGCCGCCGGTTCCACATTCGGGCACACCGCGAGGATCCGCTCCTCGCGGGGGACGCCGTCCGCGGCCGCCCCGGAGGGCATTCGCGGATCTTGTCCCGGGTCACGACCAGAGGGCACTCCGGACGCACTCGCAGTCTACTGACGGCTGTGGTACGCGGTCAAAGCTTCTTCCACGTTCCGACGCAGATCACATGTCGGTCTGTGACGGCAGTCGCCCTGTCGTCGTGCTGCGAGCGCGGCCAGCGCCCTCCGCCCAGCACGACGCGAGCGCGCCGTGGAGATCCACGGCGCGCTCGACGCACTGGTCGGACGGGAGGTCGACGCGCTGTGGAGCGCACCGCCGACGGGGAGATGAGCTCCGCTCAGCGGATGCCCAGCTGCGAGGTGCAGGACGGCCAGGCGCCCCAGCCCTGCCCGGCCTGGACCTTCTTGCCGATCGAGATCTGCTGCTCGCGGGTGGCCTGATGCGCCACCGGAGCATACTGGCCGCCGCCGAAGGCGAGCCAGGTCGACTTCGTGAACTGCAGACCGCCGGAGAATCCGTTGCCGGTGTTGATGGACCAGTTGCCACCGGCCTCGCACTGGGCGAGACGATCCCAGACGGAGCCGTCGGAGACCGACGGGGCACTGGCTGCGGGCTTCTTCTCCGGGGTGGAGTCACGCTCGGAGCTGCGCGAGCTGCTCTCCTTCTGCGTGCTCTTCTTCTCGGTCTTCTTCTCGGTCCGCTGCGAGGGAGCCTGCTCGGAGGACGAGGACTCGGACGTGGGCTCCGGTGCGGGCTCGGGCTTCGGGGCCGGCTTGGTGCCCTTGGTGATGACCTCGGTGACCGGCTTCTCGGCGACCTTCTCCGAGACCAGCTCGGACTCGGTGACCTTGCCGTCGACGGTCTTGTCCGTGAAGACCTTCTCCGTCGTGCCCTTCTTGCCCTCGGTGGTGGTCTTCGTGGTGCCCTCGAGCAGCTCGTCGTCCTTGACGGTCTTCGTCTCGAACGGCACGTCGACGGTCTCCGTGCGCTCGGCCTCGCGGATGCGCTGGACGGTGATGGTCGCGCCGTCCTCGAGGATCGAGTCGCGGTCGACGGAGGCCTTGTCGGTGTCCTCGATATCGCCGAGCACCTTCGTCATCGCGTCGTCGACGGTCAGCGCGGCGACCTCGAAGGTGTCCTGACCGTTCTGCCCGATGAAGGTGACGGTCTTGCGGGTGACCACGTCGATCTGCGCATCCTTCGCGCTGAGCTCGGTATCGGGGGCCGGAGACACGCTGGCGCCCTCGGCCTTGTAGTCGACGTCCTCCAGTGCGTCGGCGACCGTGTCACCGGTGGTGAGGACGCTCTGGTCCTCGCCGTCGACGGTGACCGTCACCGGGGTGCGGTGGATGATCTGGATGTCGAGACCGTCGGTGACCTGCGCCGCGAGGTCGGGGACGACGAGGTCCGTGTCCTTGAGCTCGACGCCCTGGGCCTCGAGCAGCTCGGCGACGGTGGGCTGCGAGAAGGTGCGGACCATCGTCTGCTGGCCGTACACGGTCAGGGCCGCCTCATTGGACATGGCGAAGGCGGTGCCACCGCCTCCTACACCGACGACGCACACTGCAGCTGCCGCGATGATCCACGGGGTCTTCTTCACTGTTCCACCTGTTCTTCTGCCGGCTTCCGGCAGGGCCATCCATCTCTGAGCACGAGTGCCCCGGAGACGGGGCCCGGCGTCCCGGTGCGAGCGCGCCTCCGGAACGGAGCGCAGCAGGGAAGGCCGCACAGGAATGCCAGATGCCATCGTTTCGCAGGGAGCGCCCGAGGTGAAGGGCAACGACGAGACCTTTGGGGCATACCCGAGAGGTCTTTACCCTCCCGTGAACATCCGGGTCGGTCAGGTCACTCCGGAGAGCGCGTAGAGCCCCGATCGTGGCGGTCGCCACGGGCGTGCATCACGGAGACAGGTCACAGGTCCGGGAGCGGGGCGGGGTCCTGCTCGCGCAGCCGGTTCGCCGTCGGCCGTCCTCCGCTGATCCGTCCAGCAGGCGCTCCGACGGTGGCCGTCCGCACTCCCCCACCCCATGCGATGAGGGGCGGCCCCACCGAAGTGGGACCGCCCCTCATGGCGTTCACGTCGCGCCGACGCTCAGTGCGCGGGCGACGGGACGCTCAGCGACTCAGCGGAAATCCGTGCGGAACGGATCGGCGTAGTCGATGTCGTCCAGGTTGACCGCACCGGTCTGACCGAAGCCGGAGAAGTCCAGCTCGTCGTACCCGGGCACCTGGTACATCTGCGCCTTGGCCTCGTCGGTGGGCTCGACCGCGATGCGACGGAAACGGGACAGGCCCGTACCGGCCGGGATGAGCTTGCCGATGATGACGTTCTCCTTGAGCCCCATGAGCTGATCGCTCTTGCGGTTCAGGGCGGCTTCGGTGAGCACGCGGGTGGTCTCCTGGAAGGAGGCCGCCGACAGCCACGACTCGGTCGCGAGGGACGCCTTCGTGATGCCCATCAGCTCGGGACGACCCGAGGCCGGCTGGCCACCCTCGGAGAGGACCCGACGGTTCTCCCGCTCGAAGGACACGCGCTCGGCGAAGTCGCCGGGCAGCAGGTCGGTGTCACCGGACTCGATGATCGTCACGCGACGCAGCATCTGCCGCACGATGACCTCGATGTGCTTGGCGTGGATGTCCACACCCTGGCTGATGTACACCTTCTGCACCTCGTCCACCAGGTGCTGCTGCACCTTGCGGGGACCGAGGATCCGCAGGACCTGCTTCGGATCCACCGAGCCCTGGGTCAGCTGCTGGCCGACCTCGATGTGCTCGCCGGCCGAGACCAGCAGGGTCACGCGCTTGGACACCGTGTAGACGACCGGCTCGGAGCCGTCGTCGGGGGTGACCGTGAGGCGACGCTGCTTGTCGTTCTCCTCGATCTCCACGCGACCGGCGAACTCCGAGATCGGCGCGAAGCCGGCCGGGGTACGAGCCTCGAAGAGCTCCTGGATACGGGGCAGACCGTGGGTGATGTCGCCGTCCGCGCTCGCCACACCACCGGAGTGGAAGGTACGCATGGTCAGCTGGGTACCGGGCTCACCGATCGACTGGGCCGCGACGATGCCGACGGCCTCGCCGATGTCCACCAGCTGGCCGGTCGCGAGCGAACGGCCGTAGCAGTGGACACAGGTGCCGACTGCGGAGTCGCAGGTCAGCACGGAGCGGATCTTCACCTCGCGCACGCCGGCCTCGACGAGCTGCTCGAGGAGCACATCGCCCAGCTCCGAACCGGCCGGGGCCGCCTCGGTGCCGTCGGCGCCGACCGCCGCGGTGGCCAGGACACGCCCGTACACCGTGGACTCCGCGTGCTCGTGGGGACGCAGCACGCCGCCCTCCTCGACCGCGATCGGAAGGACCAGGCCCTTCGTCGTGCCGCAGTTCTCCTCGCGGACGATGACGTCCTGCGAGACGTCGACCAGACGACGGGTCAGGTAGCCCGACTGAGCGGTCTTCAGCGCGGTGTCCGCCAGCCCCTTGCGGGAGCCGTGCGACGCGATGAAGTACTCCAGGACCGAGAGCCCCTCCTTGTAGTTGGAGAGGATCGGGCGCGGGATGATCTCGCCCTTCGGGTTGGTCACCAGACCACGCATACCGGCGATCTGACGGACCTGCATCCAGTTGCCTCGCGCACCGGAGTCGACCATCCGGAAGATGGTGTTGGTCGAGTCGAAGTTCGCCCGCATGGCCTGATCGACCTCGTTGGTCGCCTCGGTCCAGATGTCGATGAGCTCGACATTTCGCTCGGTCTCGGAGATGAGACCGAGGTCGCGGTTCTCCTGAACCTGGGCGGCCCGGTTCTCGAAGCGCGCGATGATCTCCGGCTTGTTCGGAGGGGTCACGACGTCGGACAGCGCGAAGGACGCACCCGACCGGGTGGACCACGAGAAGCCGTACGCCTTCAGAGCGTCCAGCGACGCGGCCACCTGGCCCTTGTCGTAACGCTCTGCGAGCGTGTTGACGATGCCGCCCAGGCGCTTCTTGCCGACCTGGCCCTTCACGTAGGGGAAGTCCGGCGGCAGCGTCTCGTTGAAGTAGACGGTGCCCAGGGTGGTGGTGAGGTTGATCGGGTCACCCTCGGTCCAGCCCTCCGGGGCCTCCCAGTCGCTCGGCGGAACGATGTCCGTGAAGCGGATGCTCACCTCGGCGTTCAGATGCAGCTCACCACGGTCGTGGGCCATGATCGCCTCTGCCTCGGAGGCGAAGGTGCGACCCTTGCCGGCGACGTCCTCGCGGACCGTCGTGAGGTGGTACAGACCGATGATCATGTCCTGTGCGGGCATGGTCACGGGGCGACCGTCGGACGGCTTGAGGATGTTGTTGCTGGACAGCATCAGGATGCGCGCCTCGGCCTGGGCCTCTGCCGAGAGCGGCAGGTGCACAGCCATCTGGTCGCCGTCGAAGTCCGCGTTGAACGCGGCGCAGACGAGCGGGTGCAGGTGGATGGCCTTGCCCTCGACGAGCTGCGGCTCGAACGCCTGGATGCCCAGACGGTGCAGGGTGGGCGCACGGTTCAGCAGCACGGGGTGCTCGGTGATGACCTCTTCGAGGACGTCCCACACCTCGGGACGTGCACGCTCGACCATCCGCTTGGCGGCCTTGACGTTCTGGGCGTGGCTGAGCTCGACGAGACGCTTCATGACGAAGGGCTTGAACAGCTCCAGCGCCATGCCCTTGGGCAGGCCGCACTGGTGCAGACGCAGCTGCGGGCCGTTGACGATCACGGAACGCGCGGAGTAGTCCACGCGCTTGCCGAGCAGGTTCTGACGGAAACGCCCCTGCTTGCCCTTGAGCATGTCGGACAGCGACTTCAGCGGGCGGTTGCCCGGTCCGGTGACCGGACGACCCCGTCGGCCGTTGTCGAACAGCGAGTCGACCGACTCCTGCAGCATGCGCTTCTCGTTGTTCACGATGATCTCGGGCGCGCCGAGATCGAGCAGCCGCTTGAGACGGTTGTTGCGGTTGATCACACGGCGGTACAGGTCGTTGAGATCGGAGGTCGCGAAGCGGCCACCGTCCAGCTGCACCATCGGGCGCAGATCCGGCGGGATGACCGGGACGCAGTCCAGGACCATGCCGGCCGGCGAGTTCGTGGTGGACCGGAAGGCCGAGACGACCTTGAGGCGCTTGAGGGCTCGGGCCTTCTTCTGGCCCTTGCCGGTCGCGATGATCTCGCGCAGCGTGACGGCCTCGGCGTCGAGATCGAAGTCCAGCAGACGACGCTGGAGCGCCTCGGCGCCCATGCCGCCCTCGAAGTACGTGCCGTAGCGGAGCTTCATCGCGCGGTAGAGCTGCTCATCGCCCTCGAGGTCCGCGACCTTGAGCGACTTGAAGCGATCCCACACACGGGTGACGCGCTCGATCTCGGCGTCGTACTTCTTGCGGATCTGGGCCTGCTCGCGCTCGGAGGAGTCGCGGACCTTGCGCTTCGCGTCGGCCTTGGCACCCTCCTCCTCGAGCTGGGCGAGGTCCTTCTCGGCGGAGATCGCCCGCTGGTTCAGCGCGGCGTCCCGCTCGCTGGCGAGCTCCTTGGTCTCCAGGTCGAAACGCGCCTGGAGATCAGGCATGTCCTCGTGACGAGCCTGCTCGTCCACCGAGGTGATCATGTACGCGGCGAAGTAGATGATCTTCTCGAGATCCTTCGGCGCGAGGTCCAACAGGTCGCCGAGGCGGCTCGGCACGCCCTTGAAGTACCAGATGTGCGTGACGGGAGCGGCGAGCTCCACGTGGCCCATGCGCTCACGACGCACGGAGGACTTGGTGACCTCCACGCCGCAGCGCTCGCAGATGATGCCCTTGAAGCGCACGCGCTTGTACTTGCCGCAGTAGCACTCCCAGTCCCGGGTGGGGCCGAAGATGCGCTCGCAGAAGAGGCCGTCCATCTCGGGCTTCAGGGTGCGGTAGTTGATGGTCTCCGGCTTCTTGACCTCGCCGTGGGACCAGCCGCGGATGTCGTCGGCGGTGGCGAGGCCGATGCGCAGCTCGTCGAAGGTGTTGACGTCGAACACTGGTGTCCTTCTCTCGATCGGAAGTGTGGTGTCTGAGGGAACGGGGGTCGAGGGCGGGGCTCAGTGCGAGGGGAACAGGGTCTGGCTGCTCCCCTCGCCCCGAGCCCGCGTCCCTCAGACCTCTTCGATGGAGCCGACGCCCTCGTGGGGTCGGCGGGACAGGTCGATGCCGAGCTCCTCCGCAGCGCGGAAGACCTCCTCATCGCCTTCCTGAACTTCCTGGGCCGTGCCGTCGGAGGAGAGGACCTCGACGTTCAGGCACAGGGACTGCATCTCCTTGAGGAGCACACGGAAGGATTCCGGGATGCCGGGCTCGGGGATGTTCTCGCCCTTGACGATGGCCTCGTAGACCTTCACGCGTCCGGCGATGTCGTCGGACTTGATCGTCAGGAGCTCCTGCAGGGCGTACGCGGCGCCGTAGGCCTCGAGGGCCCACACCTCCATCTCGCCGAAACGCTGGCCGCCGAACTGGGCCTTACCGCCCAGGGGCTGCTGCGTGATCATCGAGTAGGGGCCGGTCGAGCGCGCGTGCAGCTTGTCGTCCACCAGGTGGTGGAGCTTCAGGATGTACATGTAGCCCACGGAGATCGGCTCGGGCAGCGGCTCGCCGGAGCGGCCGTCGAACAGCTGCGCCTTGCCGTCCTCCTTGACCATCCGCACACCGTCCCGGTTGGGGCGGTGGTTGGCGATCAGACCGGTGACCTCCTCGGCCGAGAGGCCGTCGAAGACCGGGACGCCCACCGGGGTGCCGGGCTCGCCGTGCAGAGCGCCCTCAGGGAGCTCGGCGGCGTTCGGGTCGGTCGGATCGAGATCCCAGCCGGCCTTGGCGACCCACCCGAGGTGGGTCTCCATGACCTGGCCGATGTTCATACGACCGGGCACACCCATGGGGTTGAGGATGATGTCGACCGGGGTGCCGTCCTCGAGGAACGGCATGTCCTCGACCGGCAGGATCTTCGCGATGACGCCCTTGTTGCCGTGACGGCCGGCGAGCTTGTCACCATCGGTGATCTTGCGCTTCTGGGCCACGTAGACGCGGACCATGTCGTTGACACCGGTGGGGAGGATGTCGCCATCCTCCTCGTCGTTGAAGACCTGGACACCGATGACGGTGCCGGTCTCGCCGTGGGGGACTCGCAGCGAGGTGTCGCGCACCTCGCGGGCCTTCTCGCCGAAGATCGCGCGCAGCAGGCGCTCCTCCGGGGTCAGCTCGGTCTCGCCCTTGGGGGTGACCTTGCCGACCAGAATGTCGCCGGGGTTGACCTCGGCGCCGATGCGGATGATGCCGCGCTCGTCGAGATCGGCCAGCACGTCGTCGCCGACGTTCGGGATGTCCCGGGTGATCTCCTCGCGGCCCAGCTTGGTGTCGCGGGCGTCGACCTCGTGCTCCTCGATGTGGATCGAGGTGAGGACATCGTCCTGGACCAGGCGCGAGGACAGGATGATGCCGTCCTCGTAGTTGTGGCCTTCCCACGACATGAACGCGACCAGCAGGTTCTTGCCCATGGAGAGCTCGCCCTGGTCGGTCGACGGACCGTCGGCCAGGATGGACCCGACCTCGACGCGGTCGCCCTCGTCGAACAGCACGCGCTGGTTGTAGGAGTTGCCGGCGTTGGAGCGCTGGAACTTCCCGATCGGGTACGTCTGACGGGTGCCGTCGTCGGCCATCACCACGATGAGGTCGGCGGACAGCTCCTCGATGACGCCGGCCTTCGCCGAGACGACCACGTCGCCGGCGTCGACTGCTGCGCGGCGCTCCATGCCGGTGCCGACGAGCGGCATCTCGGCCTTGAGCAGCGGCACGGCCTGGCGCTGCATGTTCGAGCCCATCAGCGCACGGTTGGCGTCGTCGTGCTCGAGGAAGGGGATCATCGCGGTGGCGACGGAGACCATCTGACGTGCGGAGACGTCCATGTAGTCGACGTCGGCCGCATCGACCAGGTCCGGCTCGCCGCCGGTGAGGCGCACGAGCACCTGCTCCTCGACGAACCGGCCGTCCTCACCGATCTTGGCGTTGGCCTGAGCGATGACGTGGCGATCCTCGTCGTCCGCGGTGAGGTAGACGATCTCGTCGGTGACGAGGCCCTTGTCGACCTTGCGGTACGGCGTCTCGATGAAGCCGAAGGGGTTGATGCGGGCGAAAGTCGCCAGCGAACCGATCAGGCCGATGTTCGGACCCTCAGGGGTCTCGATCGGGCACATGCGGCCGTAGTGCGACGGGTGGACGTCACGGACCTCCATGCCGGCACGGTCGCGGGAGAGGCCGCCCGGGCCCAGCGCCGAGAGGCGACGCTTGTGCGTCAGGCCCGACAGCGGGTTGTTCTGGTCCATGAACTGCGACAGCTGGGAGGTTCCGAAGAACTCCTTGATCGCGGCGGTGACCGGTCGGATGTTGATCAGCGTCAGCGGGGTGATCGCCTCGACGTCCTGCGTGGTCATGCGCTCGCGGACGACGCGCTCCATGCGGGACAGGCCGGTGCGGACCTGGTTCTGGATCAGCTCGCCCACCGCGCGGATGCGACGGTTGCCGAAGTGGTCGATGTCGTCCGTCTCGACGCGGACGACCTTGCCGTCCTTGCTCGTGTACTCCGAGACGCCGTCATGCAGCGCGACGATGTACTTGATCGAGGCGACGATGTCCTCGAGGCGGAGGGTCGACTCGGACAGGCTGCCCTCGAGACCGAGCTTCTTGCCGATCTTGTAGCGGCCGACCTTCGCGAGGTCGTAGCGCTTGGCGTTGAAGTAGAGGTTGTTCAGCATGGCCTCGCCCGCATCGCGCGTGGGCGGCTCGCCCGGACGCTGCTTGCGGTAGATGTCCATGAGGGCCTCGTCCTGCGAGGAGACGCGGTCCTTCTCGAGCGTGGAACGCATCGATTCGAACTCGCCGAACTCCTCGAGGATGTCCGAGTGGGACAGGCCCAGGGCCTGCAGCAGGGTCGTGACCGACTGCTTGCGCTTGCGATCGATGCGCACACCGACCTGATCGCGCTTGTCGACCTCGAACTCGAGCCACGCACCGCGCGAAGGGATCACCTTCGTGCTGAAGATGCGCTTGTCGCTGGTCTTGTCGATGCTCTCCTCGAAGTACACGCCCGGGGAGCGGACCAGCTGGGAGACCACGACACGCTCGGTGCCGTTGATGATGAACGTGCCCTTGTCGGTCATGAGCGGGAATTCGCCCATGAAGACCGTCTGGGTCTTGATCTCACCGGTCTCGTTGTTCATGAACTCGGCGATGACGTACATCGGAGCCGAGTAGGTGAGGTCCTTCTCCTTGCACTCCTCGACCGTGTACTTCGGGTCGTCGAAGGTGTGATCCCGGAAGGACAGCGACATGTTGCCGGCGAAGTCCTCGATCGGGGAGATCTCCTCGAGGATGTCTGCGAGACCGGAGGTCTGCGGGACATCCTCGCGCCCGTCGGAAGCGGCCTCCTCGGCACGCTCCTTCCAGCGCGAGTTGCCCAGCAACCAGTCGAACGAAGTGGTCTGCAGACTCAGCAGATCCGGTACGTCGATAGGGTCGCCGAGCTTCGCGAAGGTGACGCGAGGAGAGGCGGTACGAAGTGCGATGTCGGTGGTGCGATCGGTGCTCGAGGCAGCCAAGGGGGGTCCTTCCACAGGCCGATGACGGAATCCCAGGCGCGGCGAACACCCGTCAAGGGTTGTGGAGCAGGCAAAAATACTGTCAGGACAGCAGAACCCACGGGCGACGCACAGCGCAAGGACCGAGCATACACAAATACGCGGATGGACACAACAGTCGCGGTGCGACGAGTCCATCCACGTCGGCCGATATATGCCTGGCGTAGAAGTCTTGCCGGTGCTTCCTGCCCGTCTGGCTCGACCGGTCCTCGCGAGCTCGGCTCAGCGGGACACATGCGGCAGGAACAGCTCCGTACGCCGAACAGGATGGCCGGTAATTCTTCCGGAGTCAAGCACTGGGGGGTCGCCCCGGGGTGTCACGGCACGTCGCAGCGCTGCTGACGCCCCTTCTCTCCACTGCTCGTGGAGTTTCCGCGGGCCACTCGACCTCGTCCTCGAGATCCTCGATCGGCGGCGCCGTCGGCCTCGGCGCCGCCGAACCGCTCCCCCGGATTCGGCGGAGCAGCCGACCTCGCGGATCGGAGCATCCGCTCCTGTCTTGCCCGGAACGTCGACGTGCACAGCTTGCGGCATAGGACACACCCTCCTGCAGCGCGCCGGGCCGTGCCGCGCGTCACGGCGGGGACTGCCCGGCCGCGGATGGGCGCCGGGGACAGCAGAAGGGCCGTCCCGCAGATGCGGGACGGCCCTTCAGGAGCAGTGCGACTGCCATCAGGTGAGGCGCTCACCGGGGCGAGCGCCGGAGATCACTTGACGGTGACGGTCGCGCCGGCCTCCTCGAGCTTCGCCTTGGCAGCCTCGGCGTCGTCCTTCTTGACAGCCTCGAGGACAGCCTTGGGGGCCTCGTCGACGAGCGCCTTGGCCTCCTTCAGACCGAGGGAGGTGAGGCCGCGCACCTCCTTGATGACAGCGATCTTCGCGGAGCCGGCGGACTCGAGAATGACGTCGAACTCGTCCTTCTCCTCCTCCTCGGCAGCCTCGCCACCGGCAGCGCCACCGGCAGCGGCGACGGCCACGGGGGCAGCAGCGGTGACGTCGAAGACGTCCTCGAACTGCTTCACGAACTCGGAGAGCTCGATGAGGGACATTTCCTTGAAAGCTTCGATGAGCTCGTCGTTGCTGAGCTTAGCCATGGTGGCGTTCCTTCCTATGGTCGGGACCTGAGTCCCTGCGGTATCGGCGGCGCACACGCGCCGGGTCTTGCAATCCGGTCGCCCACGTGGGGTCCCGGGGGACAGCGCTGAGGCCGTGAGGAGTGAGGCGGAGCCTCAGAACCTCAGGCTTCCTGCTTGGCCCGCAGCGCGTCCACGGTGCGTGCTGCCTTCGACAGCGGCGCCGCGAACGTGGCGGCGGCCTTGGACATCGATGCCTTCATGGCACCGGCGGCCTTGGCCAGCAGGACCTCGCGGGACTCGAGGTCCGCAAGCTTCTGGACGTCCTCCTTCGAGAGCGCGACGCCCTCGAAGTAACCGGACTTGAGCACGAGCTGCTCGTGGGTCTTGGCGAAGTCACGCAGGGCCTTGGCGGGCCCCACCGGCTCACCCTTGATGAACGCGATAGCGGTCGGACCGCTGAGCGTGCCATCGAAGGCGGTGATGCCGGCCTCGCGGGCGGCGATCTCCGTGAGCGTGTTCTTCACCACGGCGTAAGTGGTCTCGGAACCCAACGAGCGGCGAAGCTCCTTGAGATCCCCCACGCTGAGCCCGCGATACTCGGTGATGACAGCGGCGTCGGACTCGCGGAACAGGTCCGCGATCTCCGAGACGGCATCAACCTTTTCGGGGTTAGCCATGGCCCTCCTTCCAGAGGTCTCTCGCCACCGGGTGAAGAAGTCCTGGGCACAGGAAAGGCCTCGACACGCAAGTGTCGAGGCCTCGATCGCACGAGATCCCCATACCCCGGAGGGCACCGGCCGGGGCCGGACTGGGGCGACCGTGCAACAGTCGCTTCTTCACCTGCGCAGGCCATCCCTGACGGGATCTCTTCGGTCGCTCTCGGGGTCGAGCGCGACAACCGGCGGTCTTCGGTACGTCCAGAGTAGCCCAGGGCCGAGGTCCGGCGCCACGGCAGGAGCGGCGGTCTGCGTCACATCTCGCCGCTCGAGCACGGGGACGCCTCACCCGGAGGAGAGACGGGCCGCACTCCACGCCGCGGCGAGCTCTCCGACCGTGCCGAACCGCTCCGAACGCGCCGGTCGGGTCGCCCGGTCGATCACGTCGGCCGCATCCTCTCCCCCGCAGAACTGGCAGAGATCCTCCGTGAGCCCGGTCCCGAAGTGGCGCACCAGTCGCCCGAGGGTGAACACGGTGGTGCGTGCGTCCAGCGGAGCGCCCAGCTCGAACTCCTCGGGAGCCATGAAGCGGCTCGCTCCGAACATGCGCCCCATGTCGTTGGTGGAAGCGCCACAGCGGTAGGTGTCGAGGTCGATGAGGGTGAGCCGGCCAGAGGCGAGGTCCACCATGAGGCAGCCGTCGTAGAGGTCGCCGGCCACCCACCCGGCCGATTCCAGCGCGACGTGTGCGTCGAGCAGCTGGTCCAGGACCGCCAGCCGCAGCTCGGCGGACGCCGTGGCGAAGCGGCGGTACGGCGATGTCGGGTCCCCGCGCTGTACGGAGGGGACGCCGATCAGCTCGCCCGGCGCCCGGTCGTAGACGAGCGCAGGTCCGTCCGCCGTCTCGATCACCGTGCGCAGGCGGGCGAGGGCCGGATGGTCGACGCTGCGCGCGAGCTCCACGGCGGAGCGCAGCAGCCCGACGCGACCGGCGTGGTCGAGATACGGGACGGCGCCGCCCGGCGGTGGCGGTGCGTCGGTGCCCGCGGTCTTGACGAACAGATCACCCTGCTGGGTCCTGACCAGCCAGGAGACGTTGCCGGAGTCCTGGGTGAGGTGGTCGTACCGCGCGAGGATCTCCCCCGCCGACAGCACGAGGTCCTCGGCGGTCCGGTCGGTGCGTGTCAGCGAGAGCAGATCGGTCACCGGCCTACCGTAACCGGCGGTGGCGTGCCCTCCCCGCCGGACACGACGACGCCCCGCCCACCGTGAGGTGGACGGGGCGTCGGATGCACCGCCGGAGGCGACCGCCGAGGATCAGGCCTCGTCGGTGTCCTCGAGGAGGTTGCGCGTGCGGTTCACGTCGACCGGGATGCCCGGGCCCATGGTGGTGGACACGGTGATCTTCTCGATGTAGCGGCCCTTCGAGGAGGACGGCTTCAGACGGAGGATCTCGTCGAGCGCGGCGACGTAGTTCTCGGCCAGCTGCTGGTCGGAGAACGACACCTTGCCGACGAGGTAGTGCAGGTTGGCTGCACGGTCGGTGCGGAACTCGATCTTGCCGCCCTTGATGTCGGAGACAGCCTTGGCCGTGTCCATCGTGACGGTGCCGGTCTTCGGGTTCGGCATGAGGCCACGGGGGCCGAGCACGCGGCCGAGCTTGCCGACCTTGCCCATCAGGTTCGGCGTGGCCACTGCCGCGTCGAAGTCGGTCCAGCCGCCGGCGACCTTCTCGATGAGCTCGTCGTCGCCGACCTCGTCGGCGCCTGCCTCGAGAGCGGCCTCGGCCTGTGCACCCGTCGCGAAGACGATCACGCGGGCCGTCTTGCCGGTGCCGTTGGGCAGGTTGACGGTGCCGCGCACCATCTGATCCGCCTTGCGGGGATCGACGCCCAGGCTCATCGCGACCTCGACGGACGCGTCGAACTTCGCGGGAGAGGTCTTCTGCGCCAGTCGGAGAGCGTCCAGCGGCGAGTACGCGCGGCCCTCTTCGATCTTGGCAGCGCTGTCCTTGTAACCCTTGCTACGGAAACCCATATCGTCAGTCCTCCACCGTGATGCCCATGGAACGAGCGGTGCCGGCGACGATCTTCGACGCGGCCTCCATGTCGTTCGCGTTCAGATCAGGCATCTTCGTCTCCGCGATCTCGCGGACCTGAGCCTGGGTGACCTTGCCGACCTTGTCGGTGTGCGGCGTTGCGGAGCCCTTCTGAAGGCCGGCGGCCTTCTTGATGAGCTCTGCAGCCGGCGGGGTCTTCGTGATGAAGGTGAACGAGCGATCCTCGTAGACCGTGATCTCGACCGGGACGATGTTGCCACGCTGATCGGCGGTGCGATCGTTGTAGGCCTTCACGAACTCCATCATGTTCACGCCGGCAGCGCCGAGCGCGGGACCCACGGGCGGCGCAGGTGTGGCCTGGCCGGCCTGGATCTGGAGCTTGATGACGCTCGCGATCTTCTTCTTGGGAGCCATTGCTCTTCCTCATTCTGTCGTGGTTCGGGCGGAACTCATCATGCGTTCCTCCCACTGCAGGATCTCTTCCGCTCGGTGGCGGAAGGAGATCTGATGCGACGCTACCTGCACGTCGCGTCGGCGTCGACCGGGATCAGGGGTGATCCTGGTCGTATTCCCGCGGCCCGGAGGCCGTGGCGCCGATCAGTTCTGGGGGATCAGATCTTGGCGACCTGGTCGAAGGCGAGCTCGACGGGAGTCTCGCGGCCGAAGATCGACACGAGGACCTGCAGCTTCTGCGACTCCGTGTGGATCTCGGAGATCGAGGCGGGCATCGTCTCGAAGGGGCCGTCCATGACCGTGACGGATTCGCCGACCTGGAAGTCGGGCATCTTCTGCGCGGTCGACTTCGCCGGGGTGCCACCGGTGGAGCGCTTCTTCTCGGGCAGTCCGACCGACGGCTCCAGCATCGAGTAGATCTCGTCGAAGTTGAGCGGGGTGGGCTCGGTGGCGTTGCCGACGAACCCGGTCACACCCGGGGTGTCGCGCACGACGCGCCAGGACTCCGTGGTCAGATCCATGCGCACCAGCACGTAGCCGGGGATGCGCACGCGGCGGACGATCTTCTTCTGGCCGTTCTTGACCTCGGTCGCGTCCTCCATCGGGACCTGGACCTCGAAGATGAAGTCCTCCATGTCCTGAGTCTCGGTACGCGTCGCGAGCTGCGTCTTCACGCGGTTCTCGTGACCGGAGTAGGAGTGGATGACATACCACTCGCCGAGCGCGGAGCGCAGGTGCATCTTGAGCTGGAGGAGCGGGTCCTCCTCCTCGGACTCCTCGGAGTCGTCGGACTCCTCGGAATCAGCAGACTCCTCGGAATCTGCAGGCTCTTCGGAGTCGTCGGCCTCGACGGCGGCGGAATCGCCAGCCTCCGTGGTGGAGGGCTCCACGTCGTCAGCCTGCTCTGCGTCGTCGGCCTGCTCGACATCGTCCGTCTGCTCGACGTCATCGGCGCCCTCGAGGGAGCTGCCCTCGGCGCTCTGCGACTCGAGGTCGGACTCGGCACCCTCGGGTGCCGCGGTCTCGGCCTGGGGCGACGACGAGAACGACAGCGTGTCGTCGACGTCCTGGTAGGGCTCTTCGGGGGATGAGGTCTGATCGCTCATCAGCGGGAACCTGCCTTCCTGGCGGCTGTGGGACTGATCGGGCACGGTGCGGCGTACGACGGCACGGCCGGACTCAGAGTCCCGCGCCGGGATCCGTGAAGGCGATCCGGGACAGCCAGCTGAATCCGGCGTCGAGGCCGAAGATCAGCAGGATCATCACGATGACGAACGCGAGGACGATGGCCGAGTACGAGACCAGTTCCTTGCGGGTCGGGACGACGACCTTCCTGAGCTCCGCGATGACCTGGCGGACGAACAGACCGATGGCCAGGAACGGGTTTCGGGACCCGGTGCCCGGCGCGTCGCCGCTGGTGGGCGTCGACGGGGCGTTCTGGCTGGAGTTCACGTCTGAGCTGTCCGATCTCGTCGAGGTCAACCGCATCCGACCGGGCGAACCCGATCGGACCGGCAGGGCAGACAGGGCTCGAACCTGCAACCTGCGGTTTTGGAGACCGCTGCGCTACCAATTGCGCCACTGCCCTTCACGAGGGAGAACCCTCGAGAGGTTGATCTGCGGTGCCGTTGCCGACATCCGCGCTTCTGACCAGCGACCAGCATACAAGCCGTGGGGATCTGGTGCGAATCCGCTGGCGGCAGATCACATCGAATCCTTCACGGCCCCGGGACGCGCCCGATGCCGACCGGAGTCGAGGGTACCCCCTGCGGAACCATCCGGCGTCCGCACCGGACTCCCGCGAGACGCCGCGGGCCCCACCCAGCCCACCAGACCTCACGAGGTCCCACAAGGTCTCCCGAGTGAGCACGAGCTCTCCCGAGGTCGCACGAGGGGCCGATCGCTGCGCACGGGCGTCCGCTGGCGGGTCGTTCTGGCAGAGGGACGAGACCTCTGCCACGATAGGCGGGTGACCACCGACGACGCATCCCCCGCCACCAGCACCTCTCAGCCCGCCGCGCGCGCCCGCATCTCGGGCCGGATCGGCTCGATCGCGCCCTCCGCGACCCTCGCAGTCGACGCCACCGCGAAGGCTCTCAAGGCGGCCGGCCGTCCCGTGATCGGGTTCGGCGCCGGAGAGCCCGACTTCCCGACGCCGCAGCACATCGTCGACGCGGCGATCGAGGCCGCGTCCGTCCCGGCGAACCACCGCTACTCCGCCACCGGTGGTCTGCCGGAACTGCGACTGGCCCTCGCCGAGATGATCTCGGGCTCGACGGGGCTCACGATCGAGCCGACGCACGTGCTGGTCACCAACGGCGGCAAGCAGGCTGTCTACCAGACCTTCGCGACGCTGCTGGACCCGGGCGACGAGGTCTTGCTGCCGGCCCCGTACTGGACCACCTATCCCGAGGCGATCCGCCTGGCGGGGGCCACCGAGGTACCGGTCCTGGCCGGCGTCGATCAGGGCTATGTCCCCACGATCGAGCAGCTCGAGGCGGCGCGCACCGAACGCACCCGAGCGATCGTGATCTGCTCCCCCTCGAATCCGACCGGCGTCGTGCTCACGGCGGAGCAGCTGCGCGAGGTGGGCCGCTGGGCCCACGAGCACGGGATCTGGGTGGTCACCGACGAGATCTACCAGCACCTCACCTACGACGGAGTGCCGTTCACCTCGATCCTCGCCGAGGTCCCCGAGCTCGCGGAGACCACGGTGCTGCTGGGCGGCGTCGCGAAGTCCTTCGCCATGACCGGCTGGCGCGTGGGCTGGATGGTGGGCCCCAAGGACGTCATCGCCGCGGCGAGCAACCTCCAGTCCCACCTGACCTCGCACGTGAACAACATCGCTCAGCGCGCCGCGATCGCCGCGGTGACCGGGCCGATGGAGCCGGTCGACGCCATGCGCGAGGCGTTCGACCGCCGTCGTCGCACCATCGTCGAGAAGCTCTCCGCGGTCCCGGGCTTCACCGTTCCCACCCCCACGGGCGCGTTCTACGCCTTCCCGGACGTCTCCGGTGTGCTGGGTCGCGAGATCCGGGGCACGACGGTCTCCACCTCGGCCGAGCTGGCCGCGGTGATCCTGCAGGAGGCCGAGGTCGCGGCCGTCCCGGGCGAGGCTTTCGGCGCTCCCGGGCACCTGCGGTTCTCCTACGCCCTGAACGATGACGAGCTCGCCGAGGGCATCGACCGTGTGGCGGCCCTGCTCTCCGAGTGAGACGGTGCGCCGCGTGGGACTGCACGAGGTGACGCCGCGATGAGCTCCACCTCACCGGCGCTCCCCGGGCGAGGCCCCGCCGCGCTCCCGGGGCGGGACCCCGCGGTGCTGCCCGGGCGAGACCTCGCGGCGCTGCCCAAGGCGCACCTCCACCTGCACTTCACCGGGTCGATGCGCCCGTCCACGCTGCGTCACCTCGCCGACGAGCGCGGCATCCGGCTGCCGCAGTCCCTGACCGACGACGTCGCCCTGCAGGTGGAGCCGACGCGGCGCGGCTGGTTCCGGTTCCAGCGGCAGTACGACGCGGCGCGGGCGGTCGTCGACTCCGAGTCGGCGATGCGGCGCATCGTCCACGAAGCGGCGCTCGACGATGCCGCGGAGGGCTCCGGACGTCTCGAGCTGCAGGTCGACCCGACCAGCTATGCGCCCTTCGTCGGCGGGCTCACCCCTGCCCTCGAGATCGTGGTGGACCAGGCGGCGCGCTCCGAGGAGGAGACCGGTGTGAGCATCGGCCTCATCGTCGCCGCCTCCCGCACCCGGCATCCGCTCGATGCCCGGACCCTCGCCCGTCTCGCGGCCCGGCATGCGGGCCGCGTCATCGGCTTCGGGCTGTCCAACGACGAGCGCCGCGGCGTGACCGCCGAGTACGGGCCGGCTTTCGCGATCGCCCGCCGTGCCGGTCTGCTGTCGGTCCCGCACGGGGGCGAGCTGCTGGGCCCGACCCACGTCGAGGACGTCGTGGACCATCTGGCACCGAACCGGCTCGGGCACGGGGTGCGTGCGGCCGACGACCCGGAGCTGCTGGAGCGGATCGTGGCGGCCGGCATCGGGCTCGAGGTGTGCCCGGCCTCCAATGCGTCGCTCGGCGTGGTCTCCGACCCCGCCGACGTCCCGCTGCGGCAGCTGGTCGACGCGGGCGCCCGGATCGCGCTCGGCGCCGACGACCCGCTCCTGTTCGGATCACGCCTGGTGGACCAGTACGAGACCGCACGGGCCATCGGCTTCAGCGATGCCGAGCTCGCCGACCTCGCCGCCTCCTCGATCCGGATCTCGGCCGCCGACGACGCGACGAAGCGACGTCTCCTGGCCGGGGTGGCGGACTGGCTCAGCGGTCCTGTCCAGCACCCTCCGACGGCAGGGCGAGGAAGAACTTCGGCGCCGTGAACCCGCGCTCGGAGAAGGCAGCCGCGATGGCCGTGGCGACCTGCTCCGCCTGGTCTGCCTCGATCAGCGCGATGGTGGAGCCGCCGAAACCGCCACCGGTCATGCGGGCGCCGTGGGCACCCGCCGCGCGGGCGGCGTCGACCGCCGTATCGAGCTGGGCGACGGTCACCTCGTAGTCGTCGCGCAGCGAATCGTGCGAGGCGTCCAGGAGGTCCCCGAGCTCACGGACGTTCTCCCGCACGGTGCCCGCGGCGAGCAGCGCGTCGAAGTCCTTCACCCGCTGGATCTCGGTGATCGCATGCCGGGCGCGACGGCGCACGACCTCGTCGTCCAGGCGTGCCAGGAGGTCGTCGAGCTGCGTGACGTCGGCGTCGCGGAGCGTCGGCACGCCCAGGGCGGCGGCGGCGCGCTCGCTGTCCGACCGCCTGGCCGTGTACTCGCCGTCGACGTGGGAGTGCTCGGCGCGGGTGTCCGTGATCAGCAGCGCCAGTCCCTGGGAGGCGAGGTCCCAGGGCACCGCTCGGGTCGAGAAGTCGCGGCAGTCCAGGAACAGTGCGTGCCCGGCGCGGGAGAGCACCGAGGCGGACTGGTCCAGTCCTCCGGTGGAGGCGCCCGCGAAATCGGTCTCGGCGGTGATCGCGGCGTGCACCCGCTGGAGGGGCGTGGTGCCCAGCGACAGCAGAGCCTCGATCGCTTCCGCTGCGGCGCACTCGAGGGCTGCGGAGCTGGAGAGCCCGGCGCCGAGCGGGACCTGTCCGTCGATCATGATGTCCATGCCCTGGGTGGTGGCACCGGAGATGTGCGACCGCAGCGCCCACAGCACACCGGCCACGTACGCGGGCCAGCCCTCGACGGCACCGGGCTCGAGAGCCCCGGCATGGATCTCCAGGACCTGGTCGTCCTGGGCGGATCGCAGGCGGACGAGATCGGTGGGCGTGCGCGCGGCGGCCGCGAAGCACCGGTGGGAGATCGCCATCGGCAGGCACAGGCCGTCCTGGTAGTCGACGTGCTCACCGATGATGTTCACGCGCCCCGGGGCGGACCACACACCGTCGGGCGCATAGCCGAAAGACTCCGCGAACAGCGACTCGACCCGCTCGGCGGCCTCACGGCGGTCCGGCGCCGAGGACAGCGTCACGGCAGGGGTCGCGGCGACCGGGGCGCCGGAGCGTCCGGCGTCAGCGGCGGCGCCGGTGTCTGCGGCAGTGGTCATGGTGTTCCTCCCGAGCGGTCGAGGGCCGGAGCACGGGGCAGAGCCCTGTGGCAACATCCGGCACGGCGTCCGCGAGTCTAACCGTCAGCACGACAAGAGTGCTGCACGGTCTCTCCGGGCGTGCATCGGGACCGCGTCGGGCCCCGCTGCTACTCAGGGCCGCACTGCGAGGCGCGGCTCAGGGGCGCTCTGCGAGGCGCGGCTCAGGGGCGCTCTGCGGGGCGCGCTTCAGGGGCGCACTGCGAGGCAGGACACCGACGGGGCGGGGATCGGATCCGCAGCGACCGAGAGGGTCTCCCCCACCCGACGCAGCACATCGATGCGATCGCCCTCCTGGGCCGCCACGAGGACCAGATCGCCGAGCTGTGTGAAGTGCCGAGGGTGGGCGCCCGCCTCGATCTCGGCGACGATCTGCGGCCGCATCATCGTCAGCGACAGCAGGGAGATCGTGTCCGGCCCGCGGTTGGCGACCAGCAGCATCCCGTCGTCGTCGGCGAGCTCGATGTGCGACAGCGCGTTGTCCCCGTCCCGGCCGCTCGCCGGGATCATGGAGCGCACGCTCCAGCTCAGCGCAGTGCCGTTCAGCGCCGTCGGCGCGGAGCGGGTGGTCTCCACGGGTCGTCGCGCCGCAGTGGCGACCATCCCGGAGAGCTCGCAGGAGATGTGCAGCTGATCGGACTCGTGGTCCGGCGCGATGTGCCGCGGCCCGCTCCCCCGGCTCAGGGGGATCTCGCCGGTCAGCCCCATCTGGCCGGTCGAGTCCTGCCGGTAGAGGAACACGCGGTCCAGCCCGAGATCCGGCACGGCCAGCGCCTCGGTACCGGGCAGAGCGACCACCTGATGCGGGTGAGGGTCCCGGCCCTCGCTGCGATCATGATGGTCGTCGACGTCGATGACCTCGACCGGCACCCCGTCGTCGTCCAGGCGCACGGTCTCCACGGTTCCCGAGCCGTAGTCGGCGATCAGCAGGGTCCCCGGGCTGCGTCCCGGAGCCAGATGGCAGCCGCCGGACCCGTCCAGGACCAGATCACCGATGAGCTCCGCGGACGCCCCGTCGTCGTCGACCCGGACCGCGACGACGCGCGTCGGCGTCGTCTCCAGCACCGCGTACAGCAGGGATCCGTCGGCGCTCCAGAGCACGAAGGAGGGGTCCGGCAGGTCGAGTGCGGCGAGTCGCTCGACGGAGGGTGCGGCGCCCGCGGAGCTTCCCGCATCCTGACCGGTCGTGAGCCGCAGCAGCTCGATCCCCGGACCGCGGCCGCTGCCGCTGCGCGAGTAGCCGCCGACGGCGATCAGTGCGGAAGTGCTCATGGGGTCTCCTCGGGATCGGTTCGCGCTCCCTTAGCCGTCCGACGGAGGATCGAGGTCCTCGAGCTCGTCGAAGAGTGCGGGCGACAGCGCTGTCATCTCGCCCGTCATCGTAGACGGCTCGACGACCGGAGCGCCGGTGCGACGCCGGAAGCTGCGCGATCCCATCGTGAGCCGGCGACGGCGAAGAGTGGTGAACGGCAGGGAGATGCTCGGGGTGTAGGCGATGCCGCTGCGGCGGAAGTACGGCAGGATGCGGGAGGCCAGCAGCTGGCCGAGCACGGCTCCGGCGGCGATGCCCACCGCGATCTCGCCGGCGCCGAACAGCTCGCTGGCTCCGGAGCTGACGTCCTCCCCCAGTCCCAGCAGTCCGCGGTAGATGAGGCTGCCCGGCACCAGCGGGATGATCCCGCCCATGACGAAGAGCAGGGTCGGCACCCGCAGGCGATCGCCGAGCACCACCGCGATCAGCCCGGTGAAGAGCCCGGCGAGCGTCACCGCGTACAGACGCTCCAGGAACAGCCCGGTGACGACGTGGGAGATCAGCGCCGAGATCAGCGCGACCAGGGCCATCCAGGGCAGGACCTTCCACGGCACCTGGGTGCCGACGCCGAAGCCGATCCCCATCCCGATCCCGGAGACCACCACCCACACCACGGTGATCAGCGAGATCGGGATCGACGCGCTCACGGAGATGTCCGCGCCGATCGCGTCGGCCAGCAGGATCCCGCCCCGCACCCCGGCGACGAGGCCCACGGTGAGCATGAGGGTCTCCAGGATGCGGCCGGCGGCGGTCACGTACCAGCCGGTCACGGCATCCTGCACCGCCGCGATCGAGGAGAGTCCGCACAGCTGCACGATGATGCAGGAGACCACGACGATCGAGGAGTTCAGGGCGGGGTTGATGAGGTGCACGGCCAGGGCGGCCCCCACGGCGAGGAAGCCGCCGATCGCCTGTCCGTAGAAGGGCGGGATGTGCTTGCGCGCGAGGAACTCCCCGGAGGCGATCAGCAGCCCTGCCGCGACCGTCGCGGCGATCACCACGAGGGATCCCGCCCCGAAGCTCAGCGCCGCCGAGCCGCCCATCACCGCGAAGCCGAGGACCACCAGCGGCAGCTTGTACAACGGGGGCGTCTGGGCGACGGCACCCGCCATCCGTCGGGCCTCCTCGAGCGGGAACTCGCCGGAGATGTAGCCGTGCGTGATGTCCTCGAAGGCCGCCAGGCGGGCGAAGTCCTGGACGCGTGCCGCGGCGGAGCGCACCCGGGTGAACGGGGTGGCCCCCTCGTCCTCGAGGTACGAGATGACGACTTCGTCGAAGGTCACCTGCACGGAGACGTTGCGCAGGCCCGAGGAGCTGGTGATCCGCAGAACGGTCGCCGTCACCTCGGAGGCGGCCGCCCCGTTCGTGAGCAGGCCTTCTCCGATCCTCATGGCGAGGTCGAACACGGCATGGAGCCGGATGGAATCGGTGGGCACGGGATGATCGTGCCACACGGGGGATCACGGAAAACAGCACGCGGCGACCTGGTACTCGTCACACTCCTCGGTGTACGGCCGAGGGGGCGGCCGGCGAGGTCGCACGAGGGATGCCCGGGAGGCGAGGAGGGGCGGCTCCGGGGTGCGCGGAGGTCTCAGAGGTTGGGCGAGACAGACAGCACACCGAGGCCTATCGCGAGCAGTGCGAGCACCCCGGCGTCGACGCCCCGCGAGCGGACCGCGAGGGCTCCGACGGCGCGGACCGGCAGCACGGCGCGGACCAGCGCGAGCAGGCCCAGCAGCACCGCGAACAGGAGCCCGGCCAGCGGCGCGCCGACCACGGTCCCCGTAATGATGATGCCCGCGACGGCGGGCAGCGTCAGGACCAGGACGACCTGACGTCGGCAGGCCGCACCCAGAGAGAAGGGCGATCGTTCAACAGGCACAGGGGCCATGCTACGGGTCGCTCCCGGCTACGCTTGCCGTGGTCGGCAACGACGTCGACCATCAGAGCGACCTGGAGGACTCCTTCACATGACCAGCCCCGGTTCGACGCCCGGCACCGCGACCCGTTCCGAGCATGATCTGCTCGGCGACCGCGACGTCCCCGCCGACGCCTATTACGGCATCCAGACCCTGCGAGCGCAGGAGAACTTCCACATCACGGACGTGCCGCTGAGTCACTTCCCGCGACTGATCGAGGCACTCGCCCAGGTCAAGCGGGCCACGGCCCGCGCGAATCACGGACTCGGTGCGCTCGACGACGAGCGGGCTGCGGCCATCGAGCAGGCCTGCACGGAGATCGTCGACGGCGAGCTCCACGAGCACTTCGTCGTGGACATGATCCAGGGTGGTGCCGGGACCAGCACCAACATGAACGCCAACGAGGTGATCGCCAACCGCGGGCTGGAGATCATGGGCCGGGAGAAGGGCGAGTACGAGCATCTCCACCCCAACAACCACGTCAACCTCGCCCAGTCCACGAACGACGTGTACCCCACCTCCTTGCGTCTGGGGATCCTGCTGACCTTCCCCGCGCTGGTGGAGTCGATGGACCACCTGATCACCACCCTCCGCGCCAAGGGTGCGGAGTACTCCCGGGTGCTGAAGATGGGCCGCACGCAGATGCAGGATGCGGTTCCGATGACCGTGGGCCAGGAGTTCAACGCCTGGGCCACCACCATCGAGGAGGACGTCGTGCGCCTCACCCGCACCGCGGCCGCGTTCCAGGAGATCAACCTCGGAGCGACTGCGATCGGCACGGGCATCACCACCGACCCCCGGTACGCGCAGCTCGCCACCCAGGAGCTCGCCGGCCTCACCGGGATCGATTTCGTGCTGTCCGCCGATCTGGTCGAGGCCACGAGCGACACCGGTGCCTTCGTGACCTTCTCGGGGATCCTGCGCCGCATCGCGGTGAAGATCTCGAAGATCTGCAACGACCTCCGTCTGCTCTCCTCCGGTCCCCGGGCCGGCTTCCACGAGATCAACCTGCCCGCGGTGCAGCCGGGCAGTTCGATCATGCCGGGCAAGGTGAACCCGGTGATCCCCGAGGTCGTCAACCAGGTCGCCTTCGAGGTGATCGGCAACGACCTCACGGTGGCCTTCGCCGCCGAGGGCGGGCAGCTGCAGCTGAACGCCTTCGAGCCGGTGATCGCCTTCAACATCCTCGAGTCCACCCGCATCATGACGCGGGCGATGAACACCCTGGCCGATCGCTGCATCGCCGGGATCACCCTGAACGAGGACACCCTCGAGGACAACCTGCGCCGCTCGATCGGCGTGGTCACGGCGCTGGTGCCGGTGATCGGCTACGCCGCTGCCACCGATGTCGCCTCGACGGCCCTGGAGACAGGCCGCCCGGTCGCCGATCTGGTGCTCGAGCGGGGCCTGCTGGACGAGAACCGGCTCAAGTCGCTGCTCTCCCCCGAGTCGATGACCAGCCCGCATCGCGCGACCCCGACCGGGACGATGCCGGATCTGTCGAACGAATGGCTGGACTCCGGAGAGATCACGCGGCTCCCCCTCGAGTCCGACAGCGAAGGCTGAGCGCAGCCCCCATGGCTGAGCGCGGCCGCGAGGTCCGGCCCCAACGCCACGACCTCGCGGCCGGCACCCGAGCTCGGGCGTCCCAGGGCGCTCGGACACGGCAACGACGGCTCGAGTCCCCAGAAACGTCCCACTGACGGGACGAATCAAGGGACTCGGCGGGAGCTCGGGTAACAACGGACTCGGCGGGAGCTCGGGTAACAACGGACCCGGCGGGAGCTCGGGTAACAACGGACCCAGCGGGAGCTCGGGTAACAACGGACCCAGCGGGAGCTCGGGTAACAACGGACCCAGCGGGAGCTCGGGTAACAACGGACCCAGCGGGAGCTCGGCGAACGAGCGACCCGGCGGGAGCTCGGCGAACGAGCGACTCGGCGGCGGATCCCCTCAGTGGTGCTGGGGTGTCCGCGGCCGGGCGCCCTTCAGCGTCAGCTCACTCGTCGGCCTCTTCCATCTTGCCGCGCATGACGAGCTTCGGATCGGGGACGCCGACCACCTCGTGGTCCTTGCCCTCGTATTCGAACTGGGACAGGAAGTAGCGCATCGCGTTCAGCCGCGCCCGCTTCTTGTCGTTGGAGCGGATGATCGTCCACGGCGCGTACTTCTTATCCGTGCGGCGGAACATCTCCTCCTTGGCCTGCGTGTACGCCTCCCAACGGTCGAGGGACTCGAGGTCCATCGGGGAGAGCTTCCAGCGTCGCACCGGGTCCAGCTGACGGATCGCGAAGCGCGTGCGCTGCTCCTTCTGGGACACCGAGAACCAGAACTTGGTGACGAAGATGCCGGAGTCCACGAGCATGCGCTCGAAGTAGGGCACCTGGTTCATGAAGGTCTCGTGCTCCTCCGGGGAGGCGAAGCCCATGACCCGCTCGACCCCGGCGCGGTTGTACCAGGAGCGGTCGAAGAGCACCATCTCGCCCTCGGTGGGCAGATGCTGGATATAGCGCTGGAAGTACCACTGGCCCCGCTCGCGATCGCTGGGCTTGTTCAGCGCGACGACCCGGGCGGTGCGCGGGTTCAGATGCTCCGTGAAGCGCTTGATGGTGCCGCCCTTGCCGGCCGCATCGCGTCCCTCGAAGATGATGATCGACTTCTGATCGTTGTCCTCGAGCCAGTACTGGTACTTCAGCAGCTCGACCTGGAGCTTGTACTTCTCGCGCTCGTACTCGTCACGTTCCATGCGCGTCTCGTACGGGTACCCCTCCTGCCAGGTGTAGACGGGGTTGCCCTGAGGGTCGATCAGATCCGGGTCCGGGGTATGCCCGTCCTTGACCGAGTAGCCCTCCTCGCGCAGATGCTCGATGTACTCGCGCAGGCTCTGGTTGTCGGGGATTCTCACGGCCACTCCTTCGGGCGTCACGCTGGTGTATGGCCCCAACTCTAGGGGTCCGGGGTGTCGAGCCGGTGAACGCCGGCTCGATTGTGTCGTGCTGTGGGTACCTCTCGGCCGACGGTACGGCGACCGCCCCGCGCCTGACGGGGCGACGGGGCGATCGACCGAGGTCTGTGCCCACCTGGCGCCGGGGATGCCCGCCGACCGGATGATCCGTCGGCAGGGTGCTCACCCGGCAGAGCGGCCCGCCGACGGGGAGCTCCTCCGGCTGAGCCACCCGACGACGGGACGATCCGACGGACGTGCGGCCCGGCGGCTGAGCTTCCCGGGCACCGTCGAACGGCGGTCCTGGTCGCCAGCGCGCTCAGTGCGCTCCGAGCGCTCCTCCGTGCGCTGGGCGCGCTGGGTGCGCTGGGTGCGCTGGGTGCGCTCAGTGCCGCGCGGTGCGGCTCAGTGCGCGAAGTGGCGGGTCCCGGTGAGGTAGAGGGTCGCACCGGCGGCGCGGCACGCCTCGATGACCTCGTCGTCGCGGATGGAGCCGCCTGGCTGCACGATCGCCCGCACCCCGGCGTCGAGCAGGATCTGTGCACCGTCGGCGAAGGGGAAGAAGGCGTCCGACGCGGCGACCGCGCCGCGAGCGCGCTCGGGGGCGGTCTCGCCCTCGGCGTGCTCGCCCAGCGAGTTCGCACGGGACACGGCCAGACGGCAGGAGTCCAGGCGGTTGACCTGACCCATCCCGAGGCCCACGGCGGCACCGTCCTTGGCGAGCAGGATCGCGTTGGACTTCACCGCACGCACGGAGCGCCAGGCGAAGGCGAGGTCCGCCAGGGTCGCTTCGTCGGCCGCGTCCCCCGAGGCCAGGGTCCAGTTCGCGGGGTCGTCGCCCTCGGCGTCGACGGCGTCGGTGTCCTGGACGAGCATGCCGCCCCAGATCTCGCGCATCTCGACCTCGCGGGAGTACTCGCCCTCCAGGAGCAGGATCCGCAGGTTCTTCTTGGTGCGCAGCAGCTCGAGCGCCTCGTCCTCGTAGGCCGGCGCCAGGATGACCTCGGTGAAGATCGGCTTGACCTGCTGGGCCATGGCGAGCGTGACGGGACGGTTGGTGGCGATGACGCCGCCGTACGCGGACAGCGGGTCGGTGCCGTGGGCACGCAGGTGGGCGACGGCGATGTCCTCGCCCTCGGCCGCCACGGCGATCCCGCAGGGGTTGTTGTGCTTGACCACCGCGACACAGGGGCGCTCGTGGTCGAAGGCGGCGCGCACGGCGGCGTCGGCGTCCACGTAGTTGTTGTAGCTCATCGCCTTGCCGCCCAGCTGCTCGGCGCCGGCGATGCCGGGCACCTCGGGATCGGTCACGGCCAGGCGGGCGCGCTGGTGGGGGTTCTCGCCGTAGCGGAGCGTGGCAGTGAAGCCGAGCTGGGCGGCGTCCTCGTCGTCGAGATCGAGGATGCTCCGGGGTGCATCCGCATTCTGGGCGTCGTCATCCTGTGCGATGTCGTCCGCCGCCTCGTCGTCCTCGACCTCGGGGAGCTGGTCGAGCATCCAGTCGCTGATCGCGTCGTCGTACTCGGCGGTGCGGGTGAAGGCGATGGTGGCGAGCTCCTGGCGCTCGGCGAGGGTGAAGCCGCCGGCCTCCGCGGCCTCGGCGGCCGTCGGGTAGACCTCGGGATCCACGACCACGGCGACGGAGGCGAAGTTCTTCGCGGCGCCGCGCACCATGGAGGGGCCACCGATGTCGATCTTCTCGATGATCTCGTCGAAGCTGCCGCCGGCCGCGACGGTCTCGCGGAACGGGTAGAGGTTCACCACGACCAGGTCGAAGGGCTCGATGCCGTGCTCGGCGAGCTGTGCACGGTGGGAGTCGAGGCGCTGATCGGCCAGCAGGCCGCCGTGCACGCGAGGGTGGAGGGTCTTGACGCGGCCGTCGAGCATCTCGGGGAAGCCGGTCACGGAGGCGACGTCGGTGACGTCGATGCCGGCGTCGCGGATGGTCGAGCCGGTGGAACCGGTCGAGACGATCTCGACGCCGTTCTCGGAGAGGGTGCGGGCGAGGTCGACGATCCCCGTCTTGTCGAAGACGGAGATGAGGGCGCGGCGGATCGGGCGGCGCTGAGTGGTGGTCACGAGGCGTGCTCCTGTTCGGATCGGGTCCTTGCGACGAGCACCCAGGCGGTCGATGCTCGTAGTGTCACTCCCCGGTGGTCGCCCACCTTCGCCAGTCGTGTGGGGCCATTCTAGCCAGCACCCCCTGACAGCGGGAGCCTGCTCCGCCCAGTGATCAGCGCGCGACCGCGGGGCGGCCCGCCGGCGAACAGGACAGCGCACGGAACCACGACCGTCCCACCGGTGAACGGCTCAGAGAGTGGCCGCAGGCCCGTCCTGCCGTCCAGCGGTCAGACCGCGGACCACCTCGACGAGCAGGGGCTGCTCCGCGGCCTTGATCCGCTCATGGAGGTCGTGCTCGGTGTCCTCGGCCCGGACCTCGACGGGTACCTGGGCGAGGATGCGCCCGGTGTCGACGCCCGCATCGACCTCGATGACGGTGGCGCCGCTGACCTTCACCCCGTGGGCGAGGGCGTCGCGCACTCCGTGGGCGCCGGGGAAGGAGGGCAGCAGGGCGGGGTGCGTGTTGACGATGCGCCCGCCGAAGGCGTCCAGCAGCGGCGGACCCACGAGCTTCATGAACCCGGCGAGCACGACCAGCTGAGGCTCCAGGCGGGTCACCGAGGCGGCGAGCGCCCGGTCCCAGGCGGCGCGGTCCGCATGGTCTGCGAGACGGATCACCTCGGTGGGGATACCGGCGGAGCGGGCATGCTCGAGGCCGGAGGCGTCACGGTCGGCGATCACCCCGACCACGACGAAGGGGCACGAGGGTTCCGCGCTCACACGCAGGAGTGCGGCGAGGTTCGAACCGGTACCGGAGATGAGGACGGCGATGGGGGTGCGGGTCACCGTGCCAGCGTAGTCGGAGCGCCGTGGGCGTCGAGCGGCACGACGTCCAGGCGGACCAGGCACACTAGGAACAATGAGCAGCGACCGTGACACCGAAGGGACCGAGGCGACCGCCTCTGGATCCGATGCAGCCTCCCGCCACCGGCGACTGGTGCGCGCCCTGCTCCTGACGATGCTCGCCTCCTGGCTGCTGCTCCTGACCCCGCTGCCGTTCTCCCTGGCCGCCGGGGTCGGCGCCCTCGTGGCCCTGGTGCTGCTGGTGCTGCTCGCGGTGCAGTCGTTCCGTCAGGGCCGTCCGGGCATCGCCGTGATATCGCTGGTCATCGGGGTGCCGGCCACGCTGATGATCACCGCCGGCTCCCTGCTGAGCCTGCTGTTCTACGGCCCGATGTCAGAGATCGAGGAATGCCGGGCCACGGCGCTCACCGAGCAGGCGCGCGTGGCGTGCGACGCAGAGGCCCAGGACTCGATGGCGACCTGGATCAGCGACCTGCTGGGCGGCTGACGCCCCCGTCGACCTGTCGTACCGGTCTGTCCCGTCGGTGCAGTCTGTCCCGTCGGAGCTGTCGGAGCTGTCGGAGCTGTCGGAGCTGTCGGAGCTGTCGGAGCTGTCGGAGCTGTCGGAGCTGTCTGCCCCGTCCTACCTGTCTGTCCCGTCGGAGCCGCGTGGCTCGGCGTCGACATCGACATCGGCGTCGGCGTCGGCGTCGGCGTCGGCGTCGGCGTCGTGATCGTCGCCATCGTCGTCGGACCCCGGCGCGCCTCCCGTGCCGGACCGGCCCGAGATCCCGGACCCTTTTGATCTCTCCGAGCTCTCCGAGATCCCCGACTTCTCCGAGTTCTCTGCGCTCTCGACCTTCGCCCGCAGTGCAGCGATCTGTCCGCGCACCCAGGGCACCGCCGGAGTGGCGAGCACCATGATCACCAGGCCGGTGCTGACCACGACCATCCCCAGCAGCGGGAGGATGAGGGATCCCATCTGCGGGCCGAGGTGCACCAGTCGCCCCTCCCCGATGCCTCCGGTCGCCAGTCCTGCGAGCAGCAGCACGCCCACCGTCACCGCCACGGGATAGGCGATCCAGGCAGTGATGCGGTCGCGCCGCTCGAGGTCCTCGACATCCCGGACCAGGCGCAGCGCGCCGACGACGACCGGCACCGCCGGCACCACCAGGAGCAGCCAGAACCACCCGGAGAAGTCTCCGGGACCGGGGAAAGCGCCCAGCAGCGGGAGCGCGGGCAGCACACCCGTCGCGGAGCCGTCGAGCGAGATCGACGCGGACGCCCCCACCCCGACCGTGCCGCCGAGGAGGATCACGAGCGCCCAGACCGCGAGCAGCGGCAGCAGCGCCAGCTGGACGAGCGTGAGGACGATCGCGCCGATGATCCCGGGGTCGAGCGCGTCGAACAGGGAGGACTGCTCGCGCACGGAGACGACCATCATCACGACGCTCAGGAGCATCCCCACCCCCAGCAGGCCGATCAGCGCGATGAGCGCAGAGCGGGCGACGTCGCCGAAGGGTGCGGGGAGCAGCTCGAGCACGCGCACTCCGGGGATCGTGGAGGTCGCCTCACGGCGCAGGGACCACAGGATCCCCAGCACCCCGCCGAGCACCGCCACCATCGCCCCGGACACGATCGCCGAGGTCACCACCGGGCTGGTGTCGGCGCTGCGGCCGATCCCGGCGAGCACCGCCATGCCGACCGCGTAGACCGCTGCGTAGGCGCCGAGCGCACCGCCGGCGTCGCGGAGCGCGCGCACCCGCAGCACGCCGTCGTCCCGGACGAGCTGCAGCGCCCGCCCCACGCGACGCATGCCGAGGGTGGAGATGAGCAGCAGCAGCCCCAGCAGACCGAACGGGGTGAGGGTGACGGCACCGTCGATGACCCCGGTGCTCAGCACGATGCCGCCGCCGTGGCCGAGGACCAGGACGTTGAGCGCGATGATGATCGCGTCCAGGGCGGTCGCGGTCGACCGCGTTCCGGCGACCTGGGCGGCCAGCGCGGGCACGACCACCAGAGCGACCGCGGTGCCCAGCGAGATCACCGCGGCGATCGTGCCGCGGACCAGAGGCGTCGCGATGCTGTCGCCGGTGCTGTTCACGAACTGCTCCTTGAGCGGGTCACTGCGGGGAAGCGGGCCCGAATTCTGGCCCGGCGCTCCCACGGATGGGGGCGCCGGTCCATGGTCGCACCTCAGCAGCGTCTGCTCGTGCATCCCGGGAGGGGACGCGGGTCACGGCGCGAGCCGCTCCGGTGTCGCATAATGACACGGATGTCCGACCCGATCCTGCCCCCTGAGACTGCCGAGCCCGCTGAGCTTGCCGAGCCCGCAGTGGCTGCCGAGACCCCGAGCTCCGCCGGGACTGCCGCTGCCGTGCCGTCGCTGATCGTGCGCACGCTGCGCCTCGAGGAGACCGTCGACCTGCTGGGCCATATCCCGCTCGACGTGAGCGGTGCCTGGCTGCGCCACGGCCAGGGCATGGTCGCGCTCGGGACCGCCTGGAGCGTGCAGACGTCGGGCCCCCATCGCTTCGCGGCGGCGAGCGCCGCCTTCCAGGCCATCGCCGCGGCCGCCCGGATCGACGACGAGGTGCGCACCCGCACCAGCGGCCTGATCGCATTGGGCAGCTTCTCCTACGCCGACACCTCGCAGCGTGCCTCCCGCCTGATGGTGCCCAGCGCCCTGCTCGGCGTCCATGACGGCGAGTCGTTCCTGACCGTCGTGGGGGTGGACGAGGAGCCGGTGATCCCGTCGTCCTGGCGCGATCTGTTCCCGTCCACGCCCGTCCCGCCCGTCCGGTCGGACGAGCTGGAGGTCGAGGCGGACCACACGCCCGACGAGTACCAGGCCCTGGTCCAGGAGGCCGTGATGGAAATCCGCGCGGGCCGCGCCGAGAAGGTGGTCCTCTCCGAGCGCACCACGGTCACCGCCGAGCACCCCATCGAGCCGGCGGTGCTGCTGGCGAATCTGGCCCGTGACTACCCGAGCACCTGGGTCTACCACCTCGACGACGTGATCGGGGCGAGCCCCGAGATGCTCGCCCAGACCGAGACCGGCCGGGTGTTCTCCCGGGTGCTGGCCGGCACACGACCGGTGGCCGACGACGGCGAGCTCGACGAGGTCGATCGACGCGCCTTCCGCTCCGACGCGAAGGAGCTCTCCGAGCATGCCTTCGCCGTGGAGTCCGTCGTCGAGCGCCTCGGGGGCCTGGCCGAGGACATCGACGTCTCCCGCGAACCCTTCGTGCTGCGCCTGCCGGGACTGGAGCATCTCGCCTCGGATGTGTCCGCACGCCTGCGCCCGGGGACCACGAGCGTGGACGTCGCCTCCCGCCTGCACCCGTCCGCTGCCGTCTCCGGGACACCTCGGGAGGCCGCCGACGAGATCATCGCGCGCCTCGAGCCCCATGACCGCGGCGGGTACGCCTCCCCCGTGGGCTGGATGGACGCCGCCGGGGACGGGCAGTGGGCGATCGCCCTGCGGATGGCGCATCTGAGTGCTGAGAAGGCCGTCACGCTGCAGGCCGGCGGCGGCCTGGTCTCCGCCTCCAATCCCGTCTCCGAGCATGCCGAGGTCCTCGCGAAGTGCCGTCCGATGCTGCGTGCCCTGCGGGGTGCGCCCGCCGCGAGCGAGATCGAGGAGACCCCTCCCGAGCCGACCCTCGGCACCTGACCCCGAGTCGGCGGAGACTGAGGCCGAGGGGACTCGGACGTCGGCCGGCGCTCAGGCGGGCTGGCTGCCCAGGGTGATGTCGATGCTCTGCACCGACTGGTCCCGGACCACGGTGAGCGTGTGGTCGGACCCGACAGGGAGCCCTCGCACCACGCCGGTCAGCGCGGCCGCGCTGCCGACGGGCGTGTCGTCGATCTTCGTGATCAGGTCGCCCTCTCGCAGCCCTGCGGCGGAGGCGGGACTGTCGGGCTCGATGCCGACCACGTCGGCGCCGTGATAGGCGACGTCTCCGACGGACTGTGCCCCGTCCCTGCTGGTCACCCCGAGGAATGAGTGGTCCGCTGTGCCGTCGGCCTGCAGCTGGTCCGCGATGAGGGTCGCGGTGTTCGACGGGATCGCGAAGCCGAGCCCGATGCTGCCGGCCTGTCCCGAGCCGCCCGGGATCCCCGCGATGGAGGAGTTGATCCCGATCACCTGCCCGGCGGCGTCCACGAGCGGACCGCCGGAGTTGCCGGGATTGATCGCGGCGTCGGTCTGGATCGCGGAGGTGTAGGTCGTGTCCGAGCCGGCGGGGTCCTCGCCGTTGGCGGTCACGGGCCGGTCCACCGCCGAGACGATCCCCGTGGTGACCGTGTTCTCGAGTCCCAGCGGCGTGCCCAGCGCCATCACCGGCTGACCCACGGCGATGGAGGACGAGTCGGCGAAGGTGGCCGGCTTCAGATCCTCCGGAGGGGAGTTCAGGCGCAGCACGGCGAGGTCCGTGGTCGGATCGGCACCGATGACCGTCCCTTCATAGCCGAGTCCGTCGCTGGTGGTGACCTGGACGGCCTTCGCGCCGTCGATGACGTGGTTGTTGGTGAGGATCGTGCCCTTGTCGTCGAGGACGACCCCGGTGCCCAGACTCGTCCCGGACCCGGTGTCCACCTGGATCGCGACGGCGCTGGGTGCGACCTGGTCGGCGACCGTCGCCCAGTCGGGATCATCGACGGTGGACACCGATGCGGGATGGGCGGAGGCCTCGGGAGCGGCCTGCGTCGTGCTCGTCGCCGCCGGTGCCGGCGCCAGGAACTGGTCATAGGCGACGACTCCGCCCAGGGTCAGACCGCTGGAGACCAGCATGCCCAGGGCGACCAGGCCCGTGACGCCGCCCCATCCTGGTCCGTGGCCTCGGGCCGCCGTGCCCGCGGCGACCGGAGCCGTCGTGCCCGCGGCGACCGGTGCCGTCGTGCTCGCGGCGGTGCTCGCGGCCGTGCTCGTCGAGGGGCTCTGGCCGTACGGGGACGGGTAGGCGGAGGGGCCGGAGAAGGCCGACGTCGGCGCCGACGACGAGGACGTCGGAGATGAGTAGGCCGCAGGCGAGTAGGCCGGGTACTCGTGCGTCGTCCCGTCCGAGGCGCTGCTCGCCCGCGCCTGCGAGGTTTCCTGCTCCCCCGCGGCGCCCCAGGGCCCGGTGGGCTGCTCGGGCCGGCCGTTCTGGGTCGGGTCGTACGCATCGTTCATGTCGTGCATGGGTCCACCTCCGCCTGCTGCTCCAGCGACAGTGCGCTGATCTCCTGGTGAACAATGAACACCCGCAATCCGGAGCCACGCTGTGCGAGAGCTGTGCCCAGCCTGGTGCCGGTGACGGTCCGGGCCTCTGCCCCCAGCGCCCTCGCAGCCGCTTCGAGGTCCGTGCCGTGCGGGGTGGTGAAGAAGCGCCGCAGCAGGTCAGGCGGCGCTTGGGCGTGCTCGAGGCCGGAGAAGATCCGGCCGCCGCCGTCGTCGACGATCACGATGTCGAGATCCGGGACCTGTTCCAGAGGGCCGATGACCAGCCCGGTGAGATCGTGCAGCGCAGTGAGGTCTCCCACCAGGAGACGCACCCGCCCTGCTGTGTGCTCGGGTTCCCGCCCTGCTGCCTGCTCTGCCGACTGTCCCGCTCCCGGGCCCGTCGCCTGGTGGGCGAGGGCGATCCCGCCGGCGAGGGACGTGGTGCCGTCGATCCCGGCGAGCCCTCTGTTCGCGATCACCCGGCCCGCCGTGGGCCCGGCATGCTGTTCGAGGTCCCGCACGAGGCTGGAGGAGCCGAGCACCAGGAGGTCGTCCTCCCCTGTCGCCTCCCAGACGGCGAGCGCGGCCTGCTGCTGCCAGGTAGACGGCAGCCCGGCCACGACCTGGGAGGCTGCCGCGCGCCAGGCGTCCACGTGCTGCCGACGACGCTCGAGCTCCGCCTCGTCGGCGACGTCCTCCCCCCGGGCGGCGGGCAGCACGAGCCGTGCCCGACGGGCCGCATCGGCGAAGTCCAGCTGCGGGTCCACCACGACCACGTCCACGTCCTGTGCTCCCAGCAGGTGCCCGATCACCGGTCGCGAGAGCGTCGGATGCCCCAGCACGATCGCGCGGTCCGGGCGCAGCGGATGCTGGGGATCGGCCATGATCTGCGCGAGGAGGGCCGGATAGCCGGGCACGAGGGAGGGGCCGGAATGCGCCCCGGAGCTCGGCTCGGCGAGCAACGGCAGGGCGTGACGCTCGGCGAGCTCACGGGCCGCCGCTCCCGCCCCGTCCCCCGCGACCACCACGGTGCGCGCGGAGATCGGGACGGGGTGGGGCTGCGGGGGCAGCGGGCGCGACCGCCGGGTGAGCACGATCTGCGGGCGCTCCGCTGCAGATCCTGCCTCCGTGGCCGGCGCGGCCTGCGAGGCCAGCGAGCTCGGCGTGCTCAGCGTGCTCGGCGAGGCCTGCATAGCCTGCCCGTCGGTATCCGGTCGCGGGACGAGCGGGTCCCGGAAGGAGAGGTTCACGTGCACGGGGCCGGGGTGCTCGCCGGTCGCCGCGGCGACGGCCCGAGCGAGGGTGGAGACCGCGGTGCGCAGCTCGGTGGCGGTGGCGGCCTCGGCGGTCGGGGCAGGGAGGTCCGCGTCCAGGCGCACCAGGGAACGGAACATCCCCGCCTGCCGTGTGGTCTGGTTCGCTCCGACGTCCCGTAGCTCGGCCGGACGGTCCGCGGTGAGCACGATCAGCGGGATCCGTGAATGGTGGGCCTCCATCACCGCGGCGTGCAGGTGGGCGGTCGCCGTGCCGGAGGTCGTCACCACCACTGCGGGGTGCTCGGGGTCGAACCGGGACAGACCCAGAGCGGTGAAGGCGGCGGCGCGCTCGTCGATCCGCACGTGCGCCCGGACCGCGCCCTCGAGCTGCGGGCCGGCGAGTGCGTAGACCAGCGGAGCGCTGCGGGAGCCCGGCGCGAGCACCGTATCGGTCACCCCGAGCTCGGCGAGCGCGCGCCAGATCGCGATCGCCTGGTCGACCGCCCCGGACCCTGTCGGAGCGGGGGCGGGGATCCCGCGGGCGGGGGCGGCGGTTGCGTTCTCAGGCATGCCGCCAGGGTAGTGCGCTCGACGGGGCCCGGCCCCCGCACCGGTCATGGCGACCCCGGAGTGCCGCGGCAGCTCACAGCGCGTCGAGGCAGGCGGTCAGGCGCTCCTCCCAGCGGGCGGCGAGCGGTGCGGGGGCGGCGTGGCGATCGGTGAGCTGCTCGAGCGGCTCGGGGCGCGCCACCGGCAGCGTGCCGGCTCGGGCATGCAGGGCATCGGGCACGAGGTCCCCGGTGAGCAGTGAGGCCGTCGCCAGTCCGCAGGCGTAGGGCAGGTCCGGGAGCGCGGCGGCGAGCGCGAGGCCGGCGCTGAGGCCCACGCTGGATTCGAGGGCGGAGGACACCACCACGGGCAGGCCGGCCTGGTCGGCGAGCTCCAGGCACCGCTGCACGCCGCCGAGGGGCTGCACCTTCATGACCAGGACGTCGGCCGCACCGGCCCGGGCCACGCGCAGCGGATCCTCGGCGCGGCGCACGGACTCGTCGGCCGCGATCGGGATGTCGACGGCGCGGCGCAGCGCCGCAAGGTCCTCGATCGAGGCGCAGGGCTGCTCGGCGTACTCGAGGCCGCCGGCGGCGCGGTCCAGGAGCGGCAGGGCCTCCTTCGCCTGGTCGAGGGTCCAGGCGGCATTGGCGTCGATGCGGATCCTGCCGGTCGGGCCCAGCGCGTCTCGCACCGCCTCGATCCGTTCGGTGTCCTCGGCGAGCGAGGAGGTGGGGTCGGCGACCTTGATCTTGGCCGTCCGGGCACCGCCGACGGTCGCGATGCGGTGGGCGAGCACCGCGGGAACCACCGGAATGGTGGCGTTGACCGGAATCTCCTCGCGTCGCGGCGCGGGGCGGTCCGCGGTCGCGTCGGCGAGCGCCGCCCGCAGCCAGGACGCGGACTCCGCGGCGTCGTAGTCCCAGAACGGGGAGAACTCCGCCCATCCGGCGGGGCCGTGCAGGAGCAGGCCGTCACGCTCGGTGATGCCGCGGAAACGTGTGGTCATGGGGATGGCCCACGCGAGCACGCGGTCGATGCCGCGCTCGCGCAGTGCGGAAGGGATGAGCATCCTTCGAGGCTAGCGGGCGCACCGGCCGAGGAGGAATTCGCGCGACGCCTCCGGCGGGCCTCGCTATCGTGACCGTGATGAGCGCCCCACCCCACCGACTCCGCCCCGTCCGGCCGGGCGATGCCCCCGCCGTGCTGGCCGCCTTCGCGTCCTCCCCGGACATGGTGCGCCAGGGCGACGTCACCTCGCTCCCGCAGGCTCAGGAGATGATCGGCTGGCTCGAGGGGCCCTCACGTCGCGGCATCGCGATCGTGCACGACGGAGCGACCGAAGCGGGCAGGGGTGGACCGGGCGGAGGCGAGCTGGTCGGGCTCGTCGGCGTGAGCATCGAGGAGCCACACAGTCTGGGATGGTTCTTCTACTGGCTGCACGCCAGCTTCCGCGGTCAGGGAGTGACCTCGCGGGCCGCGGCGGCTGTGGCGAACCGTGGGCTGCGCCCCGTGGCCGACGGCGGCTGGGGACTGGAGCGGCTCGAGCTCGGCCACCGGGTGAACAATCCGGCGTCCGGGGCCGTGGCCCGCGCCGCCGGCTTCGTACACGAGGGCACCGAACGCCAGAAGTTCCTCCTCGACGGCGAGCGCCACGACGTGCTCACCTACGGGCGCCTGCGCAGCGACCCGGTGCCGTCGACCTCCGAGCTGCCCTGGAGTCGCTGACCTCACCCCAGGGTGCCTCTCCCCCGGCGCGGCCGGGACTACCCTGAGCATCATGACGTCCGCTCCTGATCCGCTGCCCCACCAGGTCTCCGAGACCTTCGATCCTCGCCGCTGGCGTGAGGTCCCTGCCACCGAGCACGGCGGAGAGCCCTTCTCCGACATCACGTACCACCGTGCCGTCGAGCGCATCGAGTCCCCCGACGGCGAGCGGACCGGTCACGACCTGCCGACGGTCCGCATCGCCTTCGACCGCCCCGAGGTGCGCAACGCCTTCCGCCCGCACACGGTGGACGAGCTGTACCGGGCGCTGGACCATGCCCGCCTCGACACCGGCGTGGGCGTCATCCTGCTCACAGGCAACGGCCCCTCCCCCAAGGACGGCGGCCACTCGTTCTGCTCCGGCGGCGACCAGCGCATCCGGGGCCGCGCCGGCTACGAGTACTCGGAGCAGGAGGACCTCGGCGAGACCACCCAGGTGCGCACCGCCTCCAGCGGCCGCCTGCACATCCTCGAGGTGCAGCGCCTGATCCGCACGATGGGCAAGGTCGTGATCGCCGTGGTGAACGGCTGGGCGGCCGGCGGCGGCCACTCCCTGCACGTCGTCGCGGACCTGTCGATCGCCTCGCGCGAGCACGCACGGTTCAAGCAGACCGACGCGAACGTCGGCTCCTTCGACGGCGGCTACGGCTCCGCCTATCTCGCCAAGCAGGTGGGACAGAAGCGGGCCCGGGAGATCTTCTTCCTCGCCGAGGAGTACTCCGCCCAGGACGCCTACGACTGGGGCGCCGTGAACCGCGTCGTGGACCATGCGGACCTCGAGACCGAGGCGCTCGCGATGGCCGCGACGATCGCCACCAAGTCCCCGCAGGCGATCCGCATGCTGAAATTCGCCTTCAACCTGGCCGACGACGGGCTCATGGGCCAGCAGGTCTTCGCCGGGGAGGCGACGCGCCTGGCGTACATGACCGACGAGGCCGTCGAGGGGCGCGACGCCTTCCTCGGCAAGCGCGAGCCCGACTGGTCGCAGTACCCGCATCCGCAGGGCTGAGCCGTGAGCTCCTCCCTGCCTTGGCTGGTGCCGCCCGCCCACGACTCCTCCGCCGCCTCGCTCGAGGCGCACTCCCGAGCGATCGGCCAGCTGATGGCGGGCACCGGTCGGCTCTGGCTGGGCCCGTTCCCGGCACCGTCGACGCTGCCCGAGGGCTTCGAGGACACCGCCCTGGTGGTGCCCACCTCCGGGTCCACGGGCGTGGCGAAGGCGGTCGCGCTGTCCCGCTCGGCCCTGCTCGCCTCCCAGGACGCGACCGCCGCGCTGTTCGCGGCCGACGGGACCGCCCCGGACACCCGCGGCCACGGCTTCTGGCTGCCCCTGCTGCCGCCCACCCACATCGCCGGGGTGCAGGTCCTCGCCCGGGCCCATCGCACCTCCCAGGTGCTGGGGCTGCCCGTGCCGGCCCTCCCGGAGGTGCTGCCCGATCTGCGCGGGCACTTCGACGCCGCGGCGTTCGTGGCGCTCGCCGAGCCCGCGCTCGCGCAGGCCGAGGCCGCAGGGCTGCCGGCGTTCACCTCCCTGGTGCCCACCCAGCTCACCCGCATCATCACCGGGGCCACCGGTGCCGACGCCCGCGCCCGCGGGGTGCTCCGGCGCTTCGCCGCCGTGCTCGTGGGCGGCGCCGCGACCCGTCCCGAGGTGCTCACGAAGGCCCGCGCCCAGCGCATCGCGGTGCGCACCACCTACGGCTCCTCCGAGACCGCCGGCGGCTGCGTCTACGACCGAGCGGCGCTGCCCGGGGTGCAGCTGCGACTCGAGGCTCCCGACGCCGCCGGAGCCGGTCGTCTGGTGATCACGTCACCGACCCTCGCCCTGGGCTACCTCACGGCCGATGGCGGCACCGACACGACCCCCTTCGCCCCAGCCGCCGCTCCGGGCGCCGCACAGCGCTCCTTCGTCACCTCCGACCTCGCCGAGCTGGGCGAGGACGGTGCGCTGAGCGTGCTGGGCCGTGCCGACGACGTCATCAACACCGGCGGCCGCAAGGTGCTCCCGCAGGATGTCGAACGGGCCATCGACCGCTCCCTCATGCTGCAGGGCCTGGTCCGTGCGAGCGTGGTGGTGGGGGTCCAGGACCCCGACTGGGGCCAGCGCGTCGAAGCCCTGGTCACGCTCGAGCAGGGCACCGATCCGACCGAGGCAGCGGCCCTGGTCCGCTCGGCGCTGCGCACCAGCGAGGTCCCCGCGCACATGATCCCCAAGCGGGTCCATGTGGTCCGCGAGCTCCCGATGCTGGGGATCGGCAAGGTGGACCGGGCCGCCGCCCGCCGCCTCGCCGCCGAGGGCTGAGCCTCCACTCCGGTCCAGGGTGTGCGGTCCGCCACGAGACGGGAACGCCCCTGCACCGAAACGCCCCCGGACCACGGCGTATCCTCGACGGGGCCGTGATCCGTCGGCCACGACCCGTCGAGGAGCACCATGGCCAGCCTGTCGCAGTGGGTGCAGGGCGCCCGACCCCGCACCCTGCCCGCAGCTTTCGCCCCGGTCGCCGCCGGCACCGGTGTCGCGATCTGGCAGCTGGCCCAGCAGCCCGGCGGCGTGGACTGGGCGCTGGTCGTCCCTCGAGCACTGCTCGCCCTCGCCGTGGCCCTGTGCCTGCAGATCGGCGTGAACTACGCCAACGACTACTCCGACGGCATCCGCGGCACCGACGACGACCGGGTGGGGCCGTTCCGGCTCACCGGATCCCGCGCCGCCGCGCCGAGGACGGTCAAGGCCGCCGCGATCGGCGCCCTGGCGGCCGGGGCACTGTTCGGCATCGTCCTCATCGCCCTCGCCCAGATCTGGCTGATGCTCCTCGTCGGGGCGGCCGCCGTCGCCGCCGCCTGGTTCTACACCGGCGGCAAGAAGCCCTACGGCTACCTGGGTCTCGGCGAGCTGTTCGTGTTCGTGTTCTTCGGCCTGGTCGCCGTCAACCTCACCGCCTACGCGATCACGCCCCACCCGAACTGGGTCGCTCTGCTCGCCTCGATCGCGATCGGCCTGCTGGCCGTGGCGATCATGCTGACCAACAACCTGCGCGACATCCCCACCGACACGATCGCCGGCAAGCGCACCCTCGCGGTGCGGCTCGGCGATCGCCGGACCCGTGCCCTGTTCGCGGTGACCCAGCTGGCGCCGTTCGTGCTGATGGTGCCGGTGATGGTCGTGCAGTGGCCGGTGATCGTGGTGCTGCTCGCCCTGCCGCTGGCGATCACCCCGCTGCGCATCGTGCTGCGGGGCGCAGGTGGGCGCGAGCTGATCCCGGTCCTCGGCGCCTCCGGGCGGCTCGAGCTGGTGTTCTCGCTGCTGCTGCTCCTCGGCCTGTGCCTGTGAGGCCGCAGGCCCCGGGGAAGGTCGTCGCCGGGGCCTGACCGCCCGGATTCCCCGACCGGCACGATCAACGGCCGACGGTCTCAGCGACCGTCAGGATCGGAAACCCTCGGACTCAGCGGCCGCCAGGATCAGCGGCCGTCGGCCGACGTGCTCTCCGGGTCCTCCGCCGGAAGCTCCGGCAGCTCACCGGGACCGGAGTGCGACGCATCCGTCGCACGGGAAGTTCCGGTCACCTCGACGCCATGGGCGCCGTCCGCCGCGGCGGCCTCGGCATCCAGGAACGAATCCTCCGCCTCGGCATCCTCATCGACGTCATCGGCGTGACGCTCCCGGCGCTTGTCGTCGGCGGCCTTCCAGCGCATCGCGGCGGCATCGCGCACCCGGTTGAGGAAGAGGATCGAGATCAGCATCGCGATCAGCGCGGCGAGCACACCGGCGAGCATCACCCCGATGTCGAACAGGGTGAGCACCCACCAGATCCCGGCCCACAGGACCAGTCGGATGACGGCGAACAAGGCCATTTCTCGCATGCCCCCAGAGTAGTTCGCCCGCCTGTGTGCTCACCCGTTCTTCGGGGTGCGGCTGGTCTCCCCGGCCGTGCACCGCGCCCTCCCCGACGAACGTCGGGGCGTCGCCCGCTCTCTGCCGCTGGGGTTCAGGTGCGTTCACTACACTTCGAGCATGCTCAAAGGGTTCATCGCCGTTCTCTCCATCGCCCTCACCGTCTTCGCGCTCGCCGATTGTGTGCAGACGGAGGACGACAAGATCCGAGGCATCCCCAAGTGGGCCTGGATCGTGCTGATCGTGCTCCTGCCCTGGGTGGGACCGATCACCTGGCTGGTCGTCGGGAGGGACCGCACCATCGGCCCTGCCCCGAAGCGCCCACAGCGCCATGGACCCTCCGCCCCGGACGAGGACCCCGACTTCCTGCGCAAGCTCGACGAGGACATCCGCCGGGAGCGCCGGGAGCGCGGCCAGAACGACTCGGGCGACGAGCCGGCCGGCCCCGATACGCCGCGCAGCTGACCCTGCCTCCCTGACTCTGCATCCCTGACTTCGTACGACGCACGACGCACACGGCCCCGCGTGGACTCTCGTCCGCCCGGAGCCGTGTGCTGTCGGTGCTATGTGCTGTCGGTGCTGCGTGCTGTGGCGCTGCTCAGAGCCCCGAGTACGAGTGCAGGCCGTTGATGATGGTGTTGACGATCGTGTAGTTGAAGACCACGGCCAGGAAGCCCACCAGCGCGAGGCCGGCTGCGCGGCTGCCGCGGAATCCACCGGTGGCGCGCGCGTGGAGGTAGGCCGCATAGACCACCCAGATGATGAAGGTCCAGACCTCCTTGGGGTCCCATCCCCAGTAGCGGCCCCAGGCCTCGCGGCCCCAGATCGCCCCGAAGATCAGGGTGAACGTCCAGCCGACGAAGGCCACCGAGTGGATCCGGAAGCTCAGCGCCTCCAGCACCGTGGAGCTGGGCAGCCGGTCCAGCACGTGGCCGAAACGGCCCCAGTGCTCGGGGAACTGGTCATCGTCGGACACCCGCTCGACCAGCGCCCGTTCGTGGCGGGCCTGGAGGAGCTGCAGGGAGGCGACGACGGCACCGAGGATCGACAGGGCCGTCGACATGATCGCGACGGAGATGTGGATGTAGAGCCAGTGCGAGTTCTGCAGGCTCGGGGTCAGCTCTGAGGCCGGGACGATCCAGAGCGTCTGGGCGAGCAGCAGGACCAGCAGCACCGGACCGATGACGAAGGTGCCCAGGATCCGCAGCTCGGCACGCTTGATCGAGAAGATCAGGAAAGCCGCCATCACCACGGCCGTGCTCGTGGTCGCGAACTCGTACATGTTCGTCCAGGGCACCCGCTGGGTGGCCGCCGCGCGCGTCGCCACGCCGATGATGTGCAGCACCGTGGCCGCGAAGGCCAGGATGAACGCGAAGGTCTGCGCCGTCATCGAACTCGATGCCGAGGATCCGGCGCCGTGCGTCCCGGTGACCTCGCCGACGCTTGTCGGTGCGCCGCCACCGGCCGTTGCCAGGGAGTCGGTGGGTGCGGACCCGGCCGCGCCGGCGGTCACGGTCTGCTTCGCGTGGACGCCCTCGTGTGCCTCACGGGCGGCCAGGCGCTCGTCGCTCCGCTTCTGCGACGTGGAGGCGAGATCGGCCGAGAACCCGATCAGAGCCAGCACATACAGCACGATCGTTACCACGATGGCGAGATTCGAGATCTCCGCCAGCTGCTGGTCAATCACTGTGCACTTCCTTCATGGTGGTCATCGGTGGTGTCGTCAATCTGATCGACGGGCTGACCGTCGGTCCCGTCGGTCCCATCCTGCGCCCCGGAGAGCTTCGAGGCGAGTGCTCTGACGTCATCGGGAAGCGCCGGGTCGTCGCTGCGGGAGAGTCCGGCGACCTCGAGCACGACGGTGCCGTCGGGGCCGGAACGGTCCCCGACCCGCACCCACAGGCGCCGGCGGGGCACGAACAGCGACAGGATGAGGCCTCCCACGGCAGTCAGGGCGCTCACGAGCACCCAGCGCTCGAAGGGGTCATGGGCGACGTCGAAGGCGGCGTAGCGCTTGATGCCGTCGAAGCTGATGGTGGTGCCGTCGGGCAGCTCGAAGATCTGCCCGGGGGCGAGGCTGATCAGCACGGGCGTGCCGTCGTCCCCGGTGACGGGCGTCAGCGTGGAGACGTCGACCTCGTAGGCGTTCTGCGGGATGCCGGAGTCGAGGCCGAGATCGCCCTTGTGGACGGTGAGCGCGAGCTGCGGGTCCGCGAGATCGGGGTAGATCGAGTGCGGGCCCTTCTCGTCGATGACGCCGGTGGGCAGGAAGAAGCCGACGACGGCGAGCTGATCGGGCCGCGCATCGGGCGCCTTGATCACGAGCTGGGAGGTGTACCCGACATCGCCCATCGGCACCGTGATGACCGGTCCCTGGGCCACGACGTTGCCCGTCGGGTCCGTCACGGTGACGTCGGGCGCGTAGCCGTTGCCCAACAGGTACATGGAGGTGCCGTCGACATGCAGGGGCTTGTTGACCTGCAGCGTGCGCTTCTCCTGCTTCTTTCCCGGGGTGGTGACGTCCACGTCGGCCTCGAAGGACAGCGGCTGGCCCACCCTGCTCTCATCGGCGCCCTCGAGCACGTACTTCGCCCGGAACTCGTCCAGCGTGAACTGGAAGGGGGTGAGCTCGGAGGTGTCGAACCACGCCCCGGAGTCGAAGGAGTCGTACTGGGTCAGCGAGTTGGAGAACCCCTGCCCCTCGATCACCGTGATCTGGCCGCGGTAGCTGGTCAGCTGGCCGCCGGCGACGCAGACCAGAACGCCCACCAGCGCGATGTGGAACAGCAGGTTCCCGCTCTCGCGCAGCAGCCCGCGCTCGGCGCTGACGGATCGCGAGCCCGTCTCCTCGCGGACATCGGTGCGATAGCGCGAGCGGCGCAGGGACCTGCGTGCGGTCTCCAGCAGGGCGTCGGCGTCGGCCCCCGGGAGTTCGACGCGGGTGTAGCCGGTGAAGCGGGTCAGGCGCGACGGGGTGCGCGGGGGCTTCGCGCGCACCTGGCGCAGGTGCACGCCCACCCGCGGGATGATGCAGCCGATCAGGGAGATGAACAGCAGCAGGTAGATGGCCGAGAACCACGGCGAGGAGAACACGTTGAAGAATCCGAGCGTGTCCAGGAACTTCCCCCACCGGCCGTTCTCCTGGAGGAACTGATCGGTCAGGCCCGGGTTCACGCTGCGCTGCGGGTACAGCGACCCGGGAACGGCGGCGATCGCGAGCAGCATCAGCAGGATCAGCGCGGTCTGCATGCTGGTCAGCTGGCGCCACAGGAACAGGAGCATCCCCCGGAAGCCGAGGGCAGGGGCGTTCCGCCCTCGCGATGCGCGCCCGGGGCCGTCCTTGTCGCGCTTGCTGCTCCACGTGTCGACGCCTTCACCCGGCGCGGGGTCCGGTGCGCCTTCGGAGGTCTGTGCGCCCTCGGCGTGCGGCGCGCTGTCGGAGTTCGGTGTCCTGCTCAGGGTCTCGTCCGTCTCATCGGAGGGGTGCGTGGGGTCAGTCTCGTCGTGGGTCATCACACGACCGGTTCGTAGGTGGCGATGAGGCCCTGCAGCTGGCTCATCCACGTCGACCAGACGCCGGTCATGAGCAGCACCCCGATCGCGATGAGCAGGGCGCCCGAGAGCAGCCCGATCGTGCGGCGGTGCGCAGCGAGCTTCTTGGACAGCCCCAGGGCGCGGTCGAAGAGGAGGGCGAACAGCACGAACGGGATGCCCAGGCCGAGCGAGTAGGCGAGGGCCAGGATGCCTCCGCGCAGCGCGGCGCCGGAGCCGCCGCCGTCGAGGGACAGGGCCACGATCGCGGCGTAGGTGGGGCCGATGCAGGGCGTCCAGCTGAGCCCGAAGATGAGGCCCATCAGCGGTGCGCCCAGCAGGCCGGCATCGGGGCGCTTGCTGGTCACGGGACGATTGGCGCCCAGGCCCGGGAAGACGCCCATGAAGACGAGCCCCATCAGCAGCACGATCGCGCCGGCCACCCGGTTGATCCAGACGGCGTACTCCTGCAGGAGGTAGCCCATCGCACCGGCGAAGCCGCCGAGCACCATGAACACCACCGCGAAGCCGGCCACGAACAGCAGGCTGCCCGCGAGCATGCGGCCCATCCCGGGCCGCTTGGCGCTGGCGCGCACGCCCGATCTGGCGCCGACGCCGGCGGTCACGGCGCTCTGGCCGGCCAGCCCGGAGACGTATCCGAGGTAGCCGGGGACCACCGGGAGCACGCACGGGGACAGGAACGCCACGAGGCCGGCGGCGGCGGCGACGGCGACGGCGAGCAGGAGCGACCCGGACAGCGCGGTCGCCTGGAACGCGGCTCCCATGTCGGCGGTGATCATGTCGGCAGCACTCATTCGGCCAGCACCCGGTCGATCATGGCGCGCAGGGTGGAGGGGTCGGCACCGCCCGAGATGCGGGCGGCGACACGGCCCTCGCGGTCCAGCACGAGCGTGGAGGGCACGGCGTTCGGGGCGACCTGCCCGCGCAGCGCGTACATGATCTGCGCATCGGTGTCCGGCAGGGAGGGGTAGGTGATCCCGTAGTTCTCCTCGAACGTCTTCGCGGGGCCGGCGGAGTCGCGCACGTTGACACCGACGAACGAGACGCCCTGGTCGGCGTAGTCCTCGTGGATCGACTGCAGGTCCGGGGCCTCTTTGCGGCACGGCGGGCAGGAGGCGTACCAGACGTTGACCACGAGCAGATCGCCGCGCAGGTCGACGGAGGAGAACTCCTCGTCCTCGAAGGTGGCGCCGGTGATCTCGAGCGGGTCGGTGCGGTCCGCGGCCGGGATCTCGGTGGTCACGCCGTCCCCCGAGACGTATCCGGAGTCGTAGCGGGAGCTGGTGTCGGATCCGCACGCGGCCACCAGCAGCGTCACCGGCAGGGCTCCGCCCAGGCCGAGCAGGCGACGGCGGGAGAGCCGCGCCGGAGTGTTCCTCGCGTTCACGTCAGCCTGCCTCCGGTGGCATCGACCGCCCCGGCGTAGAGCTCCGCGGCGGGTTCGGCGTAGCCGACGTCGGCCAGGTGGGGGCCGACGAACCGCAGGCTGGTCACCGAGCACAGTCCGCACTGCCGGCGACGGGGGTCATGGAACAGGGGCTTGCCCTCGGCGCTGCGTCGTGTCACCCAGATCGGCAGCTGGTGGAGCACGAGCACGGCCTCGTGGCCGTCGGCCGCAGCGCGGGCGTCGTGGACAGCGGCGATGACCCGGGCCACCTGCTCCCGGTAAGGCTCTCCCCAGGAGGGGCGCAGGGGGTTGAGGAACCAGCGCCAGTTGCGCGGATCGCTGAGCTTCGCCTCGCCGTGACCCATCCGGTGACCCTCGAAGTGGTTCCCGGACTCGATGATCCGCGGGTCCGAGGTGACCTCGAGCCCGTGGGCGGCGGCGATGGGCGCTGCGGTCTGCTGCGCGCGCAGGAGGGGTGAGGAGCGCACCAGGGTGATGTCGGCGTCCGCCAGGTGGTCGGCGACACGGCCGGCCATCTGCTGGCCACGATCGCTCAGGCGGTAACCGGGCATGCGGCCGTACAGGATGCGATCGGGGTTGTGCACCTCGCCGTGGCGGACGAGGTGGACGGTGGTGGTGCTCACGAGTGCGCGGTCCTCCCTCAGGAGATCAGCAGGCTCGGCGGCGCCGAGGGGTTCTGCAGCCGATGGGGTCAGCCGCCACACGGTACCAACCCAACCTCCGGATCAGCTCTGAGGATCGGCCCCGACGTGAGGTGCCGGACTCCCGAGGCCGATCGGCGCATCCTCGGGCACCGCGCGACCCAGGATCCGACCCAGCTCGAGGAAGTCGTCATGGCCGACCACGTCCAGCAGCAGGTCGCGCACGGAGCGCACATGCGTGGGGGCCGCCTGCTCCAGCAGATCCCGACCGGCTACGGTCAGCTGCGCCTGCCGGCCACGACCGTCGTTCGAGCAGCGCACCCGCTCCACGAGACCGCGCTTCTCCATCCGGGAGATGGTGTGCGTGAGGCGCGACCGGGAGTGGACCACGCGGTCCGCGAGCTCGGACATGCGCAGGAACTGTTCCGATGCCTCGGACAGGCGCACGAGGATCTCGTACTCGCCCAGGGTCAGATCGATCTCCGGATCCGCCTGCAGCGCCTCGGAGAAGCGGTCGTTGAGCAACGTGGTGGCGTAGAGGAAGCTGCGCCACGCCATCTGCTCCGGCTGGCTCAGCCAGAGCCCCTCGGGCGTCGACACGGGATTCTCCGCGGCAGCTCCCGCTCCATCGGCAGCGCCCGCCCCATCGACAGCGCCGGCAGCGCCTGCCGCGTCGACAGCGCCGTGCGCGTCGGCTGCGTCGGCTGCGTCGGCGCCATCACTTGACTGTATGTCCTGCATCACGGTCTCCTTGTTCTCGGACGGAAGTCTCTTGCGTCGCTCCCGAGTATAGTTTACATTTCAAGCAAGAGCGTGGTGGTCGATCCTCGATCACCGTCACATCGGACGACCCCAAGGAGACATCACATGAACGACCTCACCCCCGGCACCTGGACCCTCGACGCGAGCCACACCTCAGCGAGCTTCATCGTGCGTCACGCCGGCATCTCGAAGGTCCGCGGCCAGTTCACCGACGTCGACGGCTCCCTCGAGGTCGGCGAGGGCGGCGAGAACCTCTCCTTCCGCACCACGCTGAAGACCGCCTCGGTCAGCACCTCCAACACCGACCGCGACAACCACCTGCGCAGCGGCGACTTCTTCGACGCGGAGAACTTCCCCGAGATCACCTTCGTCTCCACCGAGGTCAAGGGCGACACGCTCATCGGCGACCTGACCATCCGCGACACCACGAAGCAGGTCGAGCTCGACTTCGCCTACGAGGGCTCCGCGACGGACCCCTTCGGCGTGTACCGCGCGGGCTTCACCGGCCAGACCAAGATCTCCCGCAAGGACTTCGGCCTGACCTGGAACGCGGCCCTCGAGGCCGGCGGCGTGCTGGTCGCCGACGACGTCAAGATCTCCATCGAGGCGGAGTTCACGGCGCCCACCGCCGCCTGAGCTCACCCACCACTCCCCCGAGCGCCTGCACCGCGCCCCCGGGCACCGACGAGCCGTCCGCCGAGCGCGGGCGGCTCGTCGTCGTTCCTGCGTCTGCGTCCGTGCTGCGTGCACGATGCCCCACTTCCGGATCTCCGCGCCCCTGCAGGGGACCGACGTCCTACTAAGGTGCCTTCCATGACCAGCCAGCGCATCCCCACTCCCACCGACCCGGATGCCCGGATCCTGTACCTGACCCGCGAAGGCTGCCATCTGTGCGACGACGCCCTCCCGGTGGTCCGGGCCGAAGCCGATCGTGTCGGCTCCACGGTCGAGGTGCGGGACATCGACGAGGACGAGACGCTGCGCGCGGACTGGGACTACGACGTCCCCGTGATCATCGTCGACGGCGCCGTCCACGCCAAGTATCGCGTGGACGCCGAGCAGCTGCGGACCGCTCTGGCGAAGCGCCCCTGGTGGCGCCGCCTCACCGGCCGCGCCTGAGCGATCCCCTCCCGAACGTGCAACGGCCCCCACCTCGCGGTGGGGGCCGTTGCGCATCACACAGTGCTCACTTCTTGTTGCGGCGCTGGTGGCGGGTCTTGCGAAGCTGCTTGCGGTGCTTCTTCTTGGACATGCGCTTGCGTCGCTTCTTGACGACAGAACCCATAGGTTGCCTCTTGTTCTGCAGGCCAACGCCTGCGGGATGGTCCAACTGATCAGGAGTGCGCGGCCCGCGAGGACTGCTCAGAAGCAGCCCAACGATGCTCCGCGGGCCCGACGCCACGGTCGACCGATCATTCTACACAGGACTTCTGGATCCTCACCCGCGAGCGAATGCGATATCCCTCGCAACGGCGTCCGCACGGGAGAGCGTCTCCTCGACCTCGGCGACCACATGGGTCATCGCGACCTCCCGCACCCGGCTCCGCAGCACGCGTCGTGCCCGACGCCGGTACGAGGTCGCGGTGATCGCCGCGAGCGCCCCGCCCGCGAGGCCGATCAGGATCCCCGCGGCGATGCCGAGCACGAGCAGCGCCGTGGGCAGCGGGATCGGGATCCACAGGTCCTCGATCATCGGCATCGGCGGCGGCGGGATCTGGAAGAGCACCAGGACGACGTTCAGGGCCAGCCAGCCCAGCCCCACCACCCAGACGAGCATCGCGAGCCACTGGAACACATCGAGCACCGGCCACCACCAGGAGGTGCTCCGGGCCCGCAGATCGGCGCCGGCGACCGCCTGGTCGAGGGCGTCGGGCAGATCCTCCTCCCGGGACCGTGCGGCGTCGCGCACTGCGGATCGCCAGGCGTCCCCACCGCCGTCGGAGGCGGCATCGGCGAAGCGCCGGACCCCGCCGGCGGCGCGGGCCCGGGTGGCGGCGTCCGGTTCCGGGAGCGAGGTGCGCTCCGTCGTCTCCCCGTCGCGTGCTCGGCCGATGCCGAGACGTCGCAGCGGGTCGGGGCGCACGGTCCGCAGCCAGCGCAGCGGGGGCCATCCCACGCGGCCGGCGGCCCGGTGGCGGTAGGAGGCGGCCACGGCCTCGGCGACCGGTTCCACCCGGGCGGCCGCGGCGAGGTCCTCGACCAGGGCGTCGATCTCCTCGTCCTCCGCCGCGGCGGGGAGCCCTGCGGGGTCCGCCGCGTGCTCGAGCAGCTCCGCACCGCCGCGCACGTCGGCGCGCTGGCGATCCGCGGCGGCCTCGCGCGTGTGGGCGAGGGAGATGAGGTGCCAGCGCAGCTCCTCGATCCCGTCCCCGGTGGTCGCGGAGGTCGCGAAGATCGGTGCCTGGTCCAGCCCGTCCGCCCGCGCGATGGATCCGAGCGACTCCAGCACCCCCGCCCGTTCGTCCTCCCGGATCCGATCGATCTGGTTGAGCACCAGCAGCGTGACGGCGTCGTGGCCGGCGAAGGGCTGGACGAACTCCTGGTGGAGCACCGCGTCGGCATACTTCTGCGGATCGGTGACCCACACGATCACGTCGACCATGCCGGTCATGCGCTCGGCGATCTCGCGGTTCGCCGACTCCACGGAGTCGAGATCCGGCAGGTCGAGCAGCACGATGCCGGGCGGGGCCGCCGGCTCCGTGCGCCGGGCGCGGCGGCCGCTCGCCGCCGGGGCGGCCGCGCTCTCGAGGGCCGCACCGGTGCCGTCGAGAGCGTGGCGGTCCTCCACCTCGAGCCAGTCCAGCAGGGCGTCGCTGCCGGTCTCTCCGAGCACGGCGGCGACCGGCCGAGAGGTGGTGGGCCGACGAACCGCCGCCGGGGTGATGTCGAGCCCGACCAGTGCGTTGACCAAGGAGGACTTCCCCGAGCCGGTGGCGCCGAAGAGACCGATCACCGTGTGCTCGGCAGAGAGCGCGCGGCGCCGGTCGATCCGCGCGAGCAGGTCGCGGACCTCGTCCACGGCGTCGCTCGGGGCGACGCCGTCGAGGCCGGCGGTGGCGCGATCCAGCGCATCGATCCGCTCGGCCAGTGGGGCCGCACCCGCAGCGGAGCGCTTCGAACGGTTCAGCAGCGGGCTCATGAGTCCTCCCGGATCTCTCGGGCGAGCTGGTCCAGCGCCTCGGCGTCCTCGACGAGGTCCTGGGAGTCCGTGCCCCCGCCGAGGGCGTCGAGCAGGTCGAGGAACGGTCTGGAGCGTTCGGTGACCAGGGCGTCCAGACGGGCGGTGAGGCGTTCGCGGGCGACCCGTGCCATCCGGCGCACCGCCTCGTCGCCGAATATCGTCTCCAGCAGCTTCTGGCCGACGACCGCGGTCGCCGCGCCCGCTCCGACCTCGAGGCCGGTGGGGACGAAGGCGGTGGAGGCGAAGACGACGACCATGAGCGCCACCCCGACGGCGTTCACCCCCAGGGAGAGCAGGCGGGCCTTGGTCCGACGGTCCGCGCCCTCCCGGCGCACGAGGTCGAGCACGTCCCCCTGCCAGGCGCGGATGGCGGCGGCGACCTCCTCGCGGTAGCCGTCGGGGATCCGGGAGAGGTCCTCGCCCTCGACGAGCACGCGCCCGGCGGGAGCGGCCCGCCAGGCCGCTTCGGCCCGTTCGGCGCCGCGTGCGGTCTCGTCGATCACGACGTGCACGAGTCCGGTGCCCAGCGCCTGCTCGGCGGCGACCGAGGGGGCGGGCTTGCCGCTGAGCGCGAGACCCACCCGGTCGCGGACCCTCGTGAACAGGCCCTCGACGCTGCGGAAGAACTCGCCCGTGCCGACCACGTCCTGCCAGCGGGCGAGCACCTCGCCGCGCAGCAGGGAGCCGTCGCCGAGGGCGTCGTCGATCCGTTCGCGGGAACCGGAGAACGCGGAGACCGCCTCGTCCCGCAGGCGCTGACGCTCGGCCTCCTGGCTCTGCGCGTGCTCGGCGATGCTGCGGGTGGAACCGGCCAGGCCGGAGACGGCACCGGCGAGGGTGCGGCGGGCGATCCGACTGCGACCGTCGGCGTCCGCCGCGAGGTGGTCGAAATGCTCCTGGAGCTCGGAGATCGCGGCCGCCGGGAGCATCCCGGTCGCGTCGAGCTCCGTCTCGGCCACCAGGAACAACCTGGTGACCTCGATGCCGTTGCGCTCGAGCATGGCGCGCAGGTCGGCGGCGAGCTCCTCGGCGACACCCTCGCGATCGGGGATCCGGTTCATGACCACATCGACGGTGACGTCGCGCTCGGCGGCGGTGCGCAGCACCTCCCACGGCACGGCGTCGGCATAGCGGTTCGCGGTGGTCACGAACAGCCACAGGTCGGCGGCGCGCAGCAGCTGCCGGGCCAGTTCGCGGTTCCCCGTCGCCACCGAGTCGATGTCCGGGGCGTCGAGCAGGGCCAGACCTTGAGGGATGCGCTCCTCGGCGTGGAGCTCGAGGCTCGTCGCGGGGTCGATGTCCCCCGTGGTGTCCCCGGCGTGCGGCGCCTCGGCGTCGGGCGCGGCCCCGACGTGGACCCGGGCGAGCCCGGGCAGGATGCGGCTGCCGGCGAACCAGGCCTCGTCCGCGGGGTGGTGGAGCAGCACGGGCCGACGGGTCGTGGGCCGGATCGCGCCGGATCGGCTCACCACCTCTCCCACCAGGGCGTTGACCAGGGTGGACTTCCCAGCTCCGGTCGAGCCGCCGATGACCACGAGCAACGGGGCGTCGAGGGACTCGAGGCGCGGGACGACATGGTCCTCGAGCTGCGAGAGCGCCGCGCCCACCTCGTCACGGGCCTGCTGCGCACCGTCCACCGGGAGCGGCAGCTCCACCGCGCGCAGGTGCTCGGCGAAGGTGTCGAGCACCGCTGTCGACAGTGACGTCATGGTTCCCCCGAATGCTCTGGTGTTCTGCCGGACTTGTGCCGTACGGGCCACATTGTCTCAGGACCGGCCCGGGAGCGGCCCTGCATCCCCGTGCTCGCTCCCCGTTCTCAGTCGAGGAACGGGTCCAGGCCCCATTCGGGGAAGGCGACCCGGCGGGCGGCCTGGACAGCCCGGTCGAGGTCGTCCTCGGGATCGAACCCGTTCTCCCAGTCGCGCACGGCGAGCGGCCGGCCGTCGCCGTACGTGCGGATCGCGGGTTCGGGCGACAGCCCGTGCTCGGCGCGGGCGCGGGCCTCGGCCTCGCGGTAGGCCTTGGGCAGCGGGGTCTGCGGGTCGATCGCCTCGCCGGTGGCGACCGCGAGCAGCTGCGCCCAGGAGCGCGGCACCACGTCGATCACGGCGTAGCCACCCCCGCCGAGGGCCAGCCAGCGGCCGTCGCACACCTCGTCGGCCAGCTCGCGGAGCATGACCATCACCTCGCGGTGCGCCTCGAGGGAGACGGAGAAGTCGGCGAGCGGATCCACCCGATGCGTGTCCGCGCCGTGCTGGGTGACCAGCAGGGTCGGTTTCACGGCCCGCACCAGCGCGGGGACGACGGCGCGGAGTGCGCGCACCCAGCCGTCGGCCGTGGTGCGCGGCGGCAGCGGCACGTTGATCGCCGAGCCCTGTGCGCCCGCTCCCCCGGTGTCCTGCACGAAGCCGGTGCCCGGGAACAGCCGCTCGCCGGTCTCGTGCACGGACAGGGTGATCGCGCGGGGCTCGTCCCACAGCGCCAGCTCGACGCCGTCGCCGTGGTGGACATCCGTGTCGATGTACATGACGCGCTCCTCGCCCTGCGCGAGGGCGTGCCGGATCGCGACCGCGGCGTCGTTGTAGACGCAGAACCCCGAGGCGCTGGCCGGGCGGGCGTGGTGCATCCCGCCGGCGATGTTCACGGCCCGCCGCACCGTGCCCGCACGGATCGCGTCGACGGCGGCGAGGGAACCCCCGACGATGCGCGCGGAGGCCGTGTGCATGCCGGGGAACGGAGGGACGTCCTCGCCGCCGATCCCGAAGCGGATCAGGTGGTCCGGATGCCTGCCGTCCTGGGGCCCTGACGCCTGGCGCACCGCCTCGAGATAGTCCGCGTCGTGCACCGTGCCGAGCTGCTCGTCGGAGGCGACGAACGGGGCGATGGTGCGCACCCCGGGGCGGTCCAGGATCCCGGAGGCCCGTGCCAGCTCGCGGGTCAGGGTCAGGCGCACCGGAGACATCGGGTGGTACGGGCCGAAGTCGTACTCGCACAGGTCCTCGGACCAGACGATCCCGCACTCACCGGGGACGCCGGTCTCGTCGACCGCAGCGGCGGGAAGCAGGGTGGGAGAGTCGTCGGACATGGGTCGAAGCGTACCCAGAGCCACGCTGCACCGCTCGGGCCGCCACCCGGACGGTCGCCCGCGACCGTTCCTGGAACGCGCCCGAGGGCCCGGCAGTCGTAGACTTCCGCGGACGCGACCCGCTGGTCGCCACACGACGAAGGGGTGGGGATGATCGAACGCGAGGCGAAGGCCGGGGGGCGCCGAGCGCTGCCCCCCATGCGCCGCCCGGCGCCCCCGAGCTGGCGGCGGTACCTGGCATCGCTGACCAAGATCACCCCGGCCCGCCTCACACTCGGGGTGTTCAGCCTGATGATCGCCGTGTTCACGGCGCTGCTCTCGCTGCCGGCGGCGACCACCGCCGGCCAGCGCACCGATCTCGTCGATGCGCTGTTCACCGCCGTCTCGGCGATCTGCGTGACCGGCCTGGTGACGGTGGAGACCGCCACGCACTGGTCGACCTTCGGGCTGACGGTCATCATGATCGCGATGAAGATGGGCGGACTGGGCCTGCTCACCCTCGCCTCGCTGCTGAGCATGTCGGTGATGCACCGACTCGGGCTCGCCCAGCGCGTGATGACCGCCAACGAGACCCGGGCCGAGCGCCTCGCCGAGGTGGGCGGCGTGCTGCGGATCATCCTCATCACCTCGACCGCCTTCGAGGCGGCGACCTTCGTGGCCCTGACCCCGTACATGTTCTTCACCGAGCACAAGCTCGGGGAGTCGATCTTCCTGGGCCTGTTCTATGCGGTCAGCGCGTTCAACAACGCCGGCTTCGTGCCGGAGGTCCAGGGGATCGAGCAGTACCTCGGCGACCCGTTCTTCTCCATCCCGATCGCGCTCGCGGTGTTCGTGGGCTCGCTCGGCTTCCCCGTGATCCTCGTGGTGGTCAAGAAGCTGCGCACCCCGCGCCGCTGGAGCCTGCACGCCAAGCTCACCCTCACCACCACGGCGCTGCTGCTGGTGCTCGCCTGGATCGGGTACCTGGCCCTGGAGTGGACGAACGCCGCCACCCTCGGCGGCCAGCCCGTCCATACGAAGCTCCTGGCCGCCGGTTTCGCCGCCGTCATGCCCCGCTCGGGCGGCTTCGCCGCGCTCGACGTGGGGCTGCTGACCCCCGAGACGCGCCTGCTGACCGACGTGCTGATGTTCATCGGCGGCGGCTCGGGGTCCACCAGCGGCGGCATCCGCGTGACCACCTTCGCCCTGCTCATGCTCTCGATCTGGGCGGAGATCCGCGGCAATCCCGACGTCGAGGTCTTCGGCCGACGGATCCCGCACGAGACCATCCGTCAGGCGATCGGCGTGCTGGTCATGAGTGCGACCGTGGTGCTGCTTGCGGTGTTCCTCCTGCTGCGGATGACCAGCTTCACGCTGGACCAGCTGGTGTTCGAGGTGCTCTCCGCCTTCGGCACCGTGGGCCTGTCCACCGGGATCACCGCGCATCTGCCCACGGACGGGAAATGGGTGATCGCCGCGTGCATGTACAGCGGCCGCCTGGGGCCGATGACCCTCGGGGCGGCTCTCGCCCTGCGCCACCGCACGCGCATGATCCAGCTCCCGCGCGAACGCCCCATCGTCGGCTGATCCGCGCTCCCCCCCGGCTCGGCGCGACCGTAGACTGTGCGCGCCCGGCCTGCGGATCCCCGCGTGACCTGCCGGGGACGGAGGAGGAGACATGCCACGCGGTGCGCGCGACGACGGGGTGCTCGTCATCGGTCTGGGCCGGTTCGGGGCCTCGATCGCCCTGACGTTGGAGAAGCTGGGCACCCAGGTGCTCGCGATCGACACCAACGAGGAGCTGGTCCAGAAGTACTCCGGCCAGCTCACCCATGTGGTGCGGGCCGACGCGACCCAGCCCGAGGTGCTCGACCAGGTCGGCGCCGGCGACTTCTCCCTCGCCGTGGTGGGCGTGGGCACCTCCATCGAGGCCAGCGTGCTGATCGCCGCGAATCTCGTCGATTTCGGCAAGCCGGTGATCTGGGCGAAGGCCATCTCCGCCGCGCACGGGCGGATCCTGCAGCGCATCGGCTGCCATCACGTGGTCTATCCCGAGGCCGATGCCGGTAAGCGCGTCGCGCACCTGGTCAACGGCCGTTTGATGGACTTCATCGAGTTCGACGACGGCTTCGCGATCGTCAAGATGCGACCGCCGCGCGAGGTGCAGGGCAAGACGCTCGCCGAGTCCGACATCCGCGCGAAGTTCGGGGTCACCGTCGTGGGCGTGAAGTCACCGGGCAAGGACTTCACCTATGCCGTGCCGGAGACCATGGTCGCCGCGCACGATCTGGTGATCGTCTCGGGCCACACCCATCTGATCGAGAAGTTCTCCAACCGCCCCTGACGGCAACGGCGACGGCAACGGCTGATCGCGGAGGGCGACGTCAGCAGGCGACGACGACAGGCACGGGAGCGGCCGACGATGATCCGCCGGCCGGGCCCTCAGCCCTTGCTCATCTCCCGCGACGTCTCGGCGGCGGCGGCCATCGCGGCGGCGACGCCGGAGCGCACACCCTCCCGTTCGAGGGCCGCGAGGCCCTGCACCGTGGTGCCGCCCGGGCTGGAGACGCCGTTCTTCGCGACGGCCGCGTGCATCCCGCTCTCCAGCAGCATGGTCGCGGCGCCGCGCACGGTCTGCTGCACCAGGGAGTCGGCCAGATCCCGCTTCAGCCCCAGGCGCACGGCCTCATCGGTCATGGCCTCGATGATCGCGAACACGAACGCCGAGAGGGAGCCCGCGGCGCCGATGAAGGCGTGCACCTGCTCCTCGGTGATGTCGACGACGACTCCCGCGCGGGAGAACAGGGCGCGGACGAGCTCGTGCTGCTGATCGGTCACGGCGCTGCCGCGCATCAGGCCCACGGCCCCCTCCCCCACGGAGATCGGGGTGTTGGGCATCGCACGGAAAACGGCGGCACCGTCCGGCAGCGCCGCCTCGATCCGGTCCAGGGTGGTGCCGGCGGCGAGTGAGATCACGAGGGCGCCCTCGGGCAGCTGGTCGCCGATCTCGGCCGCCAGGTCGAGGATCTGGTAGGGCTTCACCCCGAGCACGACCACGTCGGCCCCCTCGAGCGCCTCGGCGCGTGTCGCGGAGCTCGCTCCGAGCTCCTGGGCCGCGCGGTCGCTGCTGGCCGCGGTGGAGTTCGTGATCTGCAGATCCTCGCTGCGCACCCCGGCCGCGAGGAAGCTGCGGACCACGGGCCCGCCCATGTTGCCGGCCCCGATGACGGCGACGCGCACTCCGGCGACGTCGGGGGCAGAGGGACGTGCAGCGTCCTGCGCTGTGTCCTGCGCGGTGGCGGTGGAGGGGGTCTGCGGCGTGGAGTCGTTCATGCCGCCCAGCGTACGGCCCACCCGGTCGGGACGAGAGATGGGGCCCGGAGGCCGATCAGGCGGTCGTGGCCGGCCGGGCGATCTTTCGGCCCTCGACGAGGACCAGCAGCTGGACGGCGAGCACCCCGAGAACGGCGATGCCCAGCAGCAGCGGCCAGTCGCTCGCAGGGGCGCTCAGCGCGCCGGAGCTCTCCTGCCAGGGCCAGAGACTGCGCAGCGCGCCCACCATGACCCCGGCGAGCACCACCATGGTGCCGCGGTGGTGGCGGGTCAGCAGGCGGCGCATGAGCTTCACGATCACGACGAGACCCACGCAGGCCCACAGTCCGAACCAGGCGATGTAGCCGAGGTCGCGCTCGTCGACGGCCTGCAGGGTGGGCTGGTAGAGCCCGAGGCTGAGGAGGATGAAGGACCCGGACATCCCCGGCAGCACGAGGGCGCAGATCGCGATCGCCGCGGCCGGGGCGATGATCCACGGGCTCGGCTCGAGGGCCGAGGTGGGCAGGGAGGTGATCGCCAGCCCGGCGGCCGCGCCGAGGGCGAAGCGCCACAGCTCGGGGACGCGCCAGGACCCGTCGGACAGACGGATCGGGACGAGCACCGAGCCGAGCACGAGACCGAGGAACAGGGCGCGCATGGTCTGCGGATGGGTCTCGACCAGGCGGGCGACGGGGCCGGCGACGGTGAGCACCGCGGTGCCCATCCCGATCACCAGCGGAATCACGAGGATCCAGGGGATCGCGCCGAGGTGCTCACGCAGCCCCGCCCGACGATCCGGGCCCAGCAGAAGTCGTGCCATCGCGCGGGTGAGGTGGTGACCGGCGTCGATCAGCTCGTCGTAGATGCCGGTGACCAGCGCGACGGTGCCTCCACTGACTCCGGGAACCGTCTCGACCACCCCGATGAGGGCGCCGCGCAGCAGGTTCCCCAGCGGGTTGCGGTGACGCGGCAGGGCAAGGGGCTCCGCCGGTTCCGCCGCGTGGGCCCCCGGCGTGCGGGTTTCCGTGACGCGGGGCTCCGATGCGGTCCCGGCGGGGTGATCCGGTGTGCGGTCGGGTGCGACGTTCGGGGAGGCATCCGTCATGGTGGACAGCCTACGAACCCACCGGCAGAACACCTCTAGGATCACGGCCATGAGTGGTCGCCTTCACCTGCTGTACGGACTGTCCGGCTCCGGGAAGTCCACGCTGGCCCGGCAGCTCCAGAAGCAGAGCCCGGCGGTGCGCTTCACCCTCGACGAATGGATGCTGCGCCTGCACCCGGAGCTCTCGATCGACGACCCTGCCTACGGTGACCGCGCAGAGGTGGTGCAGGAGCTGATCTGGTCCATCGCCGAGCAGACGCTGCGCTCGGAGGTGGATGCCGTGCTGGACTGGAACTCCTGGTCGCGTGCCCGTCGGGCCTGGGCCCGGGAGCGCGCGGGGACCGTGGGTGCGGAGGTCGTGCTGCATCGGCTGTCGACCTCCCTCGAGGAGTCGACCCGGCGCGCGCAGCTCCGGGAGGAGTCACAGGCCTCGTTCGCCCATCGCATCACCCTCGAGGGGAACCAGCACCTCACTGGGCTCCTCGAGGAGCCGACCGCCGACGAGGGCCTCACGATCCTCGAGCACTGAGCACTGCCTGGACGGCCCCCATTCCCGCGGGACATTCAGCGTCCGCGACCCCAGTGCGGAGGCACATCGCCGGCGATGCGGGCGTCGTTGGACTCGTCGGTGCCGGGTTCCGGGGCATCCTCCGCGACCCGGTTCGGCAGGACCGGCCGACGCTCCTTCGAGGTCGCCGGCCGCTCGGCCGGGCTCTCGTCGTCCCAGGGGAACGGTTTGCCGGTCACCGAGGAGATCACGACCCGCCTGCTGGACCCGGAACCGGAGGCGCGCCGGGAATCAGCGCCCCGCGGGGCCTCCGGCGTCTCCGCGCTCCCGGCGCCCCCTGCGCTCCCGGCGCCCTGCTCGGTCACTGCCGCTCCTGGTAACGGCGGATCGCGCTCGAGACCGAGACGTCCAGCAGCACGGAGCGCTGCTCGAAGCCGAGGAAGCTGCGCACCTCGGTGGCCAGGTGCTCCTCGAGGCGAGCACGGCCGTCGGAGCAGATGTACTCCACGATCGCGTCGAAGTCCTCGCTCGAGTAGAACGAGAGCTGGTGGCCGGCAGGGATCTGCGGGCGCGGCAGGCGGTGCCGCACGGTCCCGACGCCCTTCGGGGACTCGGAGAGCTCCTCGGACTGGACCAGGCGCAGTGCCCGCTCGACAGCCCGGCGGATCCGCTCGGCCTCGCCGTCGGGGTCGATGAACAGTGCCCAGGACCAGACTCGTTCGGTCGCCCAGCCGGCCGCCTCGAGCCGCTCGGCCCGCAGACGGTCACGCTCGCGCTGGCTGGCGGTGCCCACATAGCGGGCGCCGTCGGTGTCGACCGCGACCAGGAGCCTGCCCGGCATATCCGGGTGGCCGAGAGCGAGCTCGATGCGGTCGGAGGAGAGCCCGAAGTCGCTCTCCACGAGCAGCCCGAGCCGCCACAGCCGGTCGGCGAGATCGCGCACCAGGGCGTCGGTCTCCAGCTGGCGCGGGGCGACGGGCTCCGGGATCTCGTCGGCAGGAACGCTCTCGGCATCGGGCAGGTTCTCATCGCCTGCCGGGTTCTCAGCGTCCGACGGGCTCTCGCCCTCCCTCGCGCTCTCACCGTTCGCCACCTGGTGGGATCCGGATCCTGACCCAACGCGCTCGGGGGCCTCGACGGGCGTCTCCGCAGCAGGGTCTGCACTGTCCGGGGAGTCGGCGGACTTGCGGGCCATGGCCGCAGCGATGGCCGCGTCCAGGTCCTCGTCGGAAAGGTCCGACGTGGTGTCCTGCGTCGGTGCAGAGCCGTCGGCGGAAGCGAGGGAGCCGTCAGCGGAAGGGTTGGAGCCATCAGCAGGAGCGGCGGCTCCTGTCCGTGTGGCGTCGACCGTCGGGGCCGTGGCTGCGGGCGACTGTCTGGGCTGCTCGGGCTCGGGCGGGTCGATCGGGTCCTCGCGGCCGGTCAGCGCAGCGACGTGCGGGACGACGGCGACGTCGGCTCCCCCGCGCAGCACCCAGAACATGGCGCGGAGATCGCGTGCCCCTTCGCTGCGCAGACGGGCGTGGTCGAGGTCCTGCACGTCGATCGAGGACACCACGGTGGTGCGTCCGCGTGCCCGGGTGATCACGGTGGCGAGCGCCTTGCGGCCGCCGGCCTCGGAGAGCGGGCCGAAGCGGTGCAGGAGGCGTCCGTGTGGGGTCTTCCCGAAGCCGACGGAGACGATGATGTCGTCGCGCACCATCGAGGTGGCCTGCGCCGCCGGGAGCACGGTGAAGACCTCGCGGGCGGCGGGATCGAAGTAGTCCCGCAGCGCCGGGATCACGGAGACGGTGTTCATGATCCGCTCCATGAGCCGGCGTGCGTGCTCCTCCGTGAAGGTGAGCACGGCGAGAGAGCGCTCGGGCCGGGTACGGGCATGCTCGATGACGAGATCCGTCACGCGGCGCAGCTCCGCCTCGGTGCTCTCCACGTACTCCATGCCCTCGGTGACCGGGCCGCGGCCGTTCTCGACCACGATCAGCCGGTCCTGCTCGGGCACGACCGGGCTGGGCACTGCGGCGACCTCGCCCACCAGGGCCCGGCGCTGCGCGAAGCCGCGCAGTCCCTCGGTCGCGTGGTGCGCATCGCGCAGCAGCTCGATATGGGGCGCGATCCGCAGCATGTCGTCGAGCAGGCTCGGAGCGGCATCCCCGCCGTACTCGAGGGGGTCGCCGACCACGACGGTCTGCTCGGCGCGCACGATCGACGGCAGTGCGGCGGCGGTGGGCAGACGCCCGCCGTCGGCCACGATGAGCACGTCGAAGTGGCGTCCGCGCGGGAGCACCTGGGCGACCAGGTACGGGGAGGCGAGCCAGGTGGGGCGGGCCGCGAAGAGGATGTCCTCGTACTTCGCGGCGAGGTCCCGGATCGACACGGTCGAGGACCGGGCGAGCTCGGCGATCGCGGCGCGGGAGGTGTCCGGGTAGGACTTCATGGTCCGCACCCGGTTCTCGTCGGCCGCGGCATGCACGCGGGCCGATGCCCCCGCGAGGTCCTCGTGGTCCAGTCGGCGGAAGCGTTCGGCGACCTCCGACAGCGAGGTCCCGTCGTACTGGGAGATCGTGGGCTCGGCGCCGGCGATCAGCTCCAGGACGCTGCCCCACCAGCACAGCTCGAGCTCCGCGCCGACCTGCTCGGTCGGGACGCGGCGGGTGCGGAGGTCCTCCACGAGGTCCCCCAGCCCGTCGAAGCTGAGCCGACGCAGCAGCTCGGTGCGGCGCGGCAGGCTCTCCAGGTCGGCGCGGTCCGCGGCGAGGGCCTCGACCCGACGCTCGAGCTCGTCGAGGTCGGTCCGGGCCAGATCCGATCCCGTGGCAGTGCCGTCCAGCAGGACGGCCAGCTCGTCGAGGGTCTTCTGGGTGCGCTCGGCGATGCGGTGCGCCCGGTCCAGATCGGCCGGCAGCACCGGGGTCGACGGGGTGGCTGCGGGTGCTGAGCCGGATGCTGAGCCGGATGCTGAGCCGGCGGTGTCCGTCGAGGCAGCTGTCCTCGTGTCGGCAGCGGCCTCCGGCACGGCAGTGGTCCCCAGCTCAGCGGCGGCACCCGGCTCGGCCGCGGTCCCGGGCTCGACGGCCGTCCCGGGCTCGGCAGCGCCGTCGGACAGCGGGGAGATTCCGGCCGCGGCGGCGGGTGCGACGGGGGGCACCACGGGGGTCTCTGCCACCCGATGCCACTCGTCGGCGACACGGCGCGCTTCGCTGAGGTCCCGGTACAGATCCGGGGACAGCGCCGCCGGGCGCTGCAGGGAGGCGGCGTCCTTCCGCAGCCGACGACGCAGGCCGAAGCCCATCGTCACGCCGTGCTCGAGGCGCCAGGCCTTGTCGGCGGTGGCGGCGACGAGATCCGGCAGCGGGGCCCGGAACACGGCGGGCTGGAAGGTGCCCAGCAGCGCCCGCACCCGGTCGAGCAGACCGAGCCGCTCCGTGAGCTGCTGGAGCGTGGCGGGCGCCGCCAGCCCGAGGTCGTCACCGGTCTGGGTCGTGACCTCGCGAAGCTTCGGCAGGATCTCCTCGCGGAGGTGGTCCACGAGCTCCTCGGCGCGGGCGGCCTGGGTGTCGGAGCTGATGGGGGCTCCGTACCAGGCGGTCTCCTCGGGGCCGGTGGTGAGCACGCCCACCTCGGCGGCCTCTCGCAGGGCGTCCGAGTACCGGTCCCGGTCGTCGCCGATCATCTGGGCGGCGACATCCGCACGGAGCCGCACCTGGGTTCGGGGTGAGGGGCGCAGACGGGTCAGAGCGGCGAGCGCGGAGATCGCGTCGTGCGCGGAGGCGTTCCAGGGCTGCTGGAGGCGGTGCATCGCCTCGACGTGGCCCACGAGGATGTCCCGCATCTCCGCGAGCTCCGCCGGCGCGGCGTCCTCGGGGCCCAGCGCGTGGGACCCGGCGCGGCGCAGGCTGCGCAGCAGGGCCGCGGAGGCGTTGCGCTGCAGCGACGGGTCCGGGGAGAGGTCGAAGACGAGCTCCTCGAGGCCTCTGCGCTGCGCGGTCGCGACGAGCTGGGCCAGGTTCCGACGGCGCTGGGAGACGATCAGCACGCTTCGGCCGCGGGCGTTGAGCTCCTCGGCGAGGTCCACGACGAGATCGAGGCTGCCGTTGCCCGGGGGCGCCGCGACCGCGAGATCCTGACCGGCGAGCACCCGGGCGAGCACGGCGCGATGATCGGGATCGACGGCGGAGACCAGCTCGTGCTCGGGGACCTCGGGGACCTCCTGGTCCGCGTCATCGCTGCGCACGACGGCCTGGGCCTCGGCGTCCCCGGCGAGGGCCGCGACCAGGGGCGAGGACACCCAGTCGGGCCGGTCGGCCGCGAGGTCCTCGCCGACGGATCCGGCGGCGTCCATGAGGTTGCCGACCACCAGTGCGTGGGTGATGCGGAACCCGGGCAGGGGCTGCCCCAGGGAGCGGAAGGCGTCGAGCACAGGATTGGGGTCGAACCCGTGGGAGCCGTCGGTGGTGGCCAGCAGGGCGCGGGCGTCGACGGCGACACCGGCCTCGCGCAGGGAACGCAGCAGCACCGGATTCAGATCCGCGGTCGTATCGACCTCGAGGTCGACGTCCTCGCGGGCGTTGCCGCGCAGGCTCAGGGTGATCGGACGCACCAGCACGGGGGCATGGATCGGCTCGGAGCCGTCCTCGGGGAACCAGGTGGCCTCACCGATCCCGAGATGGCAGGTGGTCAGCCCGATCTCCTCGGCATGCCGCTCGGCGATCTCGCGGATGGTCCGGGCATGGGCTCTCGCGTCGGCCAGGGCGCCGACCTCGCGGACCAGGGACGACAGGCGCGTCGGACCATGGCCGGCGAGCAGCTGGGCGAGCCCGGAGGGATGGGAGTGCGTGAGCTCGAGGACGGTCGAGCCGGCCCGGATCTGGGTGAGGAAGGACGGCGCGGTGACCCCGCCGGTGATCTGCTGGGCCCAGCTGTCCAGGGCGTCGGCGACCAGGTCCTCGCGGCTGAGCGGGCGGTGCTCGCGAGGCTCGGAGGGGAGGTCGTCCTCGTCCTGCTCGGGGGCGATCCCGGCGCCGACCTCGTCGAGATGAGGTTCGACGACCAGGTCGTAGCGGCTCGTGCTCGGGGCGTCCGTCGCGCTCTCCGCAGCGGTTCCAGCGCCCTCGGCGCGGTCGCCGTGAAGGCGCCCGTCCGCCTCGTCCTCGGCCGCCTGCGCGGAGGTGCTCGCAGAGGCCCGACTCTCACGGGCCAGGTTCGACAGGGCGTCGTCGCGACGGCCCGCACCCTCGGCCGTGCTGGCAGGGCGCTTCTTGCCGCGCAGGAGATTCCACATAGTGCATCACGCTACCGGGAGGCGGGCATCTGCTCGCGCAGGCGTGCCGTGGCCGCCCGGGAGTCCTGGGCGTGCCTGCTCACACCTCCTCCTCACACCTCGTGCAGACGCACCGAGGTCTCCTCGAGATGCGCCCGCAGATCGTCCGGGACCGGGCCGGCGATGATGAGGTCGGTGAGGACCGAGACCGGGCAGATCCCGGCGAGGGCGCGGTGGCCGACCTTGTCCGCCGTCGCCAGCCCGACCACGCGGCGGGAATGCCCGATCATGATGCGCGTGACACCGGCCTCGGCATCGGAGTTGCAGGTGAGCCCGGCGTGGATATCGAGGCCGACGGTGCCCACGAACATCGTGTCCAGCCAGAGGTCGCGCATCGTCGCCGTGGCGAGAGGGCCGGTGAGCTCGAAGGAGTACGGCTCGGCGACGCCGCCGAGCACGACCGTGCGCACCGAGGGCCGCAGCACGGCCTCCGTCGCGATGTTCAGCGCGGCGCAGACCACGGTGAGCCCCGGGGTCCCGTCCCGGGAGTCGATGTCCGGCCGGGCCACGGCACGCCGTGCGGTGGAGGTGGTGGTGCGCCCCCCGTTGAAGCCGATGATCTGTCCGGGCTCGACCAGGCTCGCGGCGCGGCCCGCGACGCGTTCCCGCTGCGCCGAGCCCTCGTCGGTCGTGCGCGGCACCGTGGCCAGGGAATAGGCGACGTCGATCGCGATGATGCCGCCGTGGGTGCGACGGGCGAGCTGGGCACGCTCCATCTCCATGAAGTCACGACGCACCGTGGACTCGCTGATCCCGAGCTCCGCGGCGACCTCGGACACCGACAGCCGCTTGGTCGTCGACAGCAGCGTGAGCACGTGGTCCCAGCGCGCCGATCGGTCCTTGCGGTCCGCAGGCTGCCGGGCTCGAGGCGCTCCGGACTGCCCGTCCGGCCGCACGTCCGGCCGCACGTCCGGCCGCGCGTCTGGCCGCCCGGACTTCTGGTCAGAATTGGAAATACGCAGGTTCACGCACCCAGTATTGCGCATCTCGTCCCGACTCTTCGGGCTTCCGGTCACTAACCGTCAGAGGTGAAGGGAATCAGGTGGTCACGTTTGAGACACGACCTGCCGGGACGTAAGTTGGCGATGTCGCCCCGCACGGGGCGTGACCGCGAACGAAAGGACACTGATCATGGGTTTCGATGACGCGCTCAACAAGGCCAAGGACTTCGCCGGAGACAACCCGGACAAGGTGAACCAGGGCCTGGACGCCGCGAGCGACCAGGTCAAGGAGCGCACTCCGGACAACCTCGACAAGCATGTCGACACCGGCGCCGACGCCGCTCGCGACCGCTTCGGTCTCGGCGGCGACGACGAGGGTGAGAAGAAGGGCAACTGATCGCCCCTTCCCCCGCGTGACTGCGAAACGCCCCCGACGCTACGGCGTCGGGGGCGTTTCCTTGCTCGCGCCGTCCGCTCAGCTGCGCTTGCGGAGGACGAAGAACGCTGCGGCAGCGGCTGCGACCACCACGATCCCGACGACGCCCAGCAGCAGCGGCATCGCGGAGCCGCTCTCTTCGGTGGCCCCGGAGTCCTCACCGGACTCAGCACCCGTGGCACCCGAGGAGCCCCCTGCGTCCGACGAGCCGGCGGCCTCGTCTGCACCCCCGGCGTCGCTCGACCCGGTCGCTGCACCCTCTCCACCACCGTCGCTCGGCGCGGCAGAGTCCTGGTCAGCTGAGTCCTCTCCTGCAGGGTCCTGCTCGACGGTGATGTCCACGGAGCCTTCGATCGGATGCCCGTCGCTGGAGACGACCCGCCACTGCACCGTGTAGTCGCCGGCAGGCAGCGGATCCGCGAGCTCGGCGGTCACCTCGGGGCCGTCCACGGTCGGCTCCATATCGGCCACGGTCTCGCCGGCCTCGTCGACGATCCGCACCGCGGGGCTCACTTCGAGGATGTCCGCGGAATAGGTCAGGGTGATCGACTCGGGCGACGTCTCCAGCGTGTCGCCGTCGGCCGGATCCGAGGAGATCAGGGTGTCGTGGGCGTAGGCCGGGATCGAGAGCATCGCGAAGGCGGCGAGCATCGTCGCTGCGCACAGCGCGAGCAGGGAGGCGGGACGGACAGAAGCGGGCAGAGCGGAGGCACGAGGGCCGGTCGAGAGCATCACGCGAGCAGGCTACGCCAGCGACCGGGAGCGATCCCTGGACGGCGACCGGGCAGTGAGCGACGTCGCAGCGGGTGCTGGAACTCAGTCCCGGGGCAGGGGAACGCCGTGCTCGAGGACCGGCAGCGCAGCCCTCGCGTCCCGGACCTCCTCGAGGTCGAGGTCCACCACCAGCAGGCCCGGCTCCCGACCGAGCTCCTGGCGGATCTGCCCGAGCGGACCGATCACCGCGCTCTGCCCGATCCCCCGCGCCGCCTTGCCGGTGTACTGCGCCGGCGGGGCCTGGTCCGCGGCGAGCACCACGGTCGTGGAGTCCAGGGCGCGAGCCTGCAGCAGCAGACGCAGCTGCTCGCTCTTCCCGGGGCCGTCGGCCCAGGCCAGCGGGAGCAGGATCGCCTGCGCGCCTCGCCGGGCGAGCGCCGAGAACTGTTCCGGGAAACGCACGTCGTAACAGGTGGCGATCCCCAACCGGGCGCCACCGAGGTCGATCACGACCAGCTCCTCCCCCGGGGCGACGGTCTCGGACTCGCGGGATCCGTAGGCATCGAACAGGTGGATCTTGCGGTACTCGGCCCGCACGGCACCCGGCTCGCCGATTGCCCCGGCCGCGTCGGCGGCAAGGGGCTCGTCGGCGGGACAGTTCTCGTCGGCAGGACCGTTCTCGTCGGCAGGACCGTTCTCGTCGTCAGGGCCGCGGGCGATCACCGTGTTGTGCACGCGGTCGCCGTCTGCCGGGGTGAAGGAGCCGGCTACCACGACAAGATGATGCGCATCGGCGAGCTCCTGGATCAGCTGCTCGAAAGAGGCATGGTGGCCATCTGCCACGGCCCGCAGGTCAGTGCCGAACGGCGTCAGCGTGGCCTCGGGCAGCAGCACGAGCTGTGCTCCGGCCGCTGCGGCCTCTGCCACCGCGGCGCGAACGGTTCCCCGCGTGACCTCGGCATCCTCGGAGACCTCGATCTGGGCGAGGGCAATGCGGGGGCCGGCCGCGTCGCGCGCCGCATCCAGCGCCTCCGGGGTGTCGATATCGGAGGCCTCCGCCCCCGCGGCCTGTCGCGTGAGGAGCTCATCGGCCCCGAGCTGGTCGTAGAGGCGGCGCAGGCTGAGGTTCGCCCAGCCGCCCTCAGGCTGTTCGAGGACTCCCAGTGCAGCGCGCAGTCGTGCGAGCGGCCAGGCGGCGCAGAGGTACTGCACATGGCCGTCGGACCCGGCGAGGGCCGCGACCTTCTGCTCGGAGGCGCTGGTCGACACCAGCGCGGTGAGGGTCTCTGCGCGCAGCAGGGGCATGTCCCCGCCGAGCACAAGCACGGTCACGCCGCGGTCGGAGTCATCGCTCGGGCCCTCTCCGCCGGGGATCTCGGCGACACCGCGGGCCAGCGCGGCGAGGGGCCCGGAGCGGGGCGGGTCCTCGTGCACGAAGCGGGCGCCGTGGCTGCGAGCGAGATCGGGCCCGTCGTCCCCGGCGGGGCCGACGACGATCCGCCGGTCGACGTGCGCCGAGCGCAGTACCCGCTCCAGTGTCGTGGCTCCTGCGACCTGCACCCGGGTCTTGTCCGTGCCGTCGAGCCGGGAGGAGGCGCCGCCCGCCAGCACGATCGCGATGGTGGTGGCAGTGGTCTCGTGCAGCTGGCTCGACATGCTCCGATCCTGCCATGGGCGCTAGTATGAGCGCGCCCGTGCGACGTCGGATGACGGATCGGCCGGGCAGGATGGCCCCCGTAGCTCAGGGGATAGAGCACCGCTCTCCTAAAGCGGGTGTCGGACGTTCGAATCGTCTCGGGGGCACGAAGGACGTATCGGGTCAGGGCGCTGCGGCAGCGTCCTGACCTTTCTTCGTGGCCCCAGGAGTCCGCAGACGGTCCGCAGCGTTCTCTCCTGGCGACTCCGGTAGCGTGACGAGATGCCTTCCTCCACCTCGAGCACAGACGCTCCCACCCCCTCCATGGCCCGCTCCCCCGAGGACCCGGCGAACGCTCCGGCCTCGGAATCTGCGGGGTCCTCTGATTTCTCGAACTTCTCCGACATCGACGGCTTCCTGCGCATCCCGCGCCTGGCCTCGCTCGCTGCCGGATCCGATGGCCGGGTGGTCGCCGCGATCCAGGAGGCCGACGAGAACGGCGCGAAGCTCGTCTCCTCCCTGTGGGAGCTGGATCCGGAGGGTGGCCAGCCGGCCCGTCGGCTCACGTTCTCCGCCAGCGGCGAGAGCGCTCCGCGTTTCGCCCCGGACGGCTCGCTGCTGTTCAGCTCCGCCCGACCGGACCCGCAGGGCGAGGGCGACGAGGACACCTCCGCGATCTGGCGCCTGCCCCGCACCGGGGAGGCGCAGGTGGTCGCGTCGGCCCCCGCGGGCCTGACCCTGTTGGGCGTCGCCGAGAACGGCACGATGCTCGCTGCGACCAGCGTGCTTCCCGGGGGCGCCCTCGAGAACGACGCCGAGCGTCGGAAGGCCCGCAAGGACGCGAAGCAGACGACGATCTGGCACACCGGCATGCCGATCCGGCAGTGGGACCACGAGATCGGCGACCAGAGCCGACGCCTGGTGCTGGTCAGCACCGACGGCGACCTCACCGATCTCACCCCGGACGTCGGCACGGTGACGCTCTACGCCGCCTCCGCGGATCTCTCCCCCGACGGCTCCACGGTCGCGACCTCCTGGACCCAGCGGGTGCGCGGCGGGGAGACCCGCAGCTCGATCGTGCTCATCGACACCGCCACCTTGCGGCGAGTCGTGCTGCTGCAGGCCGACGACGGCTCCCAGTTCGGCGCTCCCCTGTTCTCCCGGGACGGCAGCCGCCTGGCCGTGATCCGCTCGACCGCGTCGAGCCCGACCGACACCAGCTACAGCCACCTGGAGATCCATCCGATCGGCGGCGGCGAGCCCGTCGCGGCGCAGCTCGGCGACCTGAGCATCGGCGACCTTGCCTGGGCCGAGGACGGGTCCCTGCTCGTGGCCGGCGACCTGCACTCCTCCGGAGCGGTCCTCGCGATCGACCCCACCAGCGGCGCCTCCCGCACGGTCGCGGCCGACGGAGTCTTCTCCGCGCTCGCCCCCGCGGCAGATGGCACGCTGTTCGCCCTGCGCAACGACGTCGGGACCCCGTCCCGCCCGGTACGGATCACCGCCGACGCCACGCCCCGCGAGCTGCCCGCCCCGGGCGCGGTCGGCGCCCTCCCCGGCACGCTGGAATGGGTCGAGACCGACGTCGACGGGATCACCGTGGGCGGCTGGCTGTGCGTTCCCGCGTCGGCGTCTGCCGCGGAGCCGGCCCCGGTGATGCTGTGGATCCACGGCGGTCCGCACGGCTCGTACAACGCGTGGAGCTGGCGCTGGTGCCCGTGGCTCGCCGTCGAGCGCGGGTACGCGGTGCTCATGCCGGATCCGGCGATGTCCACCGGCTACGGGGACGAGGGCCTGAACCGCGGCTGGCCGCGCCTGCCCGACGTCGTCTTCCGGGAGTGCGAGACGCTCTTTGACGCCGTGCTGCCGCGCCCGGAGCTCGACGACACCCGCACCGCGATGCTCGGGGCATCGTTCGGCGGGTTCATGGCGAACTGGATCGCCGGGCATACCGACCGCTTCGACGCGATCGTCACCCATGCCGGGCTGTGGGCGCTCGAGCAGCAGCACCGCACCACTGACGCGGCCGCCTCGAAGATGCGCGTGCACCGCCACGAGGACGAGGTGCCCGAGTGGTATCGCCAGTACTCCCCGCACCGCGCCGCCGCGTCCATCACCACACCGATGCTGGTCACGCACGGCAACCGCGACTACCGCGTCCCGGTCAGCGAGGCGCTGCGCCTGTGGTGGGACCTGGTCTCGGGCTGGGACGGCGAACCGGAGACGATGCCGCACCGCTTCCTGCAGCTGACCAGCGAGAACCACTGGGTGCTGACCCCGTCCAACGCCCTGGCCTGGAACCAGGCGATGCTCGCCTTCTGCGACCAGCACGTGCTCGGAGCGGACCCGATCCCGGAGGTGCTGCCGTGGTGAGGTCCCGCCGCATCGTCTCGGGATGCATGCCCCGGCGCTGACACCTGTCATCGCATCGCTCTTTGCCGGCACGGCGCCTTGGCCCCGGACCTCACGTCCGTGACGAGCACGAGGCCCTGGGCCACACAGGACGACGAAAATTCGTCGTCACCCGGCACAGCCAGCGCTCCGACAGCGACAGCACCAGCGGCCCGATGCCGCTGCACAGCGCGTCGGCCCCTTCGGGCCGCCTCTCAGTTCAGCGTGCCCGTGAGCCGTCCATGGAACCCGGTGGAGCGTTCATCGAGCCCGGTGAAGCGCACCTCGATGTCGTGCTCGGCGTACTTGGCCTGCACGGAGTCGAGCACGGCCACGGTCGAGGCGTCCCAGATCTGGGCGGCGGAGAAGTCCACGACCACTCGTGGGGGATCCTCGGCGTAGTGGAACTGCTCGACGAGGTCGTTGCTGCTGCCGAAGAACAGCGGCCCGCGCACGGTGTACGCCGCGCCCTGGTCCCCGACCAGGCGATCCACGGTGGTCACGTGCGCGACTCGCCTCGCGAAGAGCAGGATCGCCAGCACGGCGCCGGCGGCGACGCCGATCGCGAGGTTGTGGGTGAGGACCACGACCACGACGGTCACGAGCATCACGAAGGTCTCCGACAGCGGCATCCGCTTCAACGTGGCCGGCTTGATGCTGTGGACGTCGACGGTGGACAGGGCCACCACCATCATCACGGCGGCGAGCGCGGCCATCGGGATCTGCGCCATGAGGTCCGAGAGCACGGTCACCAGGATCAGCAGCAGCACGCCGGCGATGAAGGTGGAGAGGCGGGTGCGAGCCCGTCCGAGCTTCACGTTCACGACGGTCTGCCCGATCATGGCGCAGCCGGCGATGCCGCCCCAGAGACCGGCGAGGATGTTCGCAGTGCCCAGCGCCCAGGACTCGCGGCTCTTGGAGGACCTGGTGTCGGTGATGTCGTCCACGAGCTTCGCGGTCAGCAGGGTCTCCATGAGGCCCACGAAGGCGACGCTGAGCGCCGTGGGCCCGATGATGCCCAGGGTCTCGAGGTCCAGCGGCACCTGGAGCTGGGTGAGACCGGGCAGGCCGCCGGACATCTCGCCCTGGTCGCCGACATTCGGGACGGCGAGGTGGGCGATCATCGCGATGGCGGTGACCACCACGATCGCCACGAGCGGCGCCGGCACGGCCTTGGTCAGGCGCGGCAGCACGAGCACGATGACCAGGGTGAGCACGAACAGCGGGTAGACCGCAGTCGGCACATCCAGCACATGCTGCAACTGGGCCGTGAAGATGAGGATGCCGAGCGAGTTGACGAAGCCGATCATCACCGAGCGGGGGATGAAGCGCATGATCCGGGCGAGACCGGTGACGCCGAAGAGGATCTGGATGACGCCGGCGACGATCACCGTGGGCAGCAGGTACTCAACGCCGTGGGTGTGCACGAGCGGGGCCACCACGAGGGCGACGGCGCCGGCGGCCGCAGTGATCATGGCGGGCCGGCCGCCCAGGATCGACATCGAGACGGCGAGGACCACGGAGGCGATCAGGCTGACCTTCGGGTCGACGCCCGCGATCACCGAGAAGGAGATGACCTCGGGGATCAGGGCGAGAGTTGTCACCGCCCCGGCGAGCACCTCGGTGGTCAGGAGGTGAGGATGGCGCAGCGCCTGGAGGGTGGTCGGGGAAGCAGTCACACAGGGACTTTACCGGGGAACCGCGCTGGGTCTCCGGTGCGCGGGATACGTCTCGTTCCCGGCGATGAGACCTTTCTCGAGCTTCCACAGCGTCCGCTCCCGACGAGGGATCCCTCGGGGCGGCTCCCGGCTAGGCTTTCGAGGGACGCCCCACCCGCGCGGCCCGCGCAGGGCCACATCGAACCGCAGGGCCACATCGAACAGAGGCAGCATGACTCCGCAGAAGCACCGTTCCTTCGACGCCACCTGGATGCCGTTCGGCATGCTGATCGGCTTCATCGTGGGGATGGGCATCGCGCTGACGATGACGGACAACCTGGTGACAGCTGCGGCCTTCGGCTTCGCGGCGGGTATCGTCCTCGGGATCATCCTGGGCTTCCGTCCCCGCCACGGGTCGACGACGGATGAGGACGCGGAGGACGACCGCTACCGCGCCGAGCACGGGGATCCCACGCCTGGGCGCGACGACGACCACTGACCCGGGCTTCGATGGACTTGCCTGAACCGGGCTGAACTGGGCTGACTTGGCCTGAACTGGCCTGAACTCGCCCGAATGGCCTGAACCGGTCGTCTGCTAACCGGCTTTTCCCGCGTCTCGGACTCGCGGGATTGATCATCCGGAATTGCCCGCACGACGACCTTTCCTCCCCGAGGCACGTTATCCACAGGAAACTCAGGTGTCTTGCCGCCGTTTCCCTGGTTGTGGTGGCATGCTGTCCTCACCTGGTCAACGATGACCAGTGAAGACCGCCTGAAGTCCGCAGGAGGATTCCGATGAAGGTCACTGATACGCACGACACCGCCGCCGAGCATTTCGATTATCTCGACGCCGACGCACTGAGCGAGGTGGAGCGCGATGACGCGCCTCACGATCTCGAGGGAGAGGCTCACGATCTGATCGATCTGGTCCAGGTCACCGGCCCCGCCCCCACCGTCGCACCACGCGTCTCCGCACGCACCGCTTGATCGGCACGCACCGTCCGATCGGCACGGCTGGTCCGGGCCACCACACCCAGGTGGCCCTGACCAGTCGTGCCAGCCTGACCAGCGGACCGAGCTGAGGACACCTCTGACCCCGTCGAATCAGCACCGTGCACGGCGATGACATCGGACGGCGAGAGCTGGGACCTCCTGGTCACCCCGAGCGACGTCGGTGGCGACGGCTGGGGTCGGCAGGTCGGCAGGTCGACAGGTCGACAGGTCGACAGGTCGACTGGTCGGCATCGACACGATTCCCAGAAGCTGACGGCTTTCGCGCGTCGGCGATCAGGCGGTCAGATCGCTCACCAGGTGCTTCCGAGCACCGCAGTCGTCGCCTACCGTGAAAGGTGCGTCGTCCCGGAGACGGGCGACGCCGCGACCGGGACGACCCGATCGCAGGAGCTCCGACGAGGACGGCCTCGGAACAGGACGATCCCATGCCGTCGCTCGACCGCTCCCCCGCCCTCACCGGCCCCCGGCTCGCCCGCGCAGTCCTCACGCCGTCCGCGATCCTGCGTCTCGTCGTCGGCTGGTCGTCGGTCGCCGCGCTCGCCGCCCTCGTCCCGGTGCTCCCGTCCCCGCTGTCCTCGCTCGGCCTGCTGGCGATCCTGACCGCGATCGTGGCAGTCATCGTGCTCGCCGCCGGTGGAGTCGTGCAGCAGGCAGAGGCCCTGGCCGGCCGCCTCGGCGACCCCTACGGCACGCTCGTGCTGACCCTCTCCATCGTGGTGATCGAGGTGGTGCTGATCGCGGCTGTGATGCTCGGCGAGGGCGACCACGCCACCATCGCCCGGGACTCCGTGATGGCGGTGTCGATGATCATCCTGAATCTGGTCTTCGGTCTCTGCCTGGTCGTGGCTGGGGTCCGGTACGGCGGCCTGACCGCGAACCGGACCGGGACCTCGATGTACGTGGGCATGCTGGTGCTCCTGGCGACGAGCGCCTTCGCGCTGCCCGCCCTCATCGGGGACGAAGGCTCGCTGCGCCCGGTCCAGGCGGCTGTGGTGGCGGGCGCGGCCGTCGTGCTCTACGCAGTGTTCCTCCGACGCCAGACCGGCGTGCGTGCCCCCGACTTCCAGGAGGTGTCGACCGGCCCGCGCGCAGCGCAGACCAGTCGCCGCGCAGCACAGACCGGTCGCCACGCAGCACAGACCGGCTGCCGAGCGGCGCCGGAGGACGTCGTCCGCGACCCCGACGCTGTCTCTTCCACGTCGGCGTCTGCGGCTGGGCCGGCGTCGTCCTCCCCATTCACCCCATCCGTCTCATCCGTCTCATCCGCCCCTTCCACCTCATCCACCCCATCCACCCCATCCACCCCAGGGATCGGGCCGGCCCTTCGCACCCACCGCCTCGAGCTGCTGGCTCGTTCCGCGCTGCTCGTCGCCACGGTGCTGCCGATCGTGCTGCTCTCGCACCACATGGCGGGCCTGCTGGACGAGGGTCTCGCCCGGCTCGGCGCACCCGCGGCTCTCGGCGGGGTGCTGATCGCGATGATCGTGTTCACGCCGGAGTCGATCACGGCCGTGCGGGCGGCGCTCGGCGGAGAGATCCAGCGGGTCGTGAATCTGTGCCACGGCGCCCTGGTCTCGACCTTCGCCCTGACGATCCCGACGGTGCTGGTGATCTCCCTGCTCACCGGGCAGCGAGTGGTCCTCGCCGAGTCCCCCACGAACCTCGTGCTGCTCGGCGTGACCCTCGCGCTGTGCGCCCTCTCGGCGCAGGCGGCGAGGATGACCAGGTGGCACGGGATCGCCCACCTGCTGCTCGCCGCGATCTACGGGGTCGCGCTCTTCTCCTGAGCCTGCTCGCGGTACAGTCGCGACGTGAGTGCGACGACGCTTCTAATCCCCACCGACGCCGGCGACCTGCCCGGACTGCTCTGGTTGCCCGAGAACCTCGAGCAGCCGGTCCCCGGCCTCGTCGTGCTGCAGGAGATCTTCGGCCTGTCCGACTACATGCAGCAGCGCTGCGCGGATCTCGCAGCTCTCGGCTACGCGGTGCTCGCCCCGCAGCTGTTCGCCCGTCTCGACCCGCCGGTCGTGGGCCTGGAGGACGGGGAGGACGCCGAGTCCTGGCTCGCCGACGGCATGGACCTGGCCCAGCTGCTTCCCTGGGAGCGGGCCGAGGCAGACGCCCTCGCCTCCCTCAACGCCCTGCGCGCGCACGGCACCGTCGACGCGGAGCGGGTAGGGCTGCTCGGCTTCTGCTACGGCGGAGGGCTCGCGTTCACCACCGCGGCCGCCGCCGCTCGGGAGGACCGCTCCCCGTCGGTGCTGGTCAGCTATTACGGCTCCGCTCTGCCCACGGTGCTCGACCAGGCAGAGGACGTCACGGTCCCGAGCCTGCACCACTTCGGCACCGCCGACGCGTTCATCCCCCTCGATCAGGTCACCCAGATCCGCGAGGCCCTCACCGCCGGCGGCGCGCGGGATCAGGTCCGCTTCGAGCTCCACGACGGGGCCGGCCACGCCTTCGACAACCCGCATCCCGCCCTCCACCATGCCCGGGCCTCCGAATCCGCCTGGCAGCAGACCCTCGGCTTCCTGGCGGAGACGCTGCCGACCCGCGCCTGACCGGCCGAGCCCAGAGCTACCGCGTCCAGGGCCGCCGCATCCAAGGCCGCCGCATCCCGATCTGCCGCGTCCCGATCTGCCGAACGTCCCGATCCACGGCGCATCTGATCCACAGAACATCTGACTGTCTCGGCTCATCAGCGGTGACATGCCAGACAGCTTTCACCTGCGTGATCGAATAGTTATCTCCGGATTGTCGGACACTCCGGACACCAGGTTCCGGGCATCGCGCTCCCCGTAGTCGCCCCAGGCCATACCCCGTAATGGCGCACGGACTCGTCGCGCGGAGTTCACGGGGCTCGATGACCCGCGGCGGGACAAAAGCCCTGTTCCTGGGCACAAGCCGTTTGCCGATGCGCAACGGTCTTGTGAAGATGGCGTGTCGGGCCGGTGCCCAGGCGTCCGGGGGAACACGCATTCGGGAGCCGATCCGTCACGCCAGATGTCAACAGCCAGAGGAGCCCTCGTGCCACCAGTGATCACCGCGGAAGGCCTGTACAAGGTCTTCGGTCGACGCCCCGCCCGGGGCGTGGAAGCGCTCCGCTCCGGCAGGACCCGGGACCAGCTGCGCGAGGACGGACTCACCGCAGCGGTCATCGACGCCAGCTTCAGCGTCGACCCCGGTGAGATGTTCGTGGTGATGGGGCTGTCCGGATCGGGGAAGTCCACCCTCATCCGTATGGTCAACGGGCTCCTCCTGGCGACCGACGGCGAACTGCGCATCGGTGACCAGGTGCTCTCGGCGATGTCCCCCGCCAAGGTGCGCGAAGTGCGCCGCAAGCGCATCTCGATGGTCTTCCAGCACTTCGCCCTCCTCCCCCACCGCACCGTCGGCGAGAACGCCGCCTACGGCCTGGAGATCTCCGGCCTCAACCGCTCGGAGCGCGAGGCGAAGGCCAGCGAGGCCCTCCAGATGGTCGGCCTGAAGGGCTGGGAGGGCTACCGCCCCTCGGCGCTCTCCGGCGGCATGCAGCAGCGCGTGGGCCTGGCCCGAGCGCTCGCGGCCGGCACCGACATCCTGCTCATGGACGAGGCCTTCAGCGCCCTCGACCCCCTGATCCGACGCGACATGCAGGACCAGCTCATCGACCTGCAGCAGCGGCTGGAGAAGACCGTCCTGTTCATCACGCACGACCTCAACGAGGCCATGCGCATCGGCGACCGCATCGCGATGATGCGCGATGGACGCATCGTGCAGGTGGGCACCTCCGAGGAGATCCTCAACGAGCCGGCGAACGACTACGTCGCGAAGTTCATCCAGGACGTCGACCGCAGCCGGGTGCTGACCGCGTCGGCCATCATGGAGCATCCCCCCGAGGTGCTCGGTGCCGCGCAGGGTCCGCGCACCGCCCACAAGCTGCTGCGCGAGACGCAGAACCCCTGGCTCGTGGTCCTGAACCGTGACCACACGCCGGCGGGCGTGATCTGGGAGAACGACATCGCCGACGCCGTCCAGTCCGGTCGTGACGACCTCCCGCTGACCCCCGCGCACGGCGTGCACATCGTGCGGCACGACACCCCGATCGCTGAACTGTTCGCCCCGGCCGCGCAGCACCTCAACCCGCTGGTCGTCGTGGACGACGACGGGAGGTTCGAGGGCGTCATCCCACGGGTGACGCTCCTGACTGCGGCGGGCGCCGCAGCCGACGGATCACCGACTTCGCCGCCCTCTCCGGGCACTCCGGGCGCTCCGGCCAACGCCGCATTCGGACGCGGAGAGCAGACCGGCTTCCGGGACACCACCGACCACGAGGGGAACGAGAACCGATGAACCCCGATGACAGCCTCATCCCCCGTATTCCCGTCGGCGACTGGGCCGAGTCCGGCATCGACTGGCTCACGCAGAACGCCAGCGGACTGTTCGACCTCATCAGCACGATCTTCAACTTCCTGGTCGGCAACCTGACCTACGGGCTGACAGCGCTCGAGCCGCTCGTGATGATCGTGATCCTGTCCCTGATCGCCTGGATCGTTCGCTCGTGGAAGCTCGCCCTCGGCACGGCGCTGACGTTCCTTCTGGTCCTGTCCATGGAGCAGTGGGTGCACATGATGGAGACGATGGCGCTGGTCCTCGTCGCGACTGTGATCGCGGTGCTGATCGCCGTACCCGTCGGTATCCTCGCCGCCCGCAACCGGGTCGTCAGCAGCATCGTGCGTCCCATCATGGACTTCATGCAGACCATGCCGGCATTCGTGTACCTCATCCCGGCGGTCACCTTCTTCTCCATCGGCGTCGTGCCCGGCATGGTCGCGACGATCATCTTCGCGCTGCCCCCGGGCGTGCGCATGACCGAGCTGGGCATCCGCCAGGTCGACGGAGAGACCGTCGAAGCCGGTGAGGCGTTCGGCGCGAGTCCCTGGCAGATCCTCCGTGGCATCCAGCTCCCGCTGGCCGTCCCGACGATCATGGCCGGCGTCAACCAGGTCATCATGCTGTCCCTGTCCATGGGCGTCATCGCGGGCATGATCGGCGCTCCAGGCCTGGGCAAGGAGGTCGTCGCGGCGATCTCCGGTCTCGACCTCGCGCTCGGCGTCGAAGCCGGGCTCGGCGTCGTCATCCTCGCGGTGTACCTCGACCGCCTCACGGCCGCCCTCGGAGATCGCGGCTCGTACACCGGTTCACTGCTCGCTGCGATCCAACGGGCCCGGGCACGACGCCTCACCCCGACAACCTGACCCGTGCGCGCCCGCGACGGGGGGCCCCCCCCCCCCCCCGCCCGGGGGGCCCCC